>JACPOZ010000004.1 GCA_016191235.1 Gammaproteobacteria bacterium
CAAGCAGATCAGCAAATGCCTGCTGTTCCGACGTGGCCAGGGTGTCAAACTGCCCATCAAGAAACGCCTGCAGTAGGAGATCCAGCTCCAGCATGCCACGGCGGCATTGCCAGTACAATCGGGCGCGCTCGACACTCCTCATTAGATCAAATGCTTCAACATTAGTTTCTTGATTTTTCCGATGGCCTTGGTGGGATTCAATCCCTTGGGGCAGACATCGACACAGTTCATCACGGTGTGGCAACGGAACAATCGGTACGGACCTTCCAGCGCTTCGAGACGCTCGGCCGTGGCCTGATCGCGGCTATCGGCGAGAAAACGATAGGCCTGCAAGAGCGCTGCCGGACCACGGAATTTGTCAGGGTTCCACCAGAACGAGGGGCAGGCGGTGGAGCAGCAGCCACACAGGATACACTCATACAAACCATCGAGCTGGTCGCGCTCTTCCGGCATCTGCAGGTACTCAACTTCAGGCTCGGGATCATGAACGATGAGATAGGGCTGGATGGCACGGTATTGGTGGTAAAACTGGCTCATATCAACCACCAGGTCGCGGATCACCGGCATGCCGGGCACGGGTCTGATCTCAATCGGTTGTTTGAGGCTGGCAAGGGGTGTGATGCAGGCCAGCCCGTTGCGACCATTGATGTTCATGGCATCCGAACCGCACACGCCTTCGCCGCAGGAGTGGCGGAAGGACAGGCTTTCGTCGTTTGCCTTGATCAGGCGTAGCGCGTCGAGCAGCATCATGCCGGGCGCAATATCTACGTCCGGCAGATCAACGTCCTGCATGCGCGGCGCGGCGTCTGTTTCAGGGTTGTAGCGATAAATGGAGAAGCGCATATCAATACACCCTCGGCTTGGGCGGAAAACTCTCCACAGTCAGCGGTTTCATCCGCACCGGTTTGTAATCAATCTGACGATTCTGTTTGGAGTACAGGCTGTGTTTCAGCCATTTAACATCGTCACGCTCGGGATAGTCGATGCGGGAGTGGGCGCCGCGGCTTTCCTTGCGCGCCAAGGCGCAACTCACCGTGGCGAGCGCGATGTCCACCAGATTTTCCAGCTCCAGGGCCTCGATGCGTGCAGTGTTGAAGACCTTGCTGTGATCCTTGAGGCAGACATTTTGCAGGCGCTCCTCAATCTCCCACACCTTCTCCAGCCCCTCACGCAACACATCCTCGGTGCGGAACACGCCACAGTAATGTTCCATGGCGCGTTTGAGATCATTGCGCAGCGCATCCACCGTCTCGCCATCGCCGCGCCGATCCCAGCGCGCGAGACGCTGCAGCGCCTGATCCACGCTGCTCGCTGCCGGAGGACGGCTGTAGCGGTTTTCGCGCAGGTATTCACTGATGTGATTGCCCGCCGCACGGCCAAACACGACGATGTCCAGCAACGAATTGCCACCCAGGCGGTTGGCACCGTGCACCGAGACGCAGGCACACTCACCGACGGCATAGAGTCCGGGCACTGGCTCTTCCGCGCCTTGGTGGTGCGGCGCCACGACTTGCCCGAAACGGTTGGTAGGAATGCCGCCCATGGTATAGTGCGCCGTGGGGAATACGGGTATGGCGGTGTTAATGGGGTCGATATGCAAAAAGGTCTGCACCATGTCGCGTATCCCTGGCAGGCGCTTACGCACTACATCCTCGCCGAGATGGTCGACCTTCAGCAGTATAAAATCCTTGTTGGGTCCGCAACCCCGGCCTTCGCGCACCTCGGTGGCAATGGCGCGGCTCACGACATCGCGGCTCGCCAGGTCTTTGGCGTGGGGGGCGTAGCGCTCCATAAAGCGTTCGCCCTCGCCATTCACAAGGTAACCACCCTCGCCGCGCGCGGCTTCCGTAATCAACATGCCCTTACCGGCAATGCCGGTGGGATGAAACTGGAAGAACTCCATGTCTTGCAGCGGAACACCGGCGCGCAGCGCCATCGCCATACCATCGCCGGTGTTGATGCGGGCGTTGGTGTTGGTACGGAATAACTGCCCTGCCCCACCGGTCGCAAGTAATGTGGTTTTAGCCTGGATCACCAGCGGCTCTCCGGTTTCGATCTCCAGCACCAGCGCACCCAGAATATAACCCTCGTCATCCTTGAGCAGATCAATGGCGAAATATTCGTCGAAAAAATGGGTTTTGGCGCGGATGTTTTGCTGATACAACGCGTGTAGGATGGCATGCCCGGTGCGGTCCGCCGCAGCGCAGGTGCGCGCCGCCTGGTCGCCGCCGAAGTTCTGGCTCTGACCGCCGAAAGCGCGCTGATAGATCTTGCCGTTATCCAGCCTCGAAAACGGCACACCGATGTGCTCAAGCTCAATCACCAGGCGCGGCGCGGCACATGTATTCGATGGCGTCTTGATCACCGAGGAAGTCGCCGCCCTTGACGGTGTCGTACATGTGCCAGTGCCAGTTGTCCGGCGACACATTGGCCAACGCGGCGTTCATCCCGCCCTGCGCGGCGACGGTGTGTGAGCGCGTCGGAAACACCTTGGACACCACCGCCACGTTGGCCTCATCCTGCGCCAACTGCAAGGCCGCACGCAGCCCGCCACCGCCCGCGCCGATCACCAGCACATCGAACTTGCGGCTTGGTATATTAGCTCTGATCTGGCTCATGCCGCCCCTCCCATCATCAGAATACGCAGCACCCACAGCCCCATCGCCAACAAACTTGCCGCCACCAACGTCAACAACACAAAACGCACCCCCAGCGGGCGCACATAATCCATAATCACGTCACGCAGGCCCACCCAGGCGTGGATCAACAGCGCGGCAAAAAACAGGCTGGTGGTCACGACAACAAAAGGCAGCGCCATCCAGTCTCGCCACTCCTGATAGGAGCCTGGCGCAGCCAACACCAGATGCAATACAAACATACCAATGAAGAGCGCCATGTAAACCGCGCTCAAGCGCTGCAACAGCCATGCACGGAAACCGGAGGCGCGCCAGATCATAGCAACACCACTAGAGCAATGATCGGCACAATCAAGCCGCCGACATTGACAACCCAGGCGCTACGGCGCGCGCTGTCACGCTCGACACCGATATCGGCATCAATCAATAAAAAGCGAATACCCGCCAACAGGTGATGAGCAAAACCCCACAACAGTAACACCGCCATGAATTTGACGGCTGGCGAAGCCAGGATTGCCAGTGCCTCGGCATAACCTTGTGCATCGCGCAGCGACAGATCCAGCAGATAGATAACAAACGGAATGAGCAGGCACAGCATCCCCCCCGTAACACGGTGAGCGAAGGAAAGAACGGCAACCACTGGCATGCGAATGCGCAGCAGATCCATGAAGATGGGGCGTTTTATATTTTTAGCCATTTTATTTATCATCGGACATTAGTTTATATCACTTGAGGCATCCGTCCAGTATTATGCGGGAACTGGTTATTAACTACCTTTGTAATATGCACAAATAAGGCCGTTTACAGAATGAACACAGAATGGAAAACCGTTATCAAAGCCGCTGGCGCTGTTATCGAGCCTGATGGTGTGCGCCATTTCGGCAATCCCTCGCAGGAGCTACAGGCGCTGGCAACCGGCACCATCATTGCCGACCTGTCGCACATCGGGCTGATCGCCGTCCGCGGACCGGATGCCGCCACTTTCCTTCAGAATCAGTTCAGCAACGACGTGCGCGAGGTGTCGCAGAACCACAGCCAGATGAGCGCCTATTGCAACCCAAAGGGGCGGATCTTGGCCTGTTTTCGTATTTTCATGCGCGATGATGCTTATTATTTGCGCATGCCGCAGGAGCTCATTGATGCCACCCTCAAGCGCTTGCGCATGTTTGTACTGCGCGCCAAGGTCATGCTGGAAGATGCCAGCGACGCGCTGGTGCGCATCGGCATTGCCAGCCCGTATGGCAAAGGCAAAACCGAATTAAAAGACATACTGGGCGACTTGCCGGAAGACGTTGACGGCGCCATACACAACAACGGACTTACCGTAATACGCCTCCCCGGCGCGCAGCCACGCTTTGAGATTACTGGAGAATTTTCAGCCGCCAAGGAAATTTGGAACAAACTCAGTGCCCATGCCACGCCAGTGGGTGCAAGCGTATGGGACCTGCTCGACATTCGCGCTGGCATTCCCACTATTTATACCGCCACCAGCGAAGCCTTTGTGCCGCAGATGGTCAACCTGCACCTCGTTAACGGCGTGAGCTTTAAGAAAGGCTGCTATCCCGGCCAGGAAATCGTAGCGCGCATGCACTACCTCGGCACGCTCAAGCGGCGCATGTATCTTGCCCATCTTCTGTCAGACACGGCACCTCAACCGGGTGACGCACTGTATGGCTCCGGCACCGAAAATACTCAAGGCATTGGGGCTATCGTCACCGCGCAACCAGCGACCGAAGGCGGCTTTGATGCACTCGCCGTGGTGGAAATCAAGTCTGCCGAGCATAACAGTGTGCATTTACATAGCACTGGTGGGGCAGCGCTCGCATTCCGGGACTTGCCTTATCCGCTATCCCCTTCAGAAACCTGATCGCCCGTTAAAAAACTAAAGTTATCCAGGGAGGCAGCCGAAAAGCTAACATAAGTATATTCAGCAAAACAAAGGATTGCGGCATGACGGCCACCCAACACGCCAGACAAGACACCACAGCGGATCTCGAAGACAGGTTCATTTCCAGATTGCTGGATGACATCCGGCACAAGCGGATAGGATTGCCCACCCTCCCGGAAGTCGCCATCAGGGTGCGTAAAGCAGCCTCTGCACCGAATGTCACAGCCGCACAGCTTGCACAGCTTGTCGGCACCGATCCTGTTTTGTCGGCACGTTTGTTACAGGTAGCAAACAGCCCGCTCTATCGCGGCAACAACCCGATCCTTAATATACAAACCGCCATCGCCCGCCTCGGAAACTCCCTGGTACGCAATCTGATCACCAGTGTCGTCGTCAGCCAGCTATTTCAGGCCCAGGTGCCGTCCGCCATAAAACACCGCTTAAAAACGACATGGGCGCATACCATTCAGGTGGCGGCCATCAGCCACGTGCTGGCCCATAAATTCACCCGACTCATGCCGGAGCAGGCCATGCTGGCAGGACTGATACATGACATCGGAAAGTTGCCAATTCTGATGCAACTGGAGATGTTCCCCAGCCTGCTTGAGAATGAGCAAACCGTTGATCGCCTGGTCACTCTCCTGCATCCCCAGATAGGCAAAGTCATCCTCGAAGCCTGGAACTTCCCTCCGGAAATGGTTGCAGTGGCCGCCGAACACGAAAATCTGGCGCGCAATCCCGGCCCGCAAGCTGATTATGTCGATGTCGTACTCATGGCCAACCTGTACAGCCACGTCGGCACCAGCCACCATTTTGGTATAACTGAATGGCCCACGATTCCTGCCTGTGACAAACTGGGCCTGACGCCCGAACAGTGTCTTATTACTCTCAATGATGCGCGGGCGGAGGTAATGGAAATACAGAAACTGCTGACCACCTAATTCCAATTCCATTTCAATGGGAGAATCAATATGTCCCCTCACCCCAACCCTCTCCCGCCCTGCGGGGAGAGCGTAGCGAGGGGGGGGCGAAGCCGGGTTTCTATATCAGAGGCTTGGGCCAACGGGACGAGGACGGGTGCTGTGTCTTCGAAGGTAACGCGGCTCACCACGAAATGTAGCCATTCATTCAACCCTTTCTGTCGTGCGCATGGCGCACGCTACGCTTGCTCACCGAGATTGGCGTCACAATTCGTGTTGTGTACCCAGACCCCTAATGTGCCCACATAATTAGGTATGGAAGTCCTCCACCTCCAAGTTATAAACCGTACAATGGAGTGTGTTTTCCCGATCCCACCAATTCACCCCCTTATTCAAATCACCGTGATCACTCATATCACGTGTTTTGAAATCGAATTCAGCTGAAGCGGCCCCCTTACTTAGGTCAATGGAATCCCCATATTCATCGTGCGCGGCACCTTGAACCCAGCCAATGTTCTTGACAGTCGTCCGCATGATCGGCTCAACACGTGAAACCACGACAGACTGGCCATCCGCCATCTCTAATTGAAGGGATTCGCCGCTGGGGAACGATCTTTCGCCAAGCTGATCTGCCCTCGTCCAACCCTTCCCTTTGACCCAGAATGGATGGTTCCCTGTCACCACCAAACGAGAAACGGTCCCCTCATTGATCATCCGGCCTTCTGATCGAGCTTGATCAAGCTCCGCCTTGGGGAATATCTCGACGCTCCACACCTCCTTGTCCTCGAACTGTAAAGTCCGCACCACACGCTTATAAGCCTGGTCGCCGGTTTCTTCCGGCTGCGACAGCACCCAATCACCAACCTTGATGTTCTCAATGGGCACCAAGCCTTCTTTGGTATGAACCAGCGTGCCAGCCACGAAACAGCAAGCGTAGCGTGCGCTGTGCGCACGATCAACCACTATCAGACCATTCACCGTATACCTCGCCTTCATCGCCACATCCGGCCCAATCTATTGGGCATAAGCCTTTCCTCACATGCGCATGAAAACTCGAATACGGCCAATCCATCACACGCTGCACATACCTGTGTTTCACGGGATTGAAATGAATGTAATCAACATACCGCATGAAATCACCTTCATCCCGAATTTGATGCTCCCAGAACCGCCGCTGCCACAAACCCAATTCCCGGCGTTTCACACGTAATTCTGTAACACTCTCCACTAAATGAGCACGCATAGCTTGGCTCACCTGCCGCTTGATCAAATTCCATTTCAGCGAGTAGTTCGCATCCCCCGAAGGCAGGCGCCAAATGCAATGCAAATGATCCGGCAAAGCACAAAGGCTTCGATGCCGAAAGGGTGCGACTCCTTGACTCGCTGGATCGCCGTTTTGAGCGCGGTGTAAATTCGTGGCTCGGTCAAAATGCGTTGGCGGCGGTATGCGTTGACCGTGAAGAAATATGTGCCACCTGGCGTCAACGCTCTACGAAATGTAGCCATTCATTCAAGCCTTCTTGTCGTGCGCATGGCGCACGCTACACTTACTACTCTGCTGGCACCACCTTCGGCCGGCGATGCTCATCCAGGGCAACATACGTCAGCGTCGCTTCCGTCACTTTGATGGTCTTCGAGCCGTCATGCCAGACGCGCTCAGCGAAAACTTCGACGCTGGTTGTAATGGAAGTACGCCCTACTTTTATAACTTCAGCATAGCAACTCACGAGATCACCAACGAACACCGGCTCATGGAATTGCACGGAATTCACTGCAACGGTGACGACCCTGCCTTTGGCGCGGCGGTGGGCTTCGATGCTGCCGGCGATGTCGATCTGGGAGATGATCCAGCCACCGAAGATGTCACCCGCAGCATTGACATCGGTAGGCATCGCCACCAGGCGCAGGGTGGGCTGGCGATTTTCGGGCAGAGTGGCATGAGTGGCTTGCATTGGAACTTCCATCCAGAATATAGGGTCCGCGAAGGGCGGGAAAATATTGGGGCGAATTGAAACAGGCGCCTATTAACGCCTTCAATCAATGCCCTTCGTAGAGCTTCTCCACAGCCTCATGGTACCGCTCCAGCACGCGGCTGCGCCGCAGTTTGAGGGTAGGGGTGATCAGCCCGTTTTCCACCGTCCACGGCTCAAGATCAAGCGCGACGCGTCGCACCTGTGCGTAGGCGTGAAAGCCGCGCAATTGCTCGGCGATTCTTTGCAACACGGCGCTGCATACACGTTTATCTTTTAAAGATGCAGGGGCGGCAGGGTCCAGACCTGATTCGTTCGCCAGGCTCATCCAGTGTTCCTTGTTCAACACCGCCAGCGCACTTAGATACGGCTTTCCTTCACCGACGACCATCACCTGTTCAAACAAGGGGTCGAGAGCAATGGCCATCTCCATGTCGGCGGGGGGAACCTTCTCGCCATTGGCCATGACGATGATTTCCTTGAGGCGTCCGGTGATGTAGATGTGTCCATTTTCAATGCGCGCCTTATCACCGGTGTGCAACCAGCCATCGGCATCAATAGCCTTTGCAGTGGCTTCCGGGTTATGCCAGTAGCCCAGCATGACGCCGGGGGTTTTAGCTAAAAGCTCCCCTTCCTCGCCGATGCGGACGAGCGCATCGCGGATCGGCGGGCCGATGCCGGATGGATCGTTATCATGTTCCTTGTTGGTACTGATGACGGGGCTGGCCTCGGTAAGGCCATAGCCTTGCAGGAGAGGCAGACCAAGCCCGATAAAAAGCTTTGCCACCGGCAGGGAAATAGGTGCGCCACCGCACATGGCGACGCGCAGCCTGCCACCCATCTTTGCCATCACCTTGCTTGCCACAAGCTTGTCGAACAGCGGCCAGAGCAGATGGGAGACACGCCATGAGCCGCGCCCTTGCTGGTGTTCAAAACGCGACCACCCTGTTTCAACGGCGGCATTGAAAAGATTGCGCTTGAGCGCTGGCCCATCTTCCAGTTGCGCCTTGATCTTGCCATGGATTCTTTCATAAATGCGCGGCACAGACACCATGATGGTGGGCCGCACGGAAAGCATGTCCTCGGCCAATAAAGGAATGGCGCGCGCATAGGCAATCGTGGCGCCCGACATCATCGGCAAATAATAGCCAACCAGACGTTCGTAGGTGTGGCACAGCGGTAAAAATGACAGGAACAGATCTTCGCGGTAAACGGGGACACTGTCCAGGCAACTGTGCGCATTCCACAATATATTAAGGTGGCTGAGCATGACACCTTTGGGGCGCCCAGTGGTGCCGGAGGTATAAACAATAGTGGCAAGCGCCGTAGGATCGCAATCATGGGTATGCAGTTCGCCGCATTTCTCAGGCAGCCATTCTGTGGCAGGTTGCAGTCGCGGCTCTGTAGCGTCGACCACGGGGCGCAGGGTAACAATACGCAATAAACCCTCGAGCTGAGCACGCACTTCCGACAAACTGCGCCACTGATCTCCATTTTCGGTCAACAATAATCGCACGCCGGCATCTTGCGCTATGTAGGCGATATTATCGGCCCGGTCGTTGGGATAAAGCGGCACTACCACCAGCCCCAGGCCGAGTGCGGCTTGTTCGAAGATCACCCATTCGCGGCAATTGCGCATCAATAGCGCGACGCGATCACCCGGCTGCAACCCTTCACGCGCCATCGCCGCCTGCCAGCGTGCCACGTGGCTGGCCATCTCTGCCCAGGTGGTGTCTTTCCATTGCTTGTCCTGTTCGTCGAAATGGCGATAGGCGACCGCCTCGGGTGTGCGCCTGACGCGCTCGCGAAACAGCCCGTGCAGGGTGCGGGCTGTTTCGATGGGAATGATGTCGGATGTTTTTGTCATCATAGTTTTCTGAACTTCAATTAGGGTGCATCTCATGCACCATTTGCTATGGTAACTGAACGACCACCGGCTAAAGCCGGTGGGTTCTGGCACCGGGCGCAGCGGACTGAAAGTCCGCGAAAACCAGCGCCCGGCTTCAAAAGCACCTCTCGAAAACCTTGGGGTGAACCCAAAGTGTTACAAAAGCACTTGAGCTTGCAGTTTCTTGCGCTGGGTCTCGACGCCAGATTCATGAACGTAATTAATCGGGCCGCCGCGGAACGGGGCAAACCCTGTGCCGAATATCACCCCCGCATCGATCAGGTCGGCATCGGCGACCACGCCTTCGCGCAGACACGCCGCCGCTTCATTCAGAAAGCGCAGTATCAGACGCTCCGCCACATCTGAAGGCGGAACATACCCCGGCTTGAGGCGCGGCATCTGCGGCTTGTCACCGTGATAGGTGTAAAATCCCTGTCCGCTCTTGACGCCCAGCCGACCGGCACTCACCAGTTCACGCAGGCGCGGCGGCACATCGACATTCAAGCGCTGCGACAGAATCTCCGCAACAGACAGGCAAATATCCAGGCCAACCGTATCCGCCAGACGGATCGGCCCCATTGGCATGCCAAAATCGAGCGCTGCCTTGTCAATAACCGTGGCCGGTACACCTTCCCATTCCAGCGTTACGGCTTCGAGCAGATAAGGCATGAGCACACGGTTGACGAGAAAACCCGGTGAACTTTTCACGGGCAACGGCAAACGGTCGATATGGCGCGTAAAGGCGGCAGCCTGGCGCGCCACTTCAGGGTCTGTAATCGGGCTGCTAACGATCTCCACCAATTGCATTTGCGCCACGGGATTGAAGAAGTGCAACCCGACGAGACGCGACGGATTGGCGAGCGCTTCACTCAGTACTTCGAGCGGTATACTGGACGTGTTGGTGGCAAGCAACGCGCCCGGTTTGAGCTTGGGTTCGATTTGGCGGTAGAGATTCTGTTTCGCAGTAATGTCCTCAAAGATCGCCTCTATCACCACATCGGCATGGCTCACACTGTCGCCCTTGTCGTCCGGAATCAGGCGATCCAGCGCCGCCTGGATCAGACGCGGCTGCTTGAGCCGCTTCTTGTACAACGCATAGGCGCGCTTGATGACCTTCGCCAGGGTTTCGTGCTTGCGGTCCTGCACCGTGACGCGCATACCTTGCAGCGCGCACCAGATGGCAATGTCGCCACCCATCACACCGCCACCGATAACATGCACATGGCGTGGCGCAATCAGCTCTTTTTTGCCCAATGATTTAAGCCGCTCTTGCAGAAAGAACACGCGCACCAGATTATGCGCCGTGTCGCCCAGTACAAAGCGCGCAACGGAGGCAGCCTCTTCCTGCATCATGCGGGCCGGGTCATCGGCGTGTTTCTGCCACAAATCGATCAACGCATACGGTGCAGGATAATGCGTGGCGAGGGCCTTCTCCGCCACTTTGGCGCGCATCGTCCGCGCCAGGAACGGACGCACCAGACTGTTATTGGTAAGCGCCAGCCAGCCCTTGGGGCGATGCGGTGCGGGCGGATTCATCACCACGCCGCGCGCGGCGCGCTTCAAATGACGGGTAGGTACGGCATAATCGATCAGCCCCATCTTTTTCGCGGCACGCGTGTCGATAGTTCTGCCGGTGAGCATCAGGTCCATCGCGGCGGGCGCGCCCACCAGCGGCGGCAGGCGTACTGTGCCGCCGAAACCGGGATGAATGCCAAGTTTAATCTCAGGCAAGCCAAGGCGAGTGCGCGCGTCGTCATCCGCAATGCGGTACCGGCATGCCAGCGCCAACTCCATGCCGCCGCCAAGACAAAAGCCATGGATCAGCGCCACGGTGGGGCATTTCAGCGCGGCAATCTTATCGCAAGCCTTTTGCCCCCGGTGGATCAACGCCAAGGCCTCGGCGGGTTCTTTCAGCGGCACAAATTCATTGATATCCGCCCCGGCGATAAAGCCGTTGGGCTTGTCGGACAGAATGATCAGGCCGCGAGGTTGTTCCGAGACGAATGAATCGAGGATGGCATTGAGTTCTTCCAGCACATCGCCGGAGAGCACGTTGGCGGCGCTTCCAGCCTTGTCCAGATGCAGCCAGACGATAGCGTCGCTATCACGCTCAATGCGCCAATTCTTGTAGGTGGGTTCTGTCATCGTCACTCCCTTCCGCTTTCAACCAGCATCGCGCCGCCCTGACCACCGCCGATGCACAGGCTGGCCATGCCGCGCCGTGTGTTAGTGCGTTTTAATACATTCAATAGATGCAACACAATGCGTGCGCCACTCGCCCCAACCGGATGCCCAAGGCTCACGCCACCGCCATCGACATTAAGCCGCGCATGGTCGATCTCGCCCATCGCTCCTTCCAGTCCCAGCTCAGCGCGGCAATAATCGGCATCTTTCCATGCCGCCAGGCAAGCCAACACCTGCGCGGCGAAAGCCTCATTGATCTCCCAGTAGTCGATATCGCCAATCGCCAATCCGCGCCGCCGCATAATCGGCGCCATGGCATGGGCGGGGCCGAGCCCCATTTGCGCCGGTTCCAAGCCCGCCCATTGGCTGTCGATAATGCGGCCCAGCACCGGCAGTTGATATTTATCAACGGCCTCTTCGCTTGCCAGAATCAGCAGCGCCGCGCCATCGGTGATCTGCGCGCTGTTGGCTGCGGTGACATTACCAAAATGGCGGTCGAAGACCGGTTTGAGTTTGGCGAGTTTAGCCAAGTCGCCATCGCGGCGCAGACCGTCATCGTATTCGTAGGCATTGCCCCGCGTATCGTAGAGGGTTTCGATCTCATTCAGCAGACCGTCATCCTGCGCCTTGGCCAGGCGGCGGTGGCTTTCCAGGGCAAAGGCGTCCATCTGCTCGCGGCTGATGTTAAAGCGGTGCGCGATATTTTCGGCGGTCTGCCCCATGGACAGGCCGACAACGGGATCGGTGAGTCCACGCAGTAAACCAATAATCGGCGAAAAGTAGGCAGGGCGCAATTTGCTCAGGGCAATAAGTTTAGCGCCAAAGTTGCGCGCCGCGCTCCATTCGCCCAGCCAGCCCACCATGTCGGTGTTGAGCAGCACAGGCGCATGGCTCATCGACTCCACACCGCCCGCCAACACCAGGTTGGCGCGGCCCGCGGCGATGTCGTGCGCGGCACAGTCGAGCGCCTGCATGCCAGAGGCGCAATTACGCTGCACCGTCCACGCCGGGACGTGCTTGCCGCATCCCAGACGCAGCGCCGTAACGCGCGCGATATTGGCCTCATCCGGCCCCGGCATCACGCAACCCAGAATCACTTCGTCAAAATCACCGGGTTCAAAGGGCTGACGCGCCAGCAGCGGACGCCCCGCCGCCACCGCCAGATCACTGGCGGTAAATGGCCCCGGCTTGTTTTTCGCCTTGAGCTGCGGCGTGCGGCTGCCGTCGATTATATAAACCGTTTTGCCGGCATTTTCTGTTCCGTTGGCCACTCGATTTCCTCCGTTTTCCAATACTCAGGCGCAAAGTCATCGACTTTAATCACCTCTTTGCGCGCGGCAATGGCGTCAAGCAAGACACCTGCTTCATCTTCGCTGATCACACTTTGTTTGACGGCTTCGCGTATCCGCGCCACCTCGTCATTGCCGTTCGCTGCGCCCGCGTTCAGCGCCGCACGCAGTTTTTTCTCCACTGCCTCGGCGGCGATGGTCTTGGTCAACGCGTCTTCCAGGCGCCCCAGCGGCTCGGCAAGATCAGTGGGGGCGTACACTCCCAACGTCAGCCGGTCGCGGGCCTCGGAAGGCTCCAGCAGCAGGCTCGCAGCCTTGTGGCCCAAGGCATCATGCGGTGCAGCATACGGCTTGCCGAGAGGAAAGACCAGCAGGCGCAGCAGCGCGGCGGCGCCCCGGTTCGGGAGATTGCGCAACAAGCCGTCCAGCGCCTCCTGCATTTGATGCAGCGCATCATCGCAGGCCCATTGCAGCAGAGGCAGATCGGCGGCGGGGCGTCCCTGATCGGCGAAGCGCTTGAGCACGGTGGATGCCAGATACAATTGGCTCAACACATCGGCCAGCCGCCCGGAAAGCTTTTCCTTGCGTTTGAGCGCCCCGCCCAGCATCAACATGGACGCATCGGCCACCAATGCGAACGCGGCGCTCATGCGTGTCAATTGCCGATAATAATGACGCTCCGGCCCAGCCTGCGCTGGCGCACCCGCAAAACTCGCTCCCGTCAAACCATACAGCAGCGCGCGAATGGCATTACTCACGGTGAATCCGATGTGCCCGAAAAATGCCTTGTCAAACTGCTCGGATGCGCGTTGCGGATCGGTATCCGTCGCCGCCCGCATCTCCTTCAACACGTAGGGGTGGGCGCGCACCGCGCCTTGGCCGAAGATGATCAGGCTACGCGTGAGAATGTTCGCGCCCTCCACCGTAATACCGATGGGGATGGACTGATAAACACGCCCCAGCAGGTTACGCGGCCCCATGCAGATGCCGCTGCCACCCTGCACATCCATCGCGTCGTTGACCACCTTGCGCATGCGTTCGGTGAGATGATATTTGACAATGGCCGACACCACCGAGGGCTTCTCGCCCAGATCCACGGCACCTGCCGTCATGATACGCGCGGCGTCCATCATGTAAGTATAACCGGCGATACGCGCCAGGGCCTCTTCCACGCCCTCGAAGCGGCCAATGGGCATCTTGAATTGCTTGCGGATGCGCGCATAGGCGCCTGTGGCGCGGCATGCCAGCTTGCTCGCTCCCACACTCTGCGCAGGCAACGAGATGGAACGCCCTGCCGCCAGAGACTCCATGAGCATGCGCCAGCCCTGGCCCGCGCCCGCCGCACCGCCGATAATCCAATCCAGCGGAATAAACACATCCTTGCCGCTGTTCGGCCCGTTCTGGAAGGGAATGTTGAGAGGGAAATGGCGATTGCCGATAGTGATGCCCGGCGTATTGGTCGGGATCAGCGCGCAGGTGATGCCCAATTCCTTTTTGCTGCCCAACAACCCGTCTGGATCATAGAGCTTGAAGGCCAGACCCAGCACCGTCGCTACCGGGCCAAGGGTGATATAGCGCTTATCCCAATTGAGACGAATGCCAACGACATCGTTCCCTTGAAACATGCCACGGCACACCACGCCTGTATCCGGGATAGAGCTGGCATCCGAACCCGCCTCCGGGCCGGTGAGCGCAAAGCACGGCACCTCCTCACCACGCGCCAGACGCGGCAGATAATGGTTCTTCTGCTCCTCCGTGCCGTAGTGCAGCAGCAGCTCCGCCGGGCCTAAAGAATTGGGTACCATCACCGTCACGCCCGCCGCCACGCTACGGCCGGAGATCTTCATCACCACTGCGGAATGCACCAGGGCGGAGAATTCCAGGCCACCGTATTTTTTCGGGATGATCATGCCGAAGAAACGGTTGTCCTTGATGAATTGCCAGACATGCGGCGGCAGATCGTGCAATTCCTCGGTGATGTGCCAGTCGTTGAGCATGCGGCACAGCTCTTCCACCGGGCCATCGAGAAACGCCTGCTCCTCGGCGCTGAGTTTCGGCGCGGGAATGGCGAGTAGCTTGTTCCAGTCGGGGCGGCCACTGAAGAGATCGCCCTCCCACCATACCGTACCCGCCTCTATCGCATCGCGCTCGGTTTGCGACATGGGCGGCAGTGCAGCGCGGAACCATGGCAATATCCGGTTACTGATTAAAGGCCGCCGTAATGCCGGAATACCGAGCAGCGCCACCATAGCGGCCAGCAAAACACCTACCACCAACAAAAAGGACATCATGTCTTGGTCGCTCCCACTATAACTCTATGCCTTCGGGCACGGCGGCTGCGCCATTGCATACCATTGCGCGCGGCGGCTTCATCGCTGGCATTGGTCACCAGGGACGATGCCGGAGCCACGGGCATGACGCAGTCATTTTCGTTATTGCAAATCGCCCTGCTGCTATCCCAAGGCAGCTGGCGATACACGCCTACATCGTCCAATGGCGGCAGAGGACATTTCACAACATCAAAGTAGGGAGAATAATCAAAGTCACGGGGTATGCACAAGCGCGCATTGCGCGGATAGAGCCGCAGCCCGCCATTGTCACTGCGGCGCGCCACCGGCAATACCGGGAAATTCACGGACTCAAACGCCGCAGCAATCAGCGTGGAGCAGATGGTGCGCTTGGAAATATCCGCGCGAATATTAAACAGGCTGGACCGCCAACGCCGTGGCAGCATGCTGTAAGGAGACATCAGCCGCGCCAGATCGAACAGTTGGCGAATATCGTACTCGACACCCAGATGCCGCACGGCAAATCCAATCACTTTATATGCATCATCGGATGACAAACCGCGCGGCTGGCAAACACGCAGATGGGCGTCACGATAGCGGCTCAGTGGTGCAACGATAATGCCTTGGCCAATCAGACCCTCGATCAATAACGGCTCACTGAGATCACCGTCATAAAACCTCTGGATATGCCAGCGTACCCCCTCATCCTCTATTTCATGAAGATACCCAACATAGAGCGCGGAGTGGGTCCACTGGCTTTGCGTGATGTTTTTGATAAAACCGCTAAGGCGGGTACGCCCCTCTATCAGCACCACATCACCGGGGCGAATCACCCGGCGCAAACGCTCGAAATCACACAGCGGGAAGGCCTTGGCGTCCATCTCCTGGGCAAGCCATCGGGCGAATCTTTTTCTCAGCCAGCCTAACATGCTCACCTCTCTGTCTGACGTTACTTCTGCGCCTGAGAGCCGGCGTGAAACGGGGGTATATAACGAGTAGACAATGCCGGTTGCTACATGTTCTATAGCGGCAGAGTGTGGATTTTTTGAAGAGGGGCGAGAAGGAACCAAAGCAATCACTTGAGGCACTAAAACCTGTATACTCGAGAGTGTATATCCAACAGCATTTTGCCATACTGAATATTATGCCTCCCAGCTCCAGCAACGCCATCGGCGTATTCGACTCCGGCGTCGGCGGCCTTACCGTCGTACGCGCGCTCATGGAGCGTCTGCCGTTTGAGAACATCGTTTACTTCGGCGACACGGCGCGCGTACCCTATGGGGTGAAGTCGGTCGAAACCATCAGCCATTTCACAACACAGATCACGGAATTCCTGCTCCAGCAGAACGTCAAGCTACTCATCATTGCGTGCAACACCATGGCCGCCGTAGCCTCGCAGGTAGTGCGCGACCTCTCCCCCGTGCCGGTGCTGGATGTGATTGATGCCGGCGCGCTGGGCGCCATTGCTGCAACACAGCAAAAATATGTGGGGGTGATCGGCACTCCCACTACCATCAACAGTAACGCCTATGCCCGCGCAATACATCAGCGCGCCCCGGACATTCGGGTGTTTTCACAGGCCTGCCCATTATTCGTGCCGCTCGTGGAAGAAGGCTGGCTCGATCACCAGGTCACCCGCCTTACCGCGCAGGAATATCTCAAGCCCGTACTGGCGCAAAACATCGACACCCTGGTGCTGGGATGCACACACTACCCCCTGCTAAAACCGCTGCTGCAAGAAGCTGCCGGATCGAAAATTCAACTCGTCGATTCCGCCGAAAGCATGGCAGAACAAACCGCTGGCCTGCTCGAAAAAATGGGCCTGGCGAATCCGCAACGTTCAGCGCCCGATTATCATTTTTATGTCACCGATGTACCGCTGCGTTTTCAGACCATTGGCGAGCGGTTTTTGGGGAGAACGCTTTACAACGTGCGGGTGGTGAAGTGGTGAGATGAGGCCTGTCAACAACTGCTCTATCCATGCACTCGTCACCAATAATAGCGGCGCATGAAAGGCGAGGGCCAGAAAGGATCATAAAAGCCGTAGGGATAAAACGGGCGGTAGGGATAAAAATTGGGCGGCGGCATGGTAGAAAAGGCGGGGCGTTCCGGCCACAGATAAAGCCGTTCAATTGTTACACGCGGATAGCGATAGTCGTACTCGCCAATCTTGCCGCTCACCGGCTCTATCACCGTACCCACCACGGTCATATCCCTACCCTTGGCATACACGGCAGGATCAAAAAACTGGGGGGCGCAGGCAATAAAGCGGCCGTCGGAGTTATCACTGCGTAGTGGGCGTGCCGAACGATCAAGTGGCTTGGTGAGCAGCTCGAAACAGGTCTCTTCCTTGCTCACCGTAACCTTGATGATCTCACCCCCCCAACGTACACGATTACCGGCCGCATCTTCCTGTAACGTCTGTTGCGGCGAAATTGTGGCGACATTACCCCTGAGCGGCGCAGGGATGGAAGCGCAGCCAGACAACAGCACAACGATTAATACAGTCCAACGTAACATTTTGTTCCTCCGCATATATCTCAATCATACCGTTTCGACCAATCAGCGTGAGAATAGTTTCTCCGTGGCCATGCCACCATTTATGGCGTTGTTAACCGTTCTCATTTTCATGTGCTACCTTTTCTCAGGCGATATGCTACTGATTGCGGCGGCAAACTGTGCGTGAGCCACCGGATCAACTGGTCTGTGCTTGACCTGGGTGCCCGCCGGATTCTTGCCAAGAGTTGTCACCTTTCCAGTTCTTCGACGGTCTGATGGGCCTGGGAACGAAGCCGCCACCGCAATTTGGGCAAACGTTGCCCAAAACATTATCCACACATGTGACACAGAACGTACATTCATAGGTACAGATGCGTGCTTCAAGTGAATCGGGTGGTAAAGCCTTGTTGCAGTGCTCGCAGGTTGGCCTGAGTTCGAGCATGGCACCTCCATTTTTTGTGTGGTGATCAACAAGGAATTGCCGGGCCATAGCAAAAAGTAGATACTGGAACCGCACCAGCTTGGGAGTACCATATCATATCGGCCTTGCCCATTCCATCCTGTAGCAGGAGCAACCCAGAGCAATACGAAATCACATCAGAGCATTTTCAGGACACCCAAGATGCACAATATTATCTGTTTTTTTGCCTTGATTTTCATATACGCCCCAGCAAACGCATTTGACCTTGGCGACCTCAAACGGCTCACCACGCCGCAGCCCTCGCAGCCTGCGGGCAACGCCGGAATCGCCGCGCTTTCCGACGGCGATGTGGTGAATGGCTTGAAAGAGGCACTTACTCAAGGCGCGGACAACGCAGTGGCCAACCTCGGACGGCAGGACGGATTTCTCGGCAACGACAAGGTGCGCATTCTCCCCGATGCCGTGCGGAAAGCAGAACCCATGCTGCGCACGCTGGGCCAAGGCAAGGCGGTCGACGATCTGGTTACCTCGATGAACCGTGCCGCCGAAGCTGCTGTGCCGGAAGCAAAAACCCTGCTGGTGGCCGCAATCAAGCAGATGTCTGTGCAAGATGCGAAGCAGATCCTGACTGGCCCAGAGGATGCGGCGACTCAATACTTCCGCAAATCCACCGAACCGGATCTGCGCACCCGCTTTCTTCCGATAGTGGACAAAGCAGTGGGACGCCTGGGCGTAACCGGAAAATATAACCGCGTTGCCGGCTCGGCCTCCAAACTCGGCCTGGTAGGGAAGGATCAAGCGACGGTACAGGATTATGTAACGCAAAAGGCGCTGGACGGCCTGTTCCTCATGGTTGCCGACGAGGAGCGTGCCATCCGCACCGATCCCGTCGCGCGCACCGGATACTGGTAAGCGGCCAGCCGCTCCACCTGTACAGCTCAGCCTGATGCCTGCACAGACCGCAACGGCAACAGCTCATCAATGCGGCTGTTAGGCCAGGTAGGTAGTTTCTCCAGCGTATCCTTCAGCCAGGCAGCCGGCTCGATA
>JACPOZ010000005.1 GCA_016191235.1 Gammaproteobacteria bacterium
GGCCACCGGGGGTGGCTACGTGCAGCGCAGCCGCAGCTTGCGCTGTTTCCTGCATGGCGGCGTTGACTGACTTTACCAATATTTTTTGCTCGAATTCCATTTCACCCATTTGGTGAGTCTCCTATTCAGACATAAACCCTTGCCAGTGTTGGGTTTGCAGCAATTTTACAGGGTTCAACTGAGGAAAATAGGATAAACTGCGCAGGTACTTGTCGCCCCGCTTGCTGATCCCCAGCAGCACCTCCTTGCCGCCGCTGGAGTGCTGGCGCGGCACCAGCCCCAGGCTGGCCGATACGTCGCGCCCGCATTTGAAAGCCTTACCATCGCCTACCACGCTGGCAAATACGCTGGCGACAATCGGACCATAGCCGGGCAGTGTTTGCAGGTGGCGGACGTGCGCGTTCTGGCGGCTATGCGCTTCGACCTGGCGTGTGTAGTAGTCGATGTGCTCTTCGAGTTCAACAAGCTGTTCATAGCCCCGCGAAAGCCACGCACGGAACATGTCGCTCAGCCCATTCTCGGCGTCCTCCAGCAGCAGCGGGATGCCGCGCCTCACCGCTGCCACGCCTTTGTTCATGACGATGCCGTACTCCGCCACCAAGGCGCGCAACTGGTTGCAGAGCGCGGTCCTCTCCTTGACGCGCTGCTGACGCAACCGGTGCAGCGCCTGAATGTCCTGTTGCTCTACCGTCTTGATGCCGACAAACCGCATCCCCGGGCGCGTTGACGCTTCGGCAATCGCGCGGGCGTCGTTATAGTCGTTCTTGTTGCCCTTCACATAGGGCTTCACAAACTGCGGCGGGATCAGCTTCACGATGTGTCCCAGCTTTTCCAGCTCGCGCCCCCAGTAGTGCGCACCGGCACACGCTTCCATCGCCACAAGACACGGTTCGATCTGCGCAAAGTACTCCCGCACCTGGCTACGCCGCAACATCCGTTTGCTGACCTCCTTGTGCTTCTCGTCAAAACAGACGACATGGAACACGCTCTTTGCCAAGTCCAGCCCAATCGTTGTAATCTTCATCTCGGGCCATTGTTGCTCCCATTGGCTTGTTCTACGCGGCTTCCAGTGCGCGCATTTCAACATGCATGCCGGCGGTGGCCGCCATGTTGACCAGGGCATCTATGGCAAACAGACTGATCTTGCCGCGCATGAGGTCGGAGACGCGCGGTTGCGTGACGCCGAACAGCTTGGCGGCCTGCGACTGGCTCAGGCCAGTGCGGGTGATGTGATCTTTCAAAGCCATCATCAAAGCCGAGCGGAGTTTCATGTTTTCCGCTTCCTCGGGCGTGTCGGCAATCGCGTCCCACACACTGGCAAATCGTTCATTGCTCATTCCACTCGCCTGTAAACTGGAAACTCCCGTCATGCATGAACAACGCCCACCACCTCGATGGACGTTGCTGCTACCCGGTAGAAAACGAGGTAGTTTGGATGAGCCACGATTCCGCGCAGCCCCGGAATCCGTTCGCTTTCCCGGTAAAGGTAAGGATGGTCTGAAACCGGCAGATATAGATTCCATCAAAAGTTTGCGAAGATGGCGTGCGGCTGTCGGATTCTCTGCGGCAACGAAGCGGATGATATCGGCCAAGTCATCTCTAGCGTTCAAGCGCCAGATGATGGGTAGTGTCATGCTTGCGAGAGCCGCCGACCCTCGGCTTCGGTGATGATGGTGTCCATTTCGGACACGACTTGATCGTGAGGAATATTCGGGCGTGGGTCGTTGAGGCTGGCCTGAATCTTGGCCTTGAGCCATGCCGCATAGCTGGCTTCCTGTTCCTCGGTCTCGAACTCCGAAACGAGTGGGGATAGGGCTGTACTCATGCTGAAATCTCCTTTACTTTGACCATGCAAAATTTTGTATGGCTTGTCAACTTGATGGTCTGGGTTGAGCGTTTTATGCGAAATCCAGAATCCGCCTTTGTATCGGCGGTAAATTTCGTCTGATTGACCACATCAGTCTTTCAGCAAATCCTTAAGCCGGTACAACACCTCCAGTGCCTGCTTTGGGCTGAGGTTGTCGGGGTTGATCGCGTTCAGCTCATCCACCACCGGATGATCGGCTACGGGCGGGAATAGTGAGATCTGTTGTTCGGGCAAGGGTGCCGGGCGCTGGATGCTGCCGTTCTCCAATTCCTTCAGCCGCCGTTTGGCCTGCTCGATGACTGCGCGCGGTACGCCGGCCAGGGCGGCGACTTGCAGGCCGTAGCTCTGGTTGGCAGGGCCGTCTTTTACTGCGTGCAGGAACACGATGCTATCACCATGTTCGACGGCGTCGAGGTGGGCGTTGGCGGTGCTGTCTATGCGGCTGGGTAACTCGGTGAGTTCGAAATAGTGGGTGGCGAACAGGGCGAAGGCGCGCACCTTGCGCGCCAAGTGCTCGGCGCAGGCCCAGGCCAGCGACAGGCCGTCGAAGGTGCTGGTGCCGCGTCCGATCTCATCCATCAGCACCAGGCTGTGTTCGGTGGCGTTGTGCAGAATATTGGCGGTTTCGGTCATTTCCACCATGAAGGTGGAGCGCCCGCCTGCCAGGTCATCCGAGGCGCCGATGCGGGTAAAGATGCGGTCAATGGGGCCGAACACGGCGCGCTTGGCGGGCACGAAGCTGCCGATGTGGGCGAGCAGGGTGATCAGCGCTGTCTGGCGCATGTAAGTGGATTTGCCGCCCATGTTGGGGCCGGTGATGATGAGCATGCGCCGCGCGTCATGCAGATCGATGTCGTTGGGCACGAACGGGCCGTCCAGGGTCTGCTCCACAACCGGATGGCGTCCGCCTTCGATATGCAGCAGGGGTGTGTCCAGCAGTTCTGGTGGACTGAGGTTCAATGTGTCGGCGCGCTCGGCCAGGGTGGTCAGTACGTCCACCTCGGCAAGCGCCGCTGCCGTTGCCTGGAGTTTCGGCAGATGCGGCAGCAGATCGTCCAGCAGCGCTTCGTAGAGCATCTTCTCTCTTGCCAGGGACCGGTCACGCGCGCTGAGCGCCTTATCCTCGAATGCCTTCAGTTCCGGGGTGATGTAGCGCTCCGCACCTTTCAGTGTCTGGCGGCGCTGGTAGTCGTCTGGCACGCGCTCGGATTGCGCGCGGGTGACCTCGATGTAGTAGCCATGCACGCGGTTGTAGCTGACCTTGAGGGTATTGATGCCGCTGCGTTCACGCTCGCGGATCTCAAGATCAAGCAGATACTGTCCGGCGTTTTCGCTCAAGCCCCGCAGTTCGTCCAGTTCGGCGTCAAAGCCGGGTGCGATTACACCTCCGTCGCGGATCAGCATCGGCGGTGCTTCGATGATGGCGCGCTGCAACAGTGCGTGAATCTCAGGATGGGTGCCGATCTGTTCGCGCAGCGTATGCAGCAGCGGCGAGTCTTGGTCTTGCAATAGATTGTGCAGGCCGGGCAGCGCGCCCAGCGCCTCGCGTGTGTGCGCCAGGTCGCGTGGGCGCGCCGATTTGAGCGCCACGCGCGCCAGGATGCGCTCGATGTCGCCGATGCCACGCAGCAGGGTATGGAGGGCGGTGTGGCCGCTGTCATCAAGCAGGGTGCTGATGCTGTGATAGCGCTGGCGCAATACGGCGTGATCGCGCAGCGGACGGTTGATCCAGCGCCGCAGCAAACGGCTGCCCATTGCCGTGGCGGTGTGGTCCATGACCCAGCTCAGGGTGTTGTCGTGACCGCCCAGCAGGTTGGTTTCCAGCTCCAGATTGCGGCGGCTGGCAGCGTCGAGCAGGATGGCGTCCTCGCGCCGTTCCACTTTTAGGTCCTGGATGTGCGGCAGCGCGGCGCGTTGCGTGTCACGCGCGTATTGCAGCAGGCAACCCGCTGCGGCAATCGCGGCAGACAGACCTTCCGCGCCGAAGCCGGACAGGTCGCGTGTGCCCATCTGCGCCGTGAGTAGGCGCGTGGCGCTGTCTGTTGCGAAATACCAGGGTGGCTGGTAACGCACGCCACGGCGGCCTTCGAGCAGCGCGCGGCTGGCGGAGTCCTCGCTTACCAGCAGTTCGGCGGGTTTGATTCTCTCCAGCTCATCAAGTGCCGCATTCTGTCCCTGTACTTCCAGGATGGTGAAGCGCCCGCTGGTGATGTCGAGCGTAGCGATGCCGAATGTCTCGCCGCGCTGGTGGAGGGCGGCGAGCAGGTTGTCGCGGCGTTCATCTAGCAGCGCCTCGTCCGTGATGGTGCCGGGCGTGACGATGCGCATCACCTTGCGCTCTACCGGCCCCTTGGAGGTCGCCGGGTCGCCGATTTGTTCGCAGATCGCCACCGACTCGCCCAGCTTCACCAGCCGCGCCAGATAGCCGTCCGCGGAGTGGTAGGGCACACCCGCCATGGCGATGGGTTCGCCCGCCGACTGGCCGCGCGTGGTGAGGGTGATGTCGAGCAGCCGCGCCGCCTTGCGCGCATCGTCGAAGAATAGCTCGTAAAAATCCCCCATGCGGTAGAACACCAGCATGTGGGGGTGTTCGCTCTTGATGCGCAGATACTGCTGCATCATCGGCGTGTGGGCAGCGGTATTCATCCTGGCGAGGCGAGCTTACCTGGACAGATCCGGGGTCAAATGAGGCTGTATGGTTTTTAACATTTCCTGCAATATCTTGGGATTCCCGGTGACCACATTGCCGGTCTGCATGAAGTCCTGACCACCCGAGAAGTCGTTGACGATGCCTCCGGCCTCCTGGATCAGCAGCGCACCGGCGGCCATGTCCCACGGATTGAGGCCAATCTCCCAGAACCCGTCGAGGCGGCCGGCGGCGACGTAGGCCAGATCCAGCGCAGCGGAGCCGGCGCGGCGAATGCCGGCAGTGGGCGGAATAAAGGCCTTGAACATGCCGAGATAGGCATCAAGGTGCCGCAAATCCTTGAACGGAAAGCCGGTGCCGAGCAGCGCGCCTTCCAGCCCCTTGGCATTCGTGACGCGAAGACGATGATTGTTGAGCTGCGCCCCGCCGCCGCGCGTGGCGGTGAACAGCTCCTGGCGTATCGGATCATAGACCACCGCTTGCACCAGGAGGCCTTTGTACTGGAGCGCAATGGACACCGCGAACTGGGGAAAGCCGTGCAGGTAGTTGGTGGTTCCGTCGAGCGGGTCGATGATCCACAGATATTCATCGCCATCCCGGCTGCCGCCCTCTTCGGCGAGGATGCCATGGCTGGGGTAGGCCTTGCGCAGGATCTTGATGATTTCATTTTCGGCCTGGAGGTCTACCTCGCTGACGAAATCGTTGGGCGTTTTGGAGGTGACGGTCAGCGAGTCGAGCCGTCCGGCGGAGCGCGCGATGACGTTGCCCGCAGCCCTGGCCGCACGTACCGCGATATTAAGCATGGGATGCATGATGGAAGTCCCGGGATTGGCGTATCAATAGATGGTAATGAGCGATTAATTCAACTCGATAAGCAGCCTGTCTGACTTAGGGGATCGTAGCGAGAAAGTGGGGGAGCGAGGACAGTTTTCCGCTATTTTGAGGAGAATAGCTGGTACTATTTAACGAAAAATAGCGGAAAAATGGACCGCTCTCCCGCTTTCGCAGTAGATTCGACCTAAGTCAGACAGGCTGCTAGGATACCACAAAATGTTAATATCGCTTCCTTGTCCCTATTTGATCTGACAGGCATGCTAGCCAATATCCGAGTTGTTTTAGTCAATACCACCCACCCCGGTAACATCGGCGCCGCCGCGCGAGCCATGAAGACCATGCGCCTGGAAAAGCTGTATCTGGTGCAGCCGGAGAAATTTCCCTGTGCCGAGGCTACTGCGCGCGCCTCGGGGGCTGATGACATTCTGGCGGCGGCGCACGTGTGCGATACACTGGACGCCGCGCTGGCGGGTTGCAGCCTGGTGTTCGGCGCCAGCGCCCGGCTGCGGACGATTGCGTGGCCCCAGGTTGGCCCCCGCGAATGCGCCCGGCTGGCGGTGGCGGAGAGCTCCAGCGGCGAAGTGGCCCTGGTATTTGGCCGTGAAGATTCCGGGTTGACCAACGCCGAGCTGGAACGTTGTCACTACCTGATGCATATTCCCAGTAATCCCGCCTATTCCTCGCTTAATCTGGCAGCAGCGGTGCAGGTGATGGCCTATGAAGCCATGATGGCGTACGACATGGGTGCAGTGGATGATGCAAGCCTTGCCCGCGTCCCGGGCGAGTACATGGAACGTGTCACGGCGGATGAAATGGCGCAGTTTTATGAGCATTTGCGGCAAACGATGATCGACATCGAATTTTTCGATCCCGCCAAACCGCGCCGCTTGATGCGCCGCATGCACCGCATGTTCAACCGCATCCAGCTCGACAGGAATGAGTACAACATACTGCGCGGCATTTTGACGGCGGTGCAGAAAAAGCATGCAAAATAGCATTTATTCCATAGTAGTATACTTGGGTATTTAACCTTAAATATTTCATGGTATTCTAGGCGACAATGTTCGATCATTTACGTGAAGATATCCGCTGCGTTTTCGACCGCGACCCAGCGGCGCGCACCACGTTTGAGGTGCTGACCACCTATGCGGGCGTGCATGCGGTGCTGTTTCACCGCCTCAATCATGCCCTGTGGGGCGCCAATCTCAAGTGGCTGGCGCGGTTTATTTCGATGCTCGCGCGCTGGCTGACGGGGGTCGAGATCCATCCGGGCGCGAAGATCGGGCGGCGCTTCTTCATTGATCACGGCATGGGTGTGGTGATCGGCGAGACGGCTGAGATTGGCGATGACTGCACGCTGTATCACGGCGTCACCCTGGGTGGCACAAGCTGGAAGGCAGGCAAGCGCCATCCCACGCTGGGCAACGATGTGGTGGTCGGGGCGGGCGCCAAGGTGCTGGGGCCGATCACCATCGGCGACGGCGGGCGTGTCGGCTCCAACGCCGTGGTGGTGAAGGATGTTCCGCCCGGTGCGACGGTGGTTGGCATCCCTGGGCGGGTAGTGCGCGCCAAGGACAAGGTGGAGTCAGACCAGAGGCGGCGCGCCTTCGCGGAAAAGATTGGTTTCGACGCCTATGGCACGACGCAGGACATGCCCGACCCTGTGGTGAATGCCGTCAATGCCATGCTCGATCATATCCACGCCCTGGACAGCAGGGTGGAGCAGATGACCCAGGAGATCAGGAAGTTAGGCGGCAATGTGGACGGTGCTGCGCTGCCCGGTCTTGAACAGTTTGAGGTCAACGAACCGGCAAGCGGTGAGCGTGCCAGGGATGATAGTTGACTATTTTTATCAACTAAGTATAATGATTTTTGTGGTTATTTCCCCCTCCAAAGACTAAGGCAACCAGGAAGACGCAGATGAGATTAACAACAAAGGGTCGTTATGCAGTCACCGCCATGCTCGACCTGGCGGTTCATGCCGTGAATGCGCCGGTGCCATTGGCCGACATTTCGCAGCGTCAGGGTATATCGCTGTCCTATCTTGAGCAGCTTTTTGCCCGGTTGCGCAAAGAAGGCCTGGTAGACAGCGCCCGTGGCCCAGGCGGCGGCTACAAGCTAAGCCGTTCTGCGGCTGAGATTAGCGTGGTGCAGGTGATCGGCGCGATTGATGAGACGGTCGAAGCGACCCGCTGCGGTGGCCTGGCCAACTGTCAGGACGGCGAACCTTGCCTGACGCACGAGCTGTGGACCGACCTGAGCCGCCAGATCTATGACTTTTTGAGTGGTATCAATCTTGCCCAGTTGGTAGAGCGCCGCGAGGTTAAAGAGGTCGTGGTGCGCCAGGACTTGCTGCAGCGTGGGCGCGTTGTGGGTAGCGCGCTAGCAAGCTGATCTTGTTGGCCTTGATGGCGCGTGCTGGCGGAGTCGGTTAGTGCCCGTTTATCTTGACCATAACGCCACCACGCCGCTGGATCCGCGCGTGCTGGAGGCCATGATGCCCTACCTGCGCGACCATCATGGCAATGCCTCCAGCGTCCACTCGTATGGCAGGTTGGCACGCAATGCCGTCGATCAGGCGCGTGAGCAGGTCGCCGCCCTGGTCAACGCCCAATCGACGCAAGTGGTATTCACTGGCTGCGGCACAGAGGCCAACAATCTTGCGCTCAAGGGCGTAGCGGCACGGTTGGCGGTGGGACGTGTCGCGGTGAGTGCCGTCGAGCATGCCTCGCTGCTGGGTCCCGCGCGCGCGCTAGAGCGGCAGGGCTGGATCATTGACACCATCGCCGTGGACGATCAGTGCCGGGTATCAATGGCGTCCTTGTCCGAGGCGCTTGAAGACGCATCGTCTGATGTGATAAAAGCCGCGCCGCAAATCGTTTCGGTAATGATGGCGAATAACGAAACCGGCGCGATTCAGGATATACCCGCCATCAGCGCGCAAGCGCGCCGTGTTGGCGCCATCATGCACACCGATGCCGTGCAGGCCGCAGGCAAGATCCCGGTTGATTTTCCTGCCAGCGGCGCCCATCTCATGAGTCTCTCCGCGCACAAACTGTATGGCCCCAAAGGTGTCGGTGCGCTGATCGTCGACAAGTCCCTGGAGTTGGAGCCTTTGCTGCACGGCGGAGGGCACGAGATGGGGCGGCGCGGCGGCACCGAAAATGTTGCCGGAATTGTAGGGTTTGGCGCGGCGGCGGAGCTGACACTCAATGAGTTGGCGGTGCGTAGCGCGCATCTGCGCAAGCTGCGGGATCTGCTTGAGGCCGGTTTGCGTGAGCTACCCGGTGCGGTGATCTTCGCCGAATGCGCCGAGCGCTTGCCCAATACGGTGCTGATCGGTGTTCCGGGTATTGATGGCGAAGCACTGTTGATGAATCTCGACCGCAAAGGCATCGCCGTTTCCAGTGGCTCGGCCTGTGCCAGCGGCAGCGGCGAACCCAGCCATGTGCTGCTGGCGATGGGTGTCGATTTCGAACTGGCGCGCCGCGTGATCCGCATCAGCCTTGGTCAGGGGAATACCCCGGAGGATGTGTTGCGGCTCATCGCGGCGTTGTGCGAACAGATTGATTATTTGCAGGCCCATACGTAGGGGATACAAGCTATGAGCATTACATTAACAGCGGCCGCGGCCGATCATGTCCGGAAATTCCTGGCCAAGCAGGGCAAGGGCGATGCGTTGCGTCTCGGCGTCAAGACCACCGGATGTTCGGGGTATGCCTATACGGTGGATGTCGCTGAGCGGATTGAGCCGGGCGATAAAGTGTATGAAGATCATGGGGTGAAGGTGGTGGTTGACCCTAAGAGCCTGCTTTATCTGGCCGGCATGGAGATTGACTATGTGAAGGAAGGGTTGAACGCGGAGTTCAAGTTCAACAACCCAAACGTCAAGAATACCTGCGGTTGTGGCGAGAGTTTTAGCGTTTGACGAGATCTCTGGGTGATCCAGTGATTGCTAGTGCCGCATCAACCGATTAAACTAGATAAGATTTTTTCACACACAAGCCCGCGTTTGTTCGCGGGTTTGTCTTTATTACCTAAATCATTGCTGGAGAATTTGTAATGGCTGTCGAACGTACCTTATCCATCATCAAGCCCGATGCCGTTGCCAAGAATGTAATCGGTGAGATTTACAGCCGTTTCGAAAAAAACGGACTGCGTATCGTTGCGGCGAAAATGGCGCAACTGACGCGCGCGCAGGCCGAGGCGTTTTACGCCGTGCATAAAGAACGTCCGTTCTTCAAGGATCTGGTGGATTTCATGATCACCGGCCCGGTGATGATCCAGGCGCTGGAAGGCGAAGGCGCCATTGCCAAGAACCGTGACCTGATGGGCGCCACCAATCCCAAGAATGCCGCGCCAGGCACCATCCGCGCCGATTTCGCCGACAGCGTGGAAGAGAACGCAGTGCATGGTTCCGACGCGCCGGAGACCGCCGCACAGGAAATCAGCTTTTTCTTCAAGCCGGAAGAGATTTGTCCGCGCACACGCTAAGAGGCTTTGATCTGTTAGCCCGCCGATGGAAACGCAACTGAAAACCAATTTGCTGGGATTAGACCGGCAATCCATGGAAGCCTTCTTCGCCGGTATCGGCGAGAAGGCTTTTCGTGCTACCCAAGTGCTGCAATGGATACACCAGAATGGTGTCGATACTTTCGATGCTATGACCAACATCAGCAAGGATCTGCGCAAACGCTTGCAGGAAATCGCCGAGATCAAGCCGCCGGAATTGGTGTTGGAGCAGGCATCGGCGGATGGCACGCGCAAATGGCTGTTGCGCCTGGACAGTGGCAACTGCATCGAGACGGTGTTCATCCCGGAGCGTGATCGTGGCACTTTATGCGTGTCTTCGCAGGTAGGCTGCGCGCTGGATTGCAGCTTTTGTTCCACCGCGCAGCAGGGTTTTAACCGCAATCTCAGTGCTGCCGAGATCATCGGCCAGGTCTGGGTGGCAAATCGTGCGTTGGGCAAGGATCCAAAAGGTGAGCGCATCATCACCAACGTGGTGCTGATGGGTATGGGCGAGCCGTTGTTGAATTTCGATAACGTGGTCAAGGCCATGAATCTGATGATGGACGACTTCTGTTATGGCCTGTCAAAACGTCGTGTTACGCTGAGTACCGCAGGCGTGGTTCCGGCGCTGGACCGGCTGCGTGAGGTGAGCGATGTGGCCTTGGCGGTATCGTTGCATGCGCCGAATGATGCGTTGCGCAATGAGCTGGTGCCGCTCAATAAGAAATATCCGATCCGCGAGCTGCTCGATGCCTGCAAGCGTTATGTGGCAGGCAAGCCGCACAGCAGGATCACCTTTGAATATGTCATGCTGGACGGTATTAACGATAGCCCGCAGCATGCCCGTGAGTTGATCAAGCTGTTACAGGACGTGCCGTCCAAAATCAATCTGATCCCGTTCAACCCCTTCCCCGGTACGCGCTATACGCGCTCCGGCGATGCGGCGATTGGACGTTTCCGCGATATGCTGATAAATGCCGGATATACGACCATCACACGCAAAACCCGCGGTGATGATATTGATGCCGCGTGCGGGCAATTGGCAGGCAAGGTGATGGATCGCAGCAAGCGCAAAATAAGATTGATGGCGGCTGAGCAAGCGCGGGTGGTAGGATAAATGCAAGCTCACTGCTTGTTGTCCGGATTGCTGCTGGCGCTGTCGCTGGCGGCATGCACTCAGCAGCCGCTGCGCACCGGGTCCGGGCAAAGTGATTCCCTTGCCCAGATTTATACCAATCTGGGGCTGACCTATTTGCAGCAGGGCAAGCGCGATCTGGCACTGGAAAAGCTACAGCGTGCCGTCGAGGCCGACCCTGATCTGCCTGTAGCCAACCACTACCTCGCCGAGACTTACCAGCAGCTTGGGCAAGTAGAAAAGGCTGAGCACTATTATCGGCGCGCGGTAAAGCTGGACCCGGAAAACCCGATGCTGCGCAATAATTTCGGGGCGTTTTTATGTGGCCACGGAAATCGTGATGAGGCGGAGCAGCAGTTTCTGCTGGCGGCCAAAAATCCCCGTTATGAAACGCCTGAGCAGGCCTATGAAAATGCGGGCATATGCGCGCAGCGTATCCCTGACGCAGAAAAAGCGGAACAGTATTTCCGCGCGGCATTGGGGATTAATTCAAAACTGCCGCGCACGCTCCATCAAATGGCGGCGCTGAGTTATGATAAGCAGCGCTATCTTCCGGCGCGTGCATATTTGCAGCGCTATCTGGAAGTAGCGCAGCACACGCCACAGAGTCTGTGGCTGGGCATTAAAATAGAGCGCGCACTCGGCGATGAGAATGTTGCAGCCAGCTATGCGGCGCAGCTCAAGAGCAATTTCCCTGATTCCGAGGAGACCCGGTTGTTGGAAGCGGAGCAGAAATGACAACGGATGTAATACCCGATTTTGAGAAGCGGCCCGAAGAAGCCGCTGACGTGCCTGGTACGGTAGTAGATGCCATCGGACCAGGGCGACGTTTGCTTGAGGCGCGTGTAGCGCTCGGCCTGAGCCAGGCGGACGTGTGCAGGCAGTTGCATCTTGAACCCAAGATCGTTACCGCGTTAGAGGCGGACGATTATAAGAAGCTGCCACCGCCCACTTTCGTAAGCGGCTATTTGCGTAACTATGCCCGTTTGGTGAATCTGCCTGTTGACGTGGTGATGGCAGACTATGAGCGCCTTGGTTTTGTCACGCAGCCGCCAGTGCGCCTGGGTACCACCGCAAACAAAAAACCCGAGCACAAGAGCGACAAGGCGGTGCGGATTACAAGCTATCTGATTGCGCTGGCCGTGATCGTGGCCCTGGTGGTGTGGTGGCAATATCAGGAGAATTCGGAGCCGCAACAACAAATCACTGCCCCTGATAGCGGTGCGCAGCTCCTCTCTCCCGAGATCCCATCTGAACTGCCGGCCCAACCACTGGTGCCACAGGCCCCCGGTGCAATAAGCCCGCCCGGCGTTGAAGGTGGTGCTGCACAGCCGCAGCCGGGTGGCGCACCAGCGGCTCCCGTGCCATCGCCCCAGTCGTCGGCACCCGTACCAGTCGCGCCCGCCGCCGCGTCAGCGCAGTTAACCCAACCTCCTTCGGCCTCGCTTGATCGTGCCACCGTGCAGTTGCGATTCGAGAAGGATTCCTGGGTGGAGATCAACGATGCCAATGGCAAACGCCTGTTTTATGCCATAGGCAAGGCGGGGGAGGTAAAGTCCCTGCAAGGCCCCGCACCGTTCGATGTTGTGCTGGGTCACGCGCCGGGGGTGAAGATCGAATATAATGGCGTTCCTTTTGATCAGAAGCCCTACACCCAAGGTGAAGTGGCGACGTTTACTCTCGGCAAACCAGTAGAGGCCACACGCTAACATGTACCAGGAAAGTCCTATCAAGCGCCGCAAGTCGCGTCAGATCTGGGTGGGCAAGGTTCCTGTGGGGGGCGATGCGCCGATTGCTGTGCAGAGCATGACCAACACCGAGACCTGCGACGTGGCAGCGACTGTGGCGCAGATCCGCGCCCTGCAGCGCGCCGGTGTCGATATCGTGCGGGTGTCGGTACCCTCCATGGACGCCGCCGAGGCGTTTGGCATGATACGCAAAGAAGTGGATGTGCCGCTGATCGCGGATATCCACTTTGATTATAAAATCGCGTTGCGCGTTGCGACCCTGGGCGTCGACTGCCTGCGTATCAATCCCGGCAACATCGGGCGCGATGACCGGGTGCGCGCCGTGGTGGATGCCGCACGCGACAACAACATTCCCATACGCATCGGCGTGAACGCGGGATCGCTGGAAAAAGACCTGCAAAAGAAATATGGCGAGCCGACAGCGGAGTCGCTGGTGGAATCCGCCATGCGCCATATCGATATACTGGACAAGCTGGATTTCCAGAATTTCAAGGTCAGTCTCAAGGCATCAGAAGTATTCATGACGGTGGCCGCGTACCGCATTCTGGCCGGACAGATCGAGCAGCCTCTGCACCTGGGCATCACCGAGGCGGGAGCGCTGCGTGCGGGTACCGTGAAGTCCGCTATCGGCCTGGGTATGCTGCTGATGGACGGTATCGGCGATACGCTGCGCGTGTCGTTGGCGGCGGATCCCGTAGAAGAGGTCAAGGTCGGTTTCGATATCCTCAAGAGCCTGCGCTTGCGCAACAAGGGGATCAACCTGATTGCCTGCCCGTCCTGCTCGCGCCAGGAATTCGACGTGATCGGCACGGTAAATGCCCTCGAAGCGCGCCTGGAAGATATCCTGGAGCCGCTGGATGTCGCCGTTATCGGTTGCGTGGTAAATGGCCCCGGCGAGGCGAAGGTGGCGCATATCGGCCTGGCGGGCGGCTCGCCGAATCTGCTGTACCTCAATGGCAAGCCGGCGCGCAAGCTCAGCAATGAAGAGCTTGTGGATGAGCTGGAGCGCGAAATCCGCGACAAGCTGAAAAAAACATCGGAAGAGGTCATGTAGGGCTGGCCCTGTGCCTGCCCGCTACCTGCGGGCAATTACGGGAAGTGCTCCTGCACACATATCATGGCTAAAACCATCCCAGCAATCCGCGGCATGAACGACATCCTGCCGGACCAGGCCGACTGCTGGCGGTTTATCGAAGACAGCGCGCGTGCGGTGCTGACCGGTTATGGTTATGGCGAGATTCGCCTGCCGGTAGTGGAAAAGACCGAGCTGTTCGCCCGCACCCTGGGCGAGGTCACCGATATTGTCGAGAAAGAGATGTACACCTTTCTCGACCGCAATGGCGACAGCCTCACCCTGCGCCCGGAAGGTACCGCCAGTTGCACCCGCGCCGCCATCGAGAGCGGCCTGTTGCACAATCAGGTGCAGCGCCTGTGGTACCAGGGGCCGATGTTCCGCCATGAGCGCCCGCAACAGGGGCGTTATCGCCAGTTTCACCAGATCGGCGCTGAAACCTTCGGCATGGCAGGGCCGGACATCGACGCCGAACTGATACTGGTTACCGCCCGCCTGTGGCGTATGCTGGGCTTGCAGGACGAGCTGGTGCTGCATCTTAATTCGCTGGGTACGGCGGACGCGCGCAGCGTCTACCGCGCGCAACTGGTGGAGTATTTCTCGGCGCATGTCGAACAGCTCGACGAAGACAGCCTGCGGCGCCTGCACGCCAATCCACTACGCATCCTGGACAGCAAAAATCCTTCGCTGCAAGCGTTGATCGAGGGCGCGCCGCGCTTCCTGGATATGCTGGACAGCGAATCGCGCGGGCATTTCGAGAAATTGAAAGCGCTGCTCGACGCCGCAGGGGTGCGTTATGTGGTGAATCCGCGCCTGGTGCGTGGACTGGATTATTATGGGAAGACCGTGTTTGAATGGGTCACTGATCGCCTTGGCGCGCAGGGCACGGTCTGCGCGGGTGGGCGCTACGACGTGCTGGTTGAAGAGCTGGGCGGCAGGCCCACCCCGGCGGCGGGTTTCGCCATGGGCGTCGAGCGCCTCGTCGCCTTGCTGATAGATCGCGGAGTAACCCTCCCCGCCGCGCTGCCCCATGCCTACCTGGTGGTAAGCGGCGATGAGGCGGAGCGGCAGGGTATTCTGCTTGCGGAATCTCTGCGCGACCGTGTGCCCGCTTTGCGCCTGCAAGTGAATTGCGGCGGTGGCAGTTTCAAGAGCCAGATCAAGAGGGCGGACAAGAGCGGTGCCGCGTATGCCCTCCTGCTCGGCGAGGACGAAGCGGCGCGGCGCGAGGTGAGCATCAAATCCCTGCGTGAAGAGCATCCGCAGCAGAACGTGTCACAGGCGGAATTGGCGGAATATTTGGCGAAGCTATTATAGAGCCAGCAGGGGCGGGCTTTAAGCTTGCTCCTCACATTTAGAGGGTTAGTGCGTGGAAGGTTACGTATCAGAAAACGAACAACTCGAATCTTTCAAGCAATGGTGGAAGAAATACGGGAAATTAGTCACGGCAGGGTTAGTGTTTGGCGTAGCCGCGCTGGCGGGTGGCCAATGGTGGCGGCATAATCAAACGGTTCAGGCCGAGGCCGCCTCCGCCGAGTATCAGCAGCTTGTGGCGGGACTCACCAAAAATAACGCGCAAGTGGTGCAGGAGCGCGCATCGCGCATCATCAGCCAATATAGCAGCACGCCCTATGCTGCATTCGCCGCTCTGGCGTTGGCCAAGACCAAGCTCGAGCAGGGCGACAGCAAGTCCGCACGCACTCAATTGCAATGGGTCCTGGATCATAGTGATCAGCCCGGCGTGCAAAATATAGCGCGGCTGCGCCTGGCAAGAATTCTGTTCTCCGAGGGGCAGAACGCCCCCGCGCTGGCCATGCTCACCGCCGTCGAGTCTGGCGACTTCGCAACGCAGTACGAGGAATTGAAGGGCGATATCCAGGTTGCGCTGGGCAAGCCCGCCGAGGCGCGCGCCGCCTACACCAAAGCGCTTGCCGGGCTGGAGCCGGGCGCCGCTGAGCGCGTGCAATTGCAGATGAAGCTGGATGACCTTGGAGCCAAATAACGTGCAGGGACGTACTAATCCCGCAGGCGTAGGACGCGCGGGAGCGGGGAACGTGTCTGTGCGCGGCATAGCGGGCGCCTTGCTGCTGGCCCTCCTTGCCGGTTGCAGCAGCATCATGACGCCGGACAGAGAGCCGCCGCCCAAGCTGACCGCATTGGAGGGGGGATTGCCGGTGCGTGCGCTCTGGTCAACCAGCTTCGGCGCGAAGCTGGAAGGTCAATACCAGCGTTTCGCTCCCGTCGTGGAAGGGGGCAAGCTGTTTGTTGCGGACGGCGAGGGGCGAGTTGCCAGCCTTGACGCCGCCAGCGGCAAGACCTTATGGGTGGTCGAGACCAAAGCCAAAATCTCGGCGGGATTGGGCAGCGGCGAAGGTTTGCTGCTCGCGGGTACCCGCAATGCCGAAGTGCTGGCCTTGCGCAAGGATGACGGCTTTCAGCCTGGCCGATGGCAAGGCAGTGTGGGAGGTCAGAATCGCCGCGCCCCAAGGGCGTTCCGAACTTGAGCAAATGGTGGATGTCGACGCAGACCCGGTCATCATGGACGACGTTGTGTATGCCGTATCTTTCCAGGGTCGACTCGCCGCCGTGGCGCTCGACACGGGCCGCCTGCTCTGGGCGCGCGATATGTCATCCTTCAACAATATCGCCGTCGACAAAGACAAAATCTACGTCACCGACAGCGAAAGCCAGGTCTGGGCGCTCGACCGTAGCAATGGCGTGGCGCTGTGGAAACAGGACAAACTGCGCGGCCGCGGGCTAACCGCGCCTGCCATTCACGGCGATTATGTTGTGGCCGGTGACGTCGAAGGCTATCTGCACTGGCTGGCGCGCGATGACGGCAATTTTGTGGCGCGTTACAGGGTGAATGACGCGGCCATAACGATTACCCCGGTGGTTGCGGGCGACACTGTGTATGTGCGCGGTAAAAACGGCGCTTTGAGCGCGATAGCCGTGCCCGGAGCTGCTCCGGGTAGCCCCCCTCCTTGAAAGAGAGGCCAAATGTAGGGTGGGTTAGCGTTTTGCGCGTAACCCAGCAAGCGTTGCGTAGCAACACAACCTTTACTTCCCCTTTGCATCTTACTAACCGGCATATTCTCCCAAATCCCAAATGAAACCTGTCATCGCCCTGGTGGGCCGTCCCAATGTCGGCAAATCCACGCTATTTAACCGTCTGACGCAGTCGCGCGCCGCGCTGGTGGCCGATCAGCCGGGACTGACCCGTGACCGCATCTATGGCGCGGGCAGAATCGGTGACCGGCCCTATATCGTTATTGATACCGGCGGCCTGAGCGGCGAGCGGGATGGCATAGACAGCCTGATGGCTGAACAGGCGCGGCTCGCCATGCAGGAGTCGGATATCATCCTGTTCCTCGTCGATGGCCGTGCCGGCATGACGGCTGGGGACGAAGAGATTGCAAGGCGGTTGCGCCAGCTTGGCAAGCCGGTGTACCTCGTGCTCAACAAGGCCGAAGGTCTGGAAAGCGCGATTGTCGGCGCTGAGTTCCAGGCGCTGGGGCTGGGGCAGCCCTATCCGGTGTCCGCCACCCACGGTGACGGCGTCGGGCGTATGATGGAGGTTGTGCTGTCTACCCTGCCCGTCGAGTTGGAGGAAGCGGCACAGCCTGGCATCAAGATCGCCGTCGCCGGGCGCCCCAACGTCGGCAAATCCACCCTCGTCAACCGCATCCTCGGCGAGGAGCGCGTGCTGGCCTTCGACTTGCCCGGCACCACGCGCGATAGCGTCTATATTCCTTTCGAACGCGGCGGGCAAGACTACACGCTGATCGACACCGCGGGCATACGCCGCCGCCACAAAGTGACCGAGGCGATAGAAAAGTTCAGTGTGGTAAAAACCCTACAGGCGATTGAAGAGTCTCATGTAGTGATCCTGGTGCTGGACGCTACGGCGAGCATCACTGATCAGGACGCCAGCCTTGCGGGTCTCATACTCGAAAGCGGCCGGGCACTGGTGATTGCCGTCAATAAATGGGACGGCCTGGATGCCGAGCGCCGCACCTATCTCCAGCGCGAGCTGGAGCGCAAGCTGCCGTTTCTCGACTTCGCCGGTGTCTACTTTATTTCCGCGTTGCATGGTACGGGTGTCGACAAACTGCTCGCCGCCGTGGATCACGCACATCACTGCGCCACCCAAAAACTATCAACCCCGCAACTGACGCGTCACCTGGCCGACATCATCGCCCAGCATCAGCCGCCGCTGGTGCATGGCCGCCGCATCAAGCTGCGCTATGCCCACCAGGGTGGGCAAAATCCGCCCGTCATCGTGATTCATGGCAATCAGGTCGACGCCGTGCCCGACACTTACCGGCGCTACCTCGCCAACGCCTTTCGCCTCGTTCTCAAGATTGAAGGCACGCCGGTACGCATAGAGTTCAAGGGCAGCGAGAATCCTTATCGCGAAAAAAAGAATGTCCTTACCTCGCGCCAGCTTGATAAGCGGCGGCGCTTGAAACGGCATATCAAGAAGTTTAAGTGATGGGTGTACTCGTCATTGACAGGATGCACCAGGTTTACAGTTCCTGGCTTTTGTCCCGCTCAATCAGCGCATACGCCGAGTGATTGTGGATTGACTCGAAGTTCTCCGATTCCACGACATAGGCCGTAATGCGCGGATCGTCATTCAAGCGTGCGGCAACGTCGCGCACCATGTCTTCAACGAATTTTGGGTTTTCATAGGCGCGTTCGGTGACGTATTTTTCGTCCGGGCGCTTGAGGATGCCGAACAGTTCGCAGGAGGCCTCTTTTTCCACGATGTCGATCACTTCCTCAATCCATACAAACCCCTCGGTGCGTACATTCACGGTGACGTGAGAGCGCTGGTTATGGGCGCCGTATTTGGAGATTTCCTTGGAGCAGGGGCACAGGCTGGTGACTGGCACAACAACCTTGATGGATGTGGTGGACTTTCCGCCAGTGATCTCGCCGATCAATGTGACGTTATAATCCATCAGGCTTCTCACGCCGGATACCGGCGCGGTTTTGTTGACGAAATACGGGAAGGTCATTTCGATATGCCCGGATTCGGCGGCGAGCAGCGTCGCCATTTCCGATAGCATGTCCTTGAAAGACGCCACACTGATTTCGCGCTCGTGGTGATTAAGAATCTCCACGAAGCGTGACATGTGCGTGCCTTTGAAATTGTGCGGCAGCCTCACGTACATGTTGAAAGTGGCGATGGTGTGTTGCTCGCCGTCGCTGCGGTCCTTGACGCGCACCGGGTGCCGGATGTCCTTGACGCCTACCTTGTCGATAGCGATGCGCCGCGTATCCAGGCTGCCCTGGACATCGGCGATGCCAGCCGCCGGCTGGGTGATGTTTTTTTTCACGGTGCTCATGGTGGTTATTCCTCGGTGTAGCGCACACAGGCGCGCTCGGTTTCCCACAGGGTGACCGCGCTTACTTTCAAAACGCCGGTATTCAGCGTAGTGGATAATTCTTTGTAAAAATAGCTTGCGATGTTCTCGGCGGTCGGATTGATTTTGTCAAACGGCGGGATGTCGTTCAGGTAGTAGTGATCCAAGCGTCCCGCCAGTTCGCGTGCCGCATTCTTGATGACCTTGAAATCAAGACCCATGCCAACCTCATCCAGCGCGGTGGCGCACACTTCGACTTCGAGTTTCCAGTTGTGGCCATGCATACGGCTGCACGCGCCGGGATAATCCCGCAAGGTGTGGGCAGCGGCGAAATCAGTCACGACTTTAAGGGTGTAACGGGGTCTCATAAAATAAACTTGACTGATTTAGTAGGAATTTAACCGGATTGGGGCGGTTTGGCAAGCCCCCTCTCCGAAATGACGGGTGACAGCGTGGATAATTCCATTGGAATCAAGGCCGCATTCAGCCAGCAATTGCTCCCTGGCGCCCTGCTCGATGAAGCTGTCGGGCAAGCCGAGATTGACTATGGAACATTGGACACCGTGCGCCGCCAGGCATTCGTTGACGGCGCTGCCCGCCCCGCCCATCACGGCGTTTTCCTCGATGGTGATGAGCAGTTCGTGTTCGCTGGCGAGCCGTAGCACCATATCCTCGTCCAGTGGTTTCACGAAGCGCATGTTGGCGACAGTTGCATTAATCTGTTCGGCGGCATCCAGGGCGGTCGTGACCATGCTGCCGAAGGCAAGGATAGCGACCTTACATCCTTGCCGGCGCAGTTCCGCCTTGCCGATGGGTAGCGCGGACATCTTTTTCTGGATGACAACGCCCGGCCCCGACCCGCGCGGGTAGCGCACAGCTGCGGGGCCGTCATGCTGAAAGCCAGTGTAGAGCATCTGGCGGCATTCATTTTCGTCAGCGGGCGCCATGATAACCATGTTTGGTATACAGCGCAGAAAACTCAGATCGAAGCTGCCAGCGTGGGTAGGCCCATCGGGGCCGACCAGACCGCCCCGGTCGATGGCGAACAACACCGGCAGGTTTTGTATGGCGACATCGTGGATCAACTGGTCATAGGCGCGCTGTAAGAATGTCGAATAAATGGCAACCACCGGCTTCATGCCGTCGCATGCCAAACCAGCGGCGAGGGTGACGCTGTGCTGCTCGGCAATGGCGACATCGAAATAGCGCGCCGGATAGCGCTGGGAAAACTCCACCAGGCCTGACCCTTCGCGCATCGCCGGAGTGATGCCGACCAGACGCTCATCAAGCGCCGCCATGTCACACAGCCATTCACCGAAGACCTGGGTGTAGGTCAGGCCGCCGCTGGAAGCGAGCATCTCACCCGTTTCCGGCTCGAAAGGCGGCACTCCATGGTAGGCGCAAGGATTTTGTTCCGCAGGTGTGTATCCCTTACCCTTTTTGGTGACTACGTGCAGGAACTGCGGCCCTTTCAGGGAGCGCAGGTTGGTGAGCGTCTTGACCAGGGTGGGGAGGTCATGGCCGTCGATGGGGCCTATGTAGTTGAAGCCCATCTCCTCGAACAGCGTGCCGGGTACAATCATTCCCTTTACATGCTCTTCCGCGCGGCGCGCCAGCTCCCACACGGGGGGCATCACGCCCAGCACCTTCTTGCTGCCCTCGCGCACCGTTGAATAAAGCTTGCCGGACAGCACGCGCGCCAGATAATGCGACAATCCCCCCACGTTAGGTGAGATCGACATATCGTTATCGTTGAGGATTACCAGCAAGTCAGGGCTGATGTCACCCGCGTGATTCAGCGCCTCGAAGGCCATGCCTGCGGTCATTGCGCCGTCGCCGATAATCGCCACCGCCTTGCGGTCGATGCCCTGCTGGCGCGCCGCCAGGGCCATGCCGAGCGCGGCACTGATCGACGTGCTGGAATGGCCGACGCCGAAGGTGTCGTAAGGGCTTTCGCCACGCTTTGGAAAGCCCGCCAGGCCGTCTTTCTTGCGTAGCGTGCCCATCTGCTCGCGGCGGCCGGTGAGGATCTTGTGGGGATAGGTCTGGTGGCCGACATCCCAGACCAGGCGGTCTTCCGGGGTGTTGAAGACATAATGCAGCGCGATAGTCAGCTCCACCGTGCCCAGCCCAGCGGACAGGTGCCCGCCGGTACGGCTCAACGTCTGGATCAAAAAGCCGCGCAACTCCTCCGCCAGCGGGACGAGCTGCGACTCAGGGAGCCTGCGCAAGTCTTCCGGGGAGTTTATCGTCTTCAGCAGCGGGCAATGGTTTTGATCGGGCATCTTGCGGGCGGCCGGTTACGTAAAAAGTAAACTATACATTATCTTAGGCTGCCCGTGGGGTTGCAAGGAATATCGTGCTGTCCGGCGGGGATTAAGGTGCCGGCAGCGGATGCCGTGTGCCCGCCTTTGCCCTGCACGGCCATTTCCACTGTATCGAGCGCTCGGTTGGTGTCCATGCCGCCCACTATATAAATGGCATTTTTATGAATCGCCACGGCGGCGGCGCTCCTCGCAGTCTTCATCTTCGAAGTAAACGACCAGCCGCCCACCTGGCCGCTCGCGCCAATTGGGGCGAATTCCACGCTGTCCAGCCGGAATTGCCCATCGTGTCCGCCCATCATATAGATATAGTTGTTCATCGCAAATGCAGTGGCGATGAAGCGCGGTGTTTGCAGTGCGGTTGGTTCGATGCGCCAGGGTTGGAGCGCCCCGTTACTGCTGATAGATGTCATCTCCACGTCGCCATAGCTGACTTTCTGGGGATCCCTGGCGTGTCCGCCCAGCAAATAGATCTTGTCGCCGAGAATGGCGGCGGAGTGGATATAGCGGTCGATTACCGATTCTTCCTTCTCCAGTTGCCAGCCGCTGAGCGTACCGTCCGGATGAATTTCGGCGCGTTCCACCGATTTGAGGAAGATGCCGTTGTAACCGCCGATGGCATAGATATGGTTCCTGTATCTCACGGTCTTCAGGCCGCGTCGTGGCGTGGTGAGATAATTTTCGAGTTGCCACGGCCCCAGGTTGCCATCGGGCTTGATGCGCGCCTTCTCCACGGAGGCGATGGGCTGGTTGTCGTCCCCGCGCGGGCCGGTCGCGCCGCCGAGCGCATAGAGGTAGCCGTTCATGGTGACGGCAGCGAGATAGAAGCGCCCTTCAATCAGGCTGGAGGTGGTTTGCCACTCGCCCAGTGTGCCGTCGGGGTTGATGCGGGTAAATTCGACTTCCTTGACGTATTCGTCATCGTCATTGATGCCGCCCACCACATATAGATAATCGCCCGCCACCGCCGTTGCCAGCGCGCGCCTTGGGAAATGAAAGCTGTTGACTGGCTTCCAGTCACTGACCCAGCCGGGATCGTTCCGTGGCGTGGCACCGCTATTGAATAGCAGAAACATAAGTGCAGCGATGAGCAACACGCCGATGCCTGGCAGCAGCAATGGGGCGTTCTTGTGTGGGGTGGGCGGTTTGTCCGGCATGCCGGGTAGTGTATCCCAAAGGTTCAGGGCGCTTCATCTGAAAATCTTTTGACGCTACGGCCAGCCAAAGCCTATACTTTGCAGATGAACTTTACCCGCAACACCCAGATCTCCCGTTTGAATAAGCTCGCGCTATGGCGACTGCCGCTGTCCGTCCGCCGTGGCCCGTGTGTTTCCGTCTAATTCCCTAAAGTAACGAACAGCAAACATGGCCGCGGATCTTCTCGCAGCCATGCTCCACGTTTTTGCTGCAAGATCCGCCGCCCAATATTAAGGATCTTGTGTGGCGCATTCATCTTTGCACTCTACAAATAACAGGCGCGCCGTATTGGGTGCAGTCTACGCCTTTCTCGCCGCCGTTGGTTTTTCCGGCAAGGCGATATTGGTCAAGCTGGCCTACGGTTATTCCGTCGATGCCGTCACCTTGCTGGCATTGCGCATGCTCTTTTCCCTGCCGTTTTTTATCACAATCGCAGTGTGGTCGGCGCGCAACGCCAGTGCTGTCAACCTTACGGCCCGGGACTGGCTGTCTGTCGTGACGCTTGGGTTGTTGGGCTACTACCTGTCCAGCCTGCTCGATTTTTTGGGTCTCGCCTATATTCCGGCCAGCCTGGAGCGCCTGATTTTGTTTCTTTATCCGACGATGGTTGTAATATTGTCGGCGCTGTTCCTGGCGCGGCGCATCACCGGCAGCGTAGTCGTTGCGCTGGCCCTCAGTTACACAGGCATTGCGCTGGTGTTTGCAAGCGATGCCAGCCTGGGCCAGCGGAATGTCGCGATCGGGGCAAGCCTCGTTTTTGCCAGCACCTTGACCTATGCCATTTATCTGGTTGGTAGTGGCCAAGTAATCGCCAAGCTTGGCCCGGCGCGCTTTACCGGCTACGCGTTGACGGTCTCCTGTGTTGCCGTCGTCCTGCACTTTGGAATAGTGAACGCGCCGGCGGCGCTGATTCAGCCATTGCCAGTATATGGGATGGCGCTTGCCATGGCGCTATTTTCAACAGTATTGCCCGCGCTGCTGCTCGCCGAGGGCATGCGAAGAATTGGCGCGGACAAGACATCCATTATTGGCTCAATTGGTCCCGTCGCCACTATTCTTCTGGCGTACCTGTTTTTGGGCGAATCTTTGTCGGTCATTCAGATGGCGGGTGCGGCGCTGGTGCTGGCAGGAGTGTTGTTTATTAGTCTGCGCAAGGGTAGCTAGAGAATGGCGCAGGCAATAGATTTTAGAGGGAAGCACCCGGTTTTTAGGTCGCCCCTCTCAGGATTTTGTGTATAAGCATGGTTTTGTCATGGAATCCTGCTTGACATATGGGTGCTGACTCCCTAAAATCTCCGCTTCTTTGATGGGCCGTTATAGAACCTCCGGTCTGTCGTTGTAAATTCTTGAGCATTCCGCGTTAGTTGTCGCCGTTTTCCAGTGGCGCGCAGGGATGTTCGTTTGTGTCTGTTTTGTGCGGGAGTTAGTAAGCTAATGGCAACAGTTAATCAGTTGGTGCGCAAACCTCGGGTGCAGCAAAAGGTCAAAAGCAATGTGCCTGCGCTGGGTGAAAGCCCGCAAAAGCGCGGTGTGTGCACACGTGTTTACACAACCACGCCTAAAAAGCCGAATTCCGCGATGCGCAAAGTGGCGCGTGTCCGTCTTACCAATGGCATGGAAGTGAGCAGCTACATCGGCGGAGAAGGTCATAACCTGCAGGAGCACTCTGTGGTTCTGATTCGTGGCGGTCGTGTGAAGGATTTGCCTGGCGTGCGCTACCATACGGTGCGCGGCAGCCTTGATACTTCCGGTGTAAGTGCCCGTCGTCAGGGCCGTTCCAAGTATGGGGCGAAGCGTCCCAAATCGTAATCTTTTAGGTTGAAAGATTAATTTTCGTAAACACCAGAATCGAATGCAGGTGAAGCGATGTCAAGAAGAAAAGTAGCTGTCAAGCGGGTTGTGATCGCTGATCCCAAATACGGAAGCGAGACGCTGGCCAAGTTTATTAATGTAATCATGGAAAGCGGCAAAAAGTCTGTTGCCGAAAAGATTGTTTACGGTGCGCTTGATCAGTTGGCCAAAAAAGGCCGTGGCGATGCGCTGGATGTGTTCAGTCAGGCGCTCGACAATGTCCGTCCACTGGTTGAGGTGAAGTCCCGCCGTGTGGGTGGTGCTACCTATCAGGTTCCGGTTGAAGTGCGCCCATTGCGCCGCAATGCCTTGGCTATGCGCTGGCTGGTGGATTCTGCGCGGAAACGCGGCGAAAAATCCATGGGTTTGCGTTTGGCGGCCGAAATCATGGACGCCTACGAGAGTCGCGGCACCGCAGTGAAGAAGCGCGAAGATACGCACCGCATGGCGGAAGCCAATAAGGCATTCGCGCATTACCGCTGGTAAGCATGAGAAGTTCTGTTTGTTTGATGGCTGTATAATTGAAGGATTTTTGAGTCGTGGCCCGTACAACCCCTATTGAGTGCTACCGTAATATTGGCATCATGGCCCATATTGATGCCGGTAAAACGACGACCACCGAGCGTGTTTTATATTACACCGGTGTCTCTCACAAGATTGGTGAGGTGCATGACGGTGCTGCCACCATGGACTGGATGGAGCAGGAACAGGAGCGTGGCATCACCATCACCTCCGCTGCCACCACCTGTTACTGGAAGGGTATGGCTGGTCAGTTCCCGCCGCATCGTATCAATATCATTGATACCCCGGGCCACGTGGACTTCACTATCGAGGTGGAGCGTTCTCTGCGCGTACTGGATGGCGCGTGCGCCCTCTTCTGCGCCGTAGGCGGCGTGGAGCCGCAGTCTGAAACCGTATGGCGTCAAGCCAATAAATATCGTGTGCCACGCGTTGCGTTTGTCAATAAAATGGACCGTGCCGGTGCCAACTTTTTGCGTGTTGTCGAGCAGATCAAGAAGCGCCTGGGCGCAAATCCCGTAGTTATGCAACTTCCCATCGGAGCGGAAGATCGTTTTGAGGGTGTCGTTGACCTCGTCAAGATGAAGGCCATCCATTGGGATGAGGCGAATATGGGTATGAGCTTCAAGGAAGGCGAGATCCCCGCCGAAATGGTTTCCTCCTGCGAAGAGTGGCGCGAGAAGCTGATTGAGGCCGCCGCCGAAGCTGACGAAACATTGATGGAAAAATATCTTGAGGGCGGTGATCTTTCCGTTGATGAGATCAAGAAGGGTCTGCGTGCCCGAACCTTGAGGAACGAGATTGTTCCAGTATTGTGTGGTTCCGCCTTCAAAAATAAAGGCGTCCAGGCGATGTTGGATGCTGTGATCGAATACTTGCCTGCACCTACTGACGTAGAAGCGGTCAAGGGGATGCGTGATGATGCCGCCGGTTCCGAGACAGAGCGCCATCCGTCTGATACAGAGCCGTTCTCCGCGTTGGCGTTCAAGATTGCTACCGACCCCTTCGTGGGGACGTTGACCTTTTTCCGTGTATACTCGGGTGTGTTGAACTCCGGTGATACGGTATACAACCCGATCAAAGACAGAAAAGAGCGTATTGGCCGTCTGTTGCAGATGCATGCTAATCACCGCGATGAAATCAAAGAAGTACATGCTGGCGATATCGCAGCCGCTGTCGGCCTGAAGGATGTCACCACTGGCGACACCCTGTCCGACCTGAAAAATGTTATCATTCTGGAGCGGATGATATTCCCTGAGCCAGTGATTTCCCAGGCGTTGGAACCCAAGACCAAGGCCGACCAGGAAAAGATGGGCATCGCACTCTCCAAGCTTGCCGGCGAAGATCCTTCCTTCCGTGTTCACACCGATGAAGAGACTGGTCAGACCATCATTTCCGGAATGGGAGAGCTTCATCTGGAAATCATCGTGGACCGCATGAAGCGCGAATTCAAGGTTGAAGCCAACGTTGGGGCGCCTCAAGTTGCATACCGTGAAACGATCCGCAAGAGCGTTGAGCAGGAAGGAAAATTCGTGCGTCAGTCCGGTGGTCGCGGTCAGTATGGTCATGTCTGGCTGCGTATCGAGCCGCGTGAGCCGGGTGCGGGCTATGAGTTCGTCAATGCGATCGTTGGCGGCACGGTGCCGCGCGAATATATTGCTCCTGTCGATAAGGGCATTCAGGAGCAGATGAAGAACGGAGTCATTGGGGGGTTCCCTGTGGTCGACGTCAAGGTTACCCTGTTTGATGGCTCTTATCACGACGTGGATTCCAATGAAATGGCGTTTAAGATCGCTGGTTCAATGGGTTTCAAAGAGGGTGCCCGCAAGGCGAGTCCCGTGTTGCTCGAACCGATCATGAAGGTTGAGGTCGTCACGCCTGAAGACTATATGGGTGATGTCATGGGTGATTTGAATCGCCGTCGGGGTATCGTTCTGGGCATGGATGATTCGCCGTCCGGTAAGCTCGTGCATGCCGAAGTGCCGCTGGCAGAGATGTTTGGTTATGCTACCGATTTGCGCTCCGCTACACAGGGTCGTGCGACTTATGCGATGGAGTTTGCCAAGTATAATGAAGTGCCGGCGAGTATCGCTGAAGCCGTGATTAAGAAAGCATCGGCCTAAAAAATTGTAATTAATTTGAGAGGTAATGAACCGTGTCCAAGGGAAAGTTTGAGCGTACCAAGCCGCATGTTAACGTAGGCACGATTGGTCACGTGGACCATGGCAAGACCACGTTGACGGCAGCGTTGACGAAAGTGATGGCAGAGCGTCATGGCGGCGAATTCAAGGCCTATGACCAGATCGATTCGGCGCCTGAAGAGCGCGCGCGCGGCATCACCATTGCCACCGCGCACGTCGAGTACGAATCCGACGCCCGCCACTATGCGCATGTGGACTGCCCCGGCCATGCCGACTACGTCAAGAACATGATCACCGGCGCGGCGCAGATGGACGGCGCGATCCTGGTGGTCTCGGCCGCTGACGGCCCCATGCCGCAGACCCGCGAACACATCCTGCTGGCCCGCCAGGTCGGCGTACCCTACATTGTCGTGTTCCTGAACAAGGCCGACATGGTGGACGACCCCGAGCTCCTGGAGCTGGTAGAAATGGAAGTGCGCGAGCTGCTGGACAAGTACAAAGTCCCTGGCGACGACACCCCGATCATCACCGGTTCCGCCCTCAAGGCGCTCGAAGGCGACCAGAGCGATATCGGCGTGCCTGCCGTAATCAAGCTGCTCGAAGCGATGGATTCGTACATCCCCTTGCCCGAGCGCCCGATTGACAAACCCTTCCTGCTGCCGATCGAAGACGTGTTCTCGATCTCTGGCCGCGGCACCGTCGTGACTGGCCGTGTTGAGAAGGGTATCGTCAAAGTTGGCGAAGAAGTGGAAATCGTCGGACTGAAGCCCACCGTCAAGACCACCTGCACGGGCGTGGAAATGTTCCGCAAGCTGCTGGACGAAGGCCGTGCCGGTGACAACGTCGGCGTCCTGTTGCGCGGCACCAAGCGCGAAGATGTCGAGCGCGGCCAGGTGCTGTGCAAGCCGGGTTCGATCAAGCCGCACACCAAGTTCGAAGCCGAAGTGTACGTGCTGTCCAAAGACGAAGGTGGACGTCACACCCCGTTCTTCAATGGCTACCGTCCGCAGTTTTACTTCCGCACCACCGACGTTACCGGTTCGGTGGACCTGCCGGAGGGGATCGAGATGGTGATGCCGGGTGACAACGTGCGCGTCAACCCGGAGCCGCAACTAAAAAACGTAAGGTTCTAGGCCAGTAGCTCAATTGGCAGAGCGGCGGTCTCCAAAACCGCAGGTTGGGGGTTCGATTCCCTCCTGGCCTGCCACAATCCGGCGGTTACCGGAATTATTAGAAGCAGGCATGGCAGATAAAATAAAATTAACATTGGCGGTGCTGGTAGTGAGTGGGGCGATAGGTGCCTTTTATTACTACGCCGATCACTCCATGCTTTTGCGTGTCATTGGCATCCTGGTGGCGATGGGTATTTCCACCGCCATTGCGCTGCAAACCGCAGTCGGCCAAAAGACGCTGGGCTTCATTCGCGAGTCTAAGGTTGAAGTGCGTAAGGTCGTCTGGCCGACACGTAAAGAAACACTGCAGACGACGCTGGTCGTGATGGTTATGGTTGTCGTGGTAGCCATTTTTCTATGGCTGGTTGATATGTTTTTGTTGTGGGCGGTTCGATTGTTGACCGGTCAGGGAGGCTGAACGCATGGCGATGCGCTGGTACGTGGTTCACGCCTATTCCAATTTTGAGAATCAAGTGGTGCGCTCCCTCAAGGAGCGCATTGTCCGTAGCGGTTTGCAGGATCAGTTCGGCGATGTCCTGGTGCCGACTGAAGAAGTGATAGAGATGCGCGCTGGCCAGAAGCGCAAAAGTGATCGCAAGTTCTTCCCCGGCTATCTCCTTGTGCAGATGGAAATGAACGACGCGACCTGGCATCTCGTAAAGGAAGTGCCCAAGGTGTTGGGTTTCGTTGGTGGCACGACCGAGCGTCCTGCGCCTATTACTGATCGTGAAGCCGAAAGAATTTTGCAGCGCGTTCAGGAAGGGGTCGAGAAGCCCAGGCCGAAAGTGCTGTTTGAGCCGGGCGAAGGGGGGCGTGTTACTGAAGGGCCATTTGCCGATTTCAATGGCGGGGGTGAAGAGGTTAATGACGAGAAGAGCCGCTTGCGCGTGGCAGTTTTGATGGTTGGACGTTCGACT
>JACPOZ010000016.1 GCA_016191235.1 Gammaproteobacteria bacterium
CAAACCTATTACTGTTACGTTATGCTTCATGTCGGACTCCCTCTTTCTCATTTAGCCGATGACCTATTCATCCGCTTGGCACACCATGATGCCGTTTGAAGAGGGGGGAGTCCATTTCATTAGGGTGGGTTAGCGTTTTTTGCGTAACCCACCAAGCGTTGCGTAGCAACTCAACGCCTTATCATAAGCACCTTTACGGCATCAAAGCTCTGCGGCATGAGCAGCCAGATACTCGGCAACCCCTGCCGTGCTCGCCTTCATGCCGGGCTTGCCTTTCTGCCAGCCGGCCGGGCAAACTTCCCCATGCTGCTCGAAGAATTGCAGGGCATCCACCATGCGGATGGCCTCATCCACATTCCGCCCCAGCGGCAGGTCATTGACTACCTGATGGCGCACTATGCCGTCGCGGTCGATAAGGAATGTACCGCGCAGCGCCACGGCGTCGTTAATCAGCACATCGTAATCGCGTGCGATGGACTTGGTAAGATCCGCCACCATCGGAAACTTCACCTGCCCCAGGCCACCATTGTTGACCGGGGTGTTTTTCCATGCCAGATGGCTAAACTGGGAGTCTACGCTGACCGCAATGACCTCGGTGTTGCGATCCTTGAAATCCTGGTAACGGTGATCAAAAGCCAGGATCTCCGAGGGACATACAAATGTAAAATCAAGGGGATAGAAAAAAATAACGGCGTATTTCCCCTTGACGTGAGAAAGCAGGTTAAAGCCTTCGTTGATCTCATTGTTGCCCATCACTGCGGTTACAGTGAAATCCGGCGCGGGTTTGCCAACTAAAACAGCCATTAGGTGCCTCCTTACGTTTGAATAATAGAAATAGAATAAGTCCAATTGTGGGCGAAGTGTATCAAATATTCAAGGAAGAATAGTTGTCATTTTTTCTCCGCCACCAGCCGCGCAAACTGCCCTTCCCTGAGCGGCGTATTGTCCAGCACCGCAAAACCACTGCATTCCAGCAGATAAACCAGGTCATCGCGGGAAAAGCGGTTGTGTTCGATGAAGTGGGTGAATATATCCTCCAGTTCGTCCAACGGCGTGGCGGGATCGAACACCTTCTGCTCCGATGTCTCGTTGCGGACGTACAAATCCAGTGGCGCGCGCACCCAATCGAGCACATAGAAACGGCCACCCTGCTTGAGGCAGCGCCGCACCTCACGCAGTACGCGCACCGGCTGGTTAAGTTCGTGCAACACCACCGAAGCGATGGCGGCATCTACGGAATTGTCTGCCAACGGCAAGTGTGGGTCATGCAGATCGGCGGGGATTACCTCGCAACCCGGGGGCAGCGTCCCCATCGCCTCCAGCATATAGGGCGCACACTCCACCCCGATGGCGCGCGCACCCGGATAGCGCTCGGCAAGCGCTCGCAGGAACAGTCCCGGCCCACTACCAAGATCGAGCACCATGGGCGACACAGACAGCACCGGCTCAATCCACTTCCCCCACGCCACCCAGAATTCCTCGTTGAAACGGCCCGCGAAGGTATCCTTCATCAACTGGGCAAAATTTTCACCGTGGCGGTGATGTTTGGCGAGCATGGCCTGGGTACGCTCCAGCATTTCTGACATAAATTTCTCCCGGTTAATGCTATTTTTATTTCAAAATACCCATAATTATGCAGGGTGCGTTCCACGCATCTACGATTCCACTGTGTTCTCTTGAACATGGCCCTTCTGAAGGATAACTGTTGCAATTGATGAAATTAAAATACCTGGGACAACGGCCATAGGCATTGATGCTCCATCAATCAAAAGCAATAGCACCGCTACCAATGCCGGATTCAAGTAAATGTATGCATTTACCCGAGCAGGGCCAAGAACTATAGTGGTTTTTTGGTAAATATAAACCGTCGCAAGCGTTGCACCTATAACAAGATAAGCCATGTCATAGAGCAACTGGCCTTGCAATAAACCCCATTGAAGGGGTTGGCCTGAGAAAAGCAATGCGAGGGTCATCCAGAGCGAACCGCCTACGAGAATACAAAAAACAAGAACCACCATTTCATCATTCCTATACAGAAATTTCATAGAGATGGAGTAGCAACACATAGAAAATATACCAGCCATGAATATCAAATCTCCTTTATTCAAGGAAAATGATAAAAGCAAGTCAAGCTGGCCATTGAAAATCACCCAAGCGGTTCCTGAAACCCCCAGAAAATAAACAACGATTTGTTTGATTGTAATTCCCTCTCTGAAGGCAAGCATACTTAGAAGAGCTGTTATCAATGGTACTAATGTATACAATGTTCCTGTATTTAACGCTGTCGTTGTATTCAGCGCCTCAAAAAAACAGATGAAAAATACGGAAAAAAACAGGCTTATTATCATGGCTCTTGGCAGAGTCAGTAACACGCTTTTTCTCCATCGCGGATTATAAAATACAATAGGAAACAATATTAATGCAGCACCTATAAAACGAAGCAATGTTAGAGAAAATGGATTAATAATGCCGGCAAGATTTTCTGAGGCCAAAAATGATCCCGCCACAAGAATTGTGGCGAGCATGACCAACAGATGAGATTTCACATGTGAAATTTTCAACATCAAGCCTTTTATGGAGGGATGGGGGTTTCTCTTTGATGCCTAACTATTTTTATGGCGGGCAACCTGTCGAATTTATTTGATTTCAAATCCAGCGATATCCGACACCTCGGTGGGCGCACACACCACATCCGTGACATGTGCCAGCGGTGGGCCGTTCCATAGCCAGCCGCGCAACTTTTCCACCTGCTCCGCTTCCCCACAGGCCAACACTTCAACACGCCCATCGGACAAGTTGCGCGCCCAGCCGGTGACGCCCAACGCCAAGGCCTGCCTGCGCGTGGCAGCGCGGAAGGCGACGCCCTGCACCCGCCCCGATACCAGGTAACTCATACAGATCGTCATACGGAAAAGCCCATCTCACACCAAGTAACGTTATAATCTTCAGAAAGCTCTGCGCCCTCTGTGACAAACAAAATATCAAGGAAAACCCATGACCAACGATACCACCTGCCGCACCGAAAAAGACAGCCTGGGCGAACTGGCCGTGCCCGCCGGTGCCTGGTATGGCATCCAGACGGCGCGGGCCGTCACCAATTTCCCCATCAGCGGGCGCGGGCCGGACCGCGACTTCGTTGCCGCCCATGTGCGCATCAAGCGCGCCGCCGCCGCCGCCAACCAGCAGGTGGGATGGCTGGACGATACCCTGGCCTCCGCCATCATCACGGCGTGCGACAAGATCCTTGGCGGTGAATACCTTGACCAGTTCGTGGTGGATCGTTTTCAGGCCGGCGCGGGCACCAGCCACAACATGAACAGCAACGAGGCCATCGCCAATCTTGCCAATGTGGCACTGGGGGGCGTGCGCGGCGTATACAAACCGGTCAACCCCAATGACCATGTCAACATGGGCCAAAGCACCAACGACACCATCCCCACTGCGATCCGCCTCGCCGCGCTGGCCAAGCTGCCGCGTCTGATCAAAGCCGTGCGGACGATGGCGGACGAGTACGCGCGTATCGGCGCCAATGAGGCCGATACGGTCAAGAGCGGGCGCACCCACCTGCAGGACGCTGTACCCACCACCGTGGGGCGTGAATTCAGCGCCTATGCCTGGACGTTGCGCCGCTGCTGCCTGCGTCTGGAGCAGGCCCGTCAGCCTTTGTGCGAGACCGGACTGGGCGGCAGCGCGGCGGGAACGGGGCTTAACACCGCACCGGATTATGCGGTCAACGTGGCGGCGGAGCTTGCGCGCTTGACCGGCGAGCCGATCCGCGCGGCGGACGACCTGGTGGCGCAGATGCAATCCATGCACGACCTGCAAACCCTGTCATCGGCGATCCGCGACCTCACCCTGGAGCTGATTCGCATCGCCAACGACATGCGCCTGCTGGCCTCCGGCCCGCGCACCGGTCTGGGCGAAATACTGCTGCCAGCGGTACAACCCGGCTCCAGCATCATGCCGGGCAAAGTGAATCCAGTAATGTTCGAAATGCTCAACCAGGTGTGCTATCAAGTGCTGGGCCAGGATGCCGCCATCGCCGCCATGACCCAGGCCGGGCAGTTGGAGTTAAATGTGATGATGCCGGCGCTGGGCTCGGCGCTGTTCGATGCCATGGACTGGCTGACCAACGCTGTCAACGCAACCACCGAATTCAATCTCAAGGGCCTGCGCGTGGACCGCGAGCGTTGCAAGGAATTCCTGCACAACAGCGTTGGCTTGGCCACCTTACTCAACACCCGCATCGGCTACGCCGCCGCCGCCGAGGTCGCCAAAGCCTCGGAAAAGACCGGCCGCCCTGTACGCGACATCGTGTCCGAACAGAATCTTATGACAGCGGAAGAATTCGATGCGCTGGTGCTAAAGGCTGCGCGGGAGGGGAGGATAGAATAAGCCAGCCGATATCGCAAAACCTCTGAATATATCAGAGGCCTCACGTTATATTTCAATGGGCTACCACCGCAGTGGTCAGGGAATAAGGACCCTTCCCTGATATAAACGGCGAGCCCGCCACCAACGTCAGCGTTCCTGTCTTAGGATTGACGGCATAGGCCGACACATCATTGTCGCCGTTATTGGCTACATAGGCAAAACGCCCTGATGGGGCAACAGAAACGGCATAGGGATACCACTCCGTCGCAATGGAGGAGCCAGCGCCAGGGGACAGCGCGCCCGTCCGGGGGTCGATAGCGTGGGCTGTCACGGTATTGCCGCTCCAGCTCACCACATAGGCGAAATGATCCGCCGGGTCAATACTCACCGAATAGGGTCGCGGCCCGGTCTTGAAGGGCGATCCCGCCACCGGCGTCAACCCCCCGCTCGCCGCATCAATCATATACGCCGATATCGTCGTAGAACCATAATTTGTGACATAAACAAACTTGCCGGCGGGGTCCACCGTGGCAAAAATGGGATGAATATCTGACGCCGCCGGCGGCCCCGCAACGGCCAGATCCCCGGTCTTGGGATCAATTTTATAAGCGGACACCGTATTCGAATCGTAATTTGCCACATAGGCAAACCTGCCTTTCGGATCAATGGTTACCGACAGAGGATTCCCCTGTGTCGCGGCAGGATGCCCTACGGGCGCCAGCGCCCCGGTGCTGGCATTGACCTTGAAAGCCGAAACACTACTGGAGTCACGCGCCGTGACATAGGCGAATTTCCCGGCGGGATCAAGGGTAACCGCGAGCGGATGCGCGCCTACCTTGAATGGCGAACCGGCAATCTCTTTCAGAGCGCCTGTTGCAGGGTCAATCTTGTATGTCGAAACGCTGCTGGAACCCTGATTCACCACGTAGGCAAAATGACCCGCATGATCAACCGTAACCGAAATGGGGAACTTGCCTGACGCGAACGGCGAGCCTGCCACCTCTTTTAACGCCCCGCTGGCAGGATCGATCTTGTAGGCTGAAACATTGTGAGAAATCTGATTTGTCGTGTAAACGAACTCAGACCTGCTTTCCCTGGACACACCCTCACCGGAAAAGGCTGGCGCAGTGCCCAGCACCGATGAAAAGAAAAGCATCGTGGCAACTTTAGTTTGAAACCGCATTTTCAGAGTCCTCCCAGACCAAGTGTTACTTCAGAATACGACGAAAATTACCGATAACCCACTCATTACAGGAATTCCCGACTTATATCGTTGGTCTTTTACTACCATAATCTGGCGCGCCATTGCAAGCCCACGAGCTAAAACTGCGTCGTGATAAAATTGTGACAGAGCGGTGATAACCTCCAGGCAGAATGATCTAACAGGTAGTGACATCAACACCCTTTGTACGCGAGGAATCCCATGCTAATAAAAAAACCCAGCGATATCCGCCCCTCCGAAATCACAGACCAACAGATTTATCTGACACGGCGAGAGTTTATACGCAACGTGGCTGGCGCCACAGCGGTGGCGGCATTGATACCAGCCTTACTCACGCCCCACAATGTGTATGCAGGGACCAAACTGCCGGGCGTGCGCAAAGGACCCTTTGGCACCAGCGAAGAGCTAACCCCTTATGGCGATGTTACAAGCTACAACAACTTTTATGAATTCGGCACAGAAAAAGAGCAGCCCGCCCTCATGGCGAAAAATTTCCGCACCAAGCCGTGGACGGTAACAGTGGAGGGAGAGGTCAACAAACCTGCGGTTTACCAGCTTGAGGATTTCATCAAACCCCATACACTGGAAGAACGCATCTACCGGCTGCGTTGCGTCGAGGCGTGGTCGATGGTGATCCCCTGGGTGGGCATCCCGCTGGCGGACATCATCAAGCGCTTTGAACCCACATCGAAGGCGAAATACGTGGAGTTCACCACCCTGCACGATCCGGCACAGATGCCCGGCCAGCGTCGCGCCATCCTGAAGTGGCCGTATGTCGAGGGCCTACGCATCGACGAGGCCATGCACCCCTTGACGATGCTGGCGGTGGGGCTTTACGGGGAAACGCTACCCAACCAGAACGGCGCGCCGCTACGCCTGGTGGTCCCCTGGAAATACGGCTTCAAGAACATCAAGTCCATCGTCAAAATCCGTTTCGTGGAAAAGCCACCGGTTACCGCCTGGATGACGGCGGGTCCCGCCGAATACGGCTTCTATGCCAACGTTAATCCCGAGGTCGATCATCCGCGCTGGAGCCAGGCGCGCGAACGCCGCATCGGCGAATTCTTCAAGCGCAAGACGCTGATGTTCAACGGCTATGCCGAACAGGTGGCGCACCTGTATGCGCACATGGATCTGAATAGATACTTTTAATGTCCGGGCGTATGACGCAAACCGAATGGGTCCAGCGGGTGGTCAAGCCCGCCATCTTTTTAGTGTGCCTGATACCACTGGCACTGCTGGCATGGGACGTCCTGAACAACCACCTAGGTGCCAACCCCATCGAGAAAGTCATCCGCCGCACCGGCGACTGGACGCTGCGCTTTCTGCTGATTACGCTCGCCATCACCCCGGCGCGGCGGCTGTTCGACTGGAACTGGCTGATGCGGCTGCGTCGCATGCTTGGCTTGTTCGTTTTTTTTTATGCCTGCCTGCACTTCATCATCTACATTGGGATTGACCAATCCTTCGACGTGAACGAGATTATCAAGGACGTGATCAAGCACAAATATGTCACCGTGGGCTTTGCCAGCTTTCTCCTGCTCATTCCGCTGGCTGCCACATCCACCAATGCCATGATGAAACGACTGGGCGGCAAGCGCTGGCAGCAGCTACACAAATCAGTGTATGCCATCGCCATTGGCGGGGTAATTCACTACCTGTGGCTGGTCAAGGCCGACCTGAAGGAACCGCTCATCTATGCCGCAATCCTGGCCGTGCTGTTAGGCTATAGGCTCTGGGTCAAACAACGCCAAGCATTGCCCACGGATGCAGCCCGCTCCTCCATTCACCCCTCCACGATCAGGCACGCCAAATAAAAAGGCGGACCTAAGCCCGCCTTTTTACGCTATCACGCTATCGTCTTGTTTAAGGCAATTGCTGAGACAGATACTCTGCCACCGCCTCAACCTCATCCGCGCTGAGCTTCTTGGCGATCTCGGACATCATTGCGCCGGGGTCGTTGGCGCGGAGGCCGCTCTGCAAGTCCTTCAACTCCTTGATGATGTAGTCACGATGCTGGCCACCAATCACCGGAAAAACGGAAACAGTAGGCGACTTACCCTTGCCACGCTCGCCGTGGCAGTTGATGCAGGCATAGAGATCTTTTTCAGGCCTGCCGTTCTTGAAGATGTCCTCGCCCTTGTCGGCCAGCTTCCTGTTCACCTTGGTAAGAGGCTCTTTCACCATCGCCTGCTGCGAAAAATAGCTGGCTATGTCCTTCATATCCTGGACCGTCTCGACGGTGGCCGCCATCCCCGCCATGGTCTCGTTATTGGCCCGCACGCCAGACTTGAAGTCTTTGATTTGCTTTACAATATAACCGGCATACTGGCCAGCGAGCCGAGGAAACTCGGCGCTCTCGCTGTTTCCCGTGCCGCCGTGACAGCCCTGACATACCGCCGACTTTTCCTGGCCGGCAACAGGATCGCCGATAGGCGCACCCGCGGCCCATGCGCCCTGCGCAAAAAACGCCAGAGAAAACAACGCAAACAACCCACCCACTTTATTCATTATCGCCATACAGTTAACCCTTAGTATTTTAGAATTATGACGCCCTCACCCCACAAACAACCCATGTCCTGCTACCACTAAAAGACAGGTGAATTGATTATCCCTTATAGCAAGCCCTATTTCTTCCGTCAATCCGCATCGCGAATCTTACCTGCCCGTCACGTCTTTGGACAGGCATGATTGCCAAAAAATTCAGCGCACTCACCGCATAATCCAGATAAAATTCATGGTCTTTTATTGTGGCCACTCCAGGCGATAAGGGAATTTGACCGTCTGGGATTTGCCGTTACAGTCGAGCGCAAGCTCGACGACCCACTCCCCGCCCATTGAAAACTCACCGCCACGCGCCCGATAAACGCCCGTGGAGCCGTCTTGCACCATGTCGAAATAGGTCTTGTCGCTACTCATCTCCATGCCAGGCATGTACTGCCGGAAGCGCACCCGGCAATTTTTCGCGGGTTGGCCATCCTGCTTCACGGTAGCGATTACCTCCGCACTACTGCCCACTTCCGGCGGCATGGGGTGGGTGTTCACCGACAGAAAAAAATTACCCGCCTGCTGCGCTTTGGCCTGCGAGCCGGACTGCTCCCCGCCAGTACACCCCGCCTGAATCCATGCAAAAAAAATGAGTGATAAAGAGAGTACGCGTTTCGAGTTCAATATGGTATCCCCTTGGCCACTAATAGCGATATTTTCAAAATACCATCAATGACAAGAATTGTGAATCATCATTACAAACCTGCGCCTCGCCGCTACAATACTGCCAGGTCAACGCAGGAAATCACAACAATGAATGCCGGTGTAATCGGGCTCGGCGCGATGGGCATGCCCATCGCCATCAACCTGCACAAGGCAGGACATCTCACCACCACGTGGAACAGCTCACGAGCAAAGCCACTAGAACTGGCCGCCCAGACCGGCATACCGGTTGCGTGCAACCCATCCGATCTCGCCTCGCGCTGCGATCTGATATTCACCAGCGTCTCCGCCGACGCGGATCTGCTGGAGGTGATCGCCGCCCTGGCACCAGGGCTTTCGCCCGGCAATGTTGTGGTGGACACCTCTACTGTCAGCGCCGATACCGCGCGCTGCGCAGCGCAACAGCTTGCGCAGGCGGGCGCACACTTTCTTGATGCGCCAGTAACGGGCGGCGTGGAAGGCGCCAGGAACGGCACATTGTCGATGATGGTAGGCGGCGACGCCGCACTATTGGAACGGGTGCGTCCAGCACTCGAAGCTATCGCGTCACGCATCGTGTATATAGGCCCCACCGGCAGCGGGCAATCCGCGAAAGCGGTTAATCAGGTCATGGCGGCGGGCATCAACCAGGCGGTGACTGAAGCACTCGCCTTCGCCCAGGCCCTGGAACTCCCTCTGGAAAAGGTCATCGAAGCGGTGGGTGGTGGCGCGGCGGCCAACTGGTTTCTCTCCCGGCGCGGACCAAGCATGACACAGGGGAACTTCGCACCAGGCTTTAGAGTAGCCTTACACTCCAAGGACTTGACGATCTGCAAACAAATGGCTGCGGATTTGCGTGCCCAATTGCCCGTGGTCGAGATGACGCTAATCCATTATCAACGGCTTATGGAGGCGGGCTATGGCGACGAGGATATCTCCGCCCTGTTCCGCCTCAAGCAGCGCCTATTCGAGGAAGGCAAATGACCAACATCGCCGTGACACATAACCCTTCGCAAGAACATCTGATTGAAATGGAAGTATTTTTCTGGCCGATCTGGACCAAAGAGATTTCCATTTTCCCCTGGACTTACGACTGCAATGAAACCTGCTATTTTCTGGAAGGCGACGTGGTGGTCACCCCTGACGGCGGCGCGCCGGTCACGATGGGCAAAGGCGACCTGGTCACTTTCCCCGCCGGCATGTCATGCACCTGGGAGATCCGTAGCGCGGTGAAAAAGCATTATTCGTTTGATTGAACTAAAAAAACTCAGTCATCCACGAAAGTCACGAAAAAACACGAAAACATTCAAATGCGTATCGCGACTTTACTTGCCACCCATCCGGTGAATTTCTGAAGCAATCCATGTTTTTTTATTTCGCGGATTTCGTGTTTTTTGTGGACAAAAAGCGGTTTTAAGGTTGAATTAAAAACCGCTCAAACCCCATGCTGCAGCAGCTTCTTTTCCCATTCGAGCGATGTCTTGACGATCACATCCAAATCATCATATTGAGGCTGCCAGCCCAGCACTTCGCGGACGCGCTCCGCTTTGGCCACGAGCATCGGCGGGTCGCCGGCACGACGGGGCATCTCGTGGATGGTCAGTGGCTGGCCGTGGATACGCTGCACAGCGTCGAGCACCTCGCGCACGCTGTAACCGTGGCCGTAGCCGCAGTTAAGGGTGGTGGACATGCCGCCGTTACGCAGGTAGTCGAGCGCCCTGAGGTGGGCGGAGGCGAGGTCTTCGACGTGAATATAGTCGCGCACGCCGGTGCCGTCCGGTGTGGGATAGTCGGTGCCGAAGATTGAGACTGAGGGACGCTTGCCCACGGCGGCTTCGCAGGCGACCTTGACCAGCAGGGTAGCGTCGCGGGTGGACTGGCCGATGCGGCCCTGCGGATCGGAACCGGCGACGTTGAAGTAACGCAGCACTACATGGCGCAGATCGCTGGCGGCGCTGAGGTCGCGGAGCATCCATTCGCTCATCAGTTTCGAGGTGCCATAGGCGTTGATGGGTGCATTGGGGCTGTCTTCGCTGGCGAGAGGGCCATCCGGGATGCCGTATACGGCGGCCGTGGAAGAAAAGATGAAATGTTTGACGCCCGCCTCGGCGCAGCATTGCAGCAGATTGCGCGTGCAACAGGTGTTATTGCCATAGTACTTCAGGGGATTACTGACTGATTCGGGTACGACGGTGTGCGCGGCGAAGTGGAGCACGGAGTCGACGTCATACTCATGCAGCAGGCGTGAAACCAGTGCATGGTCGCCGGTATCGCCGACGATGAGTTCACCGTGCAGCACGGCATCGGCAAAGCCACTGTAAAGATTGTCCAGCACGATGACGCGCTCGCCGGCCTCACCCAGTTGACGTACCACATGGCTGCCGATATAACCCGCGCCGCCGGTGACCAATATGCCTTTTTGTGCCATATAAAATGATCCTTTGCTGTTTTGTGTTTGATTGGCAGGGTGCATTTTGCGCACACTGGTGGTCTGGCCCTGGCACTTAAAGTTACGCAAGCTTATGGTACAAGGGAGTTGTTACAAATCAACTGCATGGCCCATAAGGATGACGGACTTAGGCCGAATCCGCCCCTTTTTTCACCAAGGCGCGCAGACGCTCACCCATCTTCTGAAGCCGCGCCAGCACTGCCGCGTTGACAGTGCCTTCGGGATAGCTTCCATCGGCCTGCAGCTCTCCTGCGGGGCACCCGGTGAGGATCTGCAATGCCTCGTCCACGGTGGAAACGGCGTAGATATAAAATCGTCCATCGGCCACGGCCTTGACCACTTCCTCCTTGAGCATGAGATGCTGGACATTGCGCCGGGGGATGATGACTCCTTGCGTCCCGGTCATACCCAATGCCTTGCACACGGTATAAAAGCCCTCGATTTTTTCATTGGCCCCGCCAATGGCTTGAATCTCGCCGCGCTGGTTAATGGAACCGGTGATGGCGATATCCTGGCGGATCGGGATATCGGCGAGGGCGGACAGCAGGGCGATCAGTTCCGCCGCAGAGGCGCTATCGCCTTCGACTTCGCCATAGCTCTGCTCAAAGCCGAGACTGGCGGAGAGCGAGAGAGGAATGTCGCGGGCGTAACGTCCACCCAGGAAACCGGACAGGATAAGCACGCCCTTGCTGTGGGTTTTGCCGCTCAGCTTGGCCTCGCGCTCGATATTGACGACCCCCTCCTCGCCTAGAAAGACGCGCGCGGTGATGCGCGCGGGCCGGCCAAACGAGAAACCTCCCAAATCGTACACGGACAGGCCGTTGATTTGCCCCACCACGGCCCCGGTGACATCCACCATCAGCGTCCCTTCAGTGATGAGTTCGTGGATGCGCTCCTCCAGGAGGTTGGAGCGGTAGATCCACTCATCTATGGCCTTTTGCACATGCACTCTTGAAACCAACGCCTTGCCGTCCCGCTGAGTCCAGTAGCCGGATTCGCGAATGAGATCGGAGAGGTCGCTGAAACGTAGCGAGAGCTTCTTTTGGTGATCTACCCAACGCGATGCCTGCTCCAGCACGGCGGCGCAGGCATCGCGTTCAAAGTGGGGCAGTCCTTCATCCTTGCACAGCCGGGCAATGAAACGGCTGTACTGCAAGGGAGTGTCGTCCTTGCGATTCTGCTGAACGTCAAAGTCCGCCTTTACCTTGAAGATGCCGGGGAATTCCTCATCATAGGCCTGGAGCAGGTAATAAAGGTATGGGCTACCCACCAGTATCACCCGCAGGCTGATGGGGATGACCTCGGGCTTGATGCCAGCAGAGGCGATGAACCCATAGGTTTCCGCGATGTCCTCGATTTTTGCCTCGCGCATTTTGATGATGCGTTTGAGGGCATCCCAGGCAAAGGGACTGCGCAGGACATCCAGCACGTTGACGAGCAGGTAGCCGCCATTGGCTTGCAGGATGGAGCCAGCCTTGATCAGGGTAAAGTCAGTGTACAGAAATCCCAGATGGGCCTTTTTCTCGATGCGCCCAACCAGGTTGTTGTAGGTCGGATTGCTTTCCTCGATGAGGGGGGCACCCTGCCTGCCGCTGTTATCCACTACCACGTTCACCGCATAGCGGATCATGGGCCGGCGGACGGGTTCCTCGGCCATGCCTGGCAGCTGGAGAGGAGCTTCCGGCTCCGACAGAAAGTCATGGAAGTTTGCCAGCACGTCTTGCTGCACGGCCTCGATATAGTCCATGACCTTGGCAAATGGCCGGTACTTTTCCTTCAAATTCTCGAAGAGGTGTTGTGACGTATAGAGTGCTACACGAATATTGAGCTCATCAATTTTTTGGTCCACCTCCTCCCGCAAGGCGCGCACTCGCTCCAGAAAGGTGGCGATATCCTCGCGCAACGCCTTTTCCTTGTATTGGATCTCCGCCTGGGTCTCGGGCGGGAGCGCCGCGAACTGTTCGGTTTTCATGGGCTCGCCCTTGTCGAGAGGGACAAGGATGATGCCCGCCCGGGTGCTCTTGATCAGGAAATTGCGTTCTGCGGCCTTCTGATCAAGCTCGCCGCTAAGGTCTTCGCGGGCATTGGAAAAACCTTCCTCCAGCTCACGGCGCTGTTCCTCATAGTCTTTGCTCTGGAACACCCTGGGAAACTCTTCTTTCAGGGAAGCGATGAGATGCGCCATGTCCCGCTGAAACTCACGCCCCTTCCCGGCGGCAAGGCTCAAGGCACGCGGGCGGTCGGTGTCCTGGAAGTTGTGCACGTAGCACCAATCGTCCGGGGTGGGCTGGGTTTCGGATACCTGCTTGATCATGGACTTGAGGATGGTGTTCTTGCCTGTGCCGGGAATGCCGGAGGCATAGATGTTATAGCCATGGTCCTTTATCTGCAGGCCAAAGTCCACGGCCCGCACCGCGCGCTCCTGGCCAATAATGAACTCCTCGACGGAAAGCTCGGCGGTGGTTTCGAAGGGGAGCTGCACGGCATCGAAGCGGGCACGGAGCTCGGCGGAGGAAAGTTCCCAGCGGCTCAGGTTGGCGAATTCTGATTGCAATTGCATGATTTTCTTGATTGCCTTGCTGCTTTTGTAACTTGATTATATCCGCTTTTTTGCCCAGCACCCAGCCGTTGATGATGCGCCATCCGGCACAGCTTTCACGATAAGATTGAGTCGTAGATATTTGGCCGCCATAGAGCGTACTTCAGGTATAATGCAGGGTTTACAGTTATTTGCCGTAATGCGCTGAACAAAGCTGGGGATCGTTACATGTCTGATGTCAAAAAGGTTGTACTCGCCTATTCCGGAGGACTCGATACCTCCGTCATTCTCAAATGGTTGCAGGATACCTATGGCTGCGAGGTGGTGACATTCACCGCTGATATCGGCCAGGGCGAGGAACTGGAACCGGCGCGCGCCAAAGCGCTGCAAATGGGCGTCAAGGAGATTTATATTGATGACCTGCGCGAAGAGTTTGCGCGCGATTTCGTGTTCCCCATGTTCCGCGCCAACGCCATCTACGAAGGCGAGTATCTGCTCGGCACCTCCATCGCCCGGCCTTTAATCGCCAAGCGCCAAATTGAGATCGCCAGGGAAACCGGCGCCGATGCCGTCTCCCACGGCGCAACCGGCAAGGGCAACGATCAGGTGCGTTTCGAGCTCGGTTATTACGCACTCAAGCCCGATGTGCGCGTTATCGCACCGTGGCGCGAATGGGACCTCACCTCGCGCGAAAAACTGCTCGCCTATGCGGAAAAGCACGGCATTCCGGTTGAAATGAAGCGCGGCAAGAAATCGCCGTATTCAATGGACGCCAACTTGCTGCATATATCCTATGAGGGCGGTGTTCTGGAAGATCCGTGGGCGGAGGCCGAAGAGGATATGTGGCGCTGGTCCGTCGCCCCTGAAAAGGCGCCGGACAAACCTTCTTATGTTGAATTAACTTACGCCTGCGGCGATATCGTCGCTATTGACGGCGAGGCCATGAGTCCAGCCACCGTGCTGGCCACACTGAATCGCATGGGCAATGAAAATGGTATTGGCCGCCTCGATATCGTCGAAAACCGCTACGTCGGCATGAAGTCGCGCGGCTGCTACGAGACACCCGGCGGCACCATCATGCTCAAGGCGCATCGCGCCATCGAGTCCATCACGCTGGACCGCGAAGTGGCCCATCTCAAGGACGAGCTGATGCCGCGCTACGCCAGCCTGATCTACACCGGCTACTGGTGGAGTCCGGAGCGTAAGCTGCTGCAACAGATGATCGACGCTTCGCAGGCCAGCGTCAACGGCGTGGTGCGGGTCAAACTTTACAAGGGTAACGTCAGCGTGGTGGGCCGCAAGTCCGATAGCGACTCGCTGTTTGATCCCACTATCGCCACCTTCGAGGACGACGCGGGGGCCTACAATCAGGCCGATGCGGCCGGGTTTATCAAACTGAATGCACTGCGCATGCGTATTGCCGCGCGGCTGCGCAAGACTTAAAAAGGATAAAATATGACCAGCTTCAAAAACGTCGAAGTTACCAAGAAGGCCAATGTCTACCACGGTGGCAAGGTGACCAGCCGCTCGATCATCACACCCGAAGGCGAGATGAAAACATTGGGCGTCATGCTACCCGGCACCTACCGCTTCAGCACCCAGGCGCCGGAGGTGATGGAGATCACTCAGGGCCGCTGCCGCGTCAAGCTCGCCGGTGATCAGGCGTGGATAGATTACGAAGCCGGGCAGAGCTTTGATGTTCCGGCCAATTCGCATTTCGAAATCGAAGTGGATGACCTGCTGGATTACGTCTGTCATTTCGAGGCGGCGTAACACGGCCACACGAAAATGGCGAGGGGATGAAAGACACCCCTACTCCGCGGCCTTGCGGTACCAGCTCAAGGCCTGCACTTCATCCTTGGGGACGCCACGGCCATCGGCATACATGTTGCCGAGATTAATCTGCGCGGCGGCGACGCCCTGTTCAGCCGCCTTGCGGTACCACTGTACAGCCTGCGCGTCATCCTTGGGAACGCCCCGGCCGCTCGCATACATGCTGCCCAGATTATTCTGGGCCGCCGCCAGCCCTTGCTCGGCGGCCTTGCGGTACCAGCTCACCGCCTCCGCATCATCCCTGGGCACACCGCGACCTTCGGCGTATCTGCTGCCAAGATTGTATTGCGCCTCGGCAATCCCCTGTTCGGCGGCTTTGAGATACCACTTTACGGCCTCTGCCTCATCCTGCGGTACAGCCCGCCCCCTGGCATAAATAACCCCAAGGTTGTACTGCGCGTCGGCAAGCCCTTGCTCGGCGGCCTTTTGATACCACCGCAAGGCTTGGAGATCATCCTTGGAGACGCCGCGGCCATTCGCGTACATCACACCCAGGACAAACTGGGATTGAGCGTCGCCTCCCTCGGCAGCCTTGTGATACCAGCGCACCGCCTGCCCTCCATCCTTGGCAACCCCCAGGCCATTGGCATACATACCGGCAATCAACCCTTGCGCCCTGGCATCCCCCTGCAACGCAACTGCAGAAAATTCCTTGAACGCCAGCTTATGATCCTTTGCCTCATAGGCTGCAACACCGGCATTAAAGTCCGCCATTGCATTTACTGAAACGGTCAGAAACAGCTTCATTGCCAAGGTGGATTTGATCATTGCCATTCACCGAACCCTATGAATAACCGCCACTTGCTCTTTCTCTGTGAACTCTGTGCCTCCGTGGCTAACTGCTTTTACATGATAATCCCAAAAACTCTAAGACCTCTCAATAGGACGAAGGTTTCGGCCAGGCAATCGGGCGATAGCCGCTGCATACGCTAGTATAAAACGTACGCAGCACACGCCCATCCGCCGAGCGCGCCTCAACGAGAGGGAGGGGAGAGCAACGCTCAAACGCCTGCGCAAGCTCGGCGGGGAGTGATGGATTAGTGTTGATGTAGACGCCATTGCGCCCCGCCTCGCGGTCGATGCTGGGCCACAGATCGTGTTGATTGTAGCGCCGCCCGGCATTTCCGGCCACATACACCGGGATACGCCGCGGCCAGTAATAAGCCAGTTCGGCGGCCAGATCGTAAGAGCTTGTCAGAATAAAATCGGCGTGCCCAGCCTGTATGCCGATTTTTTCAATAGGCTGCCGCCACGATTTTGCATTTTTAAACGGTTCCGGCACACCGAAAGTGGAGGGAAAATAGGCGACGGCCGTGAGCGCGGCACCTACCCCCATGCCGAAATAAAGCACGCGGCGCTTGACCCGTGAGAATGCGGGAATATGCCCTGCGAACAGGATCAACAGGCCGATATAACTGGGAGCGGACCAGTTCAGCTGCACCTTCGCACTGAGCGCCTTAACGACAAAAAACCAATCCAGCACAGCGACAGCCACCAGAGAAAACGCTGATCCTCAGCCACCGGCGGACGCCATAACACGCCTAGCGCAAGCAACACGACGATAGGCGACAACGCCAGTGCCTGCCCGCCGATGAAATCGGCAATGTATTTCGCCGTCCATCCCTCGCTTTTCACATGCCCCATTTCATGGCGGAACATGACCCAATCGTGGCTGGCATTCCACAGCAGCACCGGACTCATCAACACCAACATCAACAGCAATGCCAGCCACAGGTGCGGGCTTTTTAAATGCCGCCAGAATCGCGGCCTGAGCAACACCATCAGGCCGATGAAAAACGGCAGCAGGCCGATACTGAGCTTGGTGAGCGCGCCTATGCCCACCGCCGCCCCCAGCCCATACCAGGCGCGAGGCCGCTCCTTGAACAAGACGCGGTAAGCAGCCCACAGCCCCCAGGTCCAGCACACGAACAGGAACACATCGGTAGTCATCACCAGGCCAAGGGTGAAATACAGCGGCGTGAACAGCGCGAGCAGCACCGCCCACCATGCCGCAGCACGGCTCCCCCAGACATCGCGGGCAAAGGCAAAGACCAGAATCAGCAGCGCACCGTGGGCCAGCCAGCCGAACAGGCGCGTCTGCCATTCGCCGTGGCCAAACAGGCACTCGGACAAGGCGATCAACCATGTGACCAGCGGCCCCTTGGAGTAGTAACTCCAGTCGAGTTGCTGCGACCACTCCCAATACTGGGCCTCGTCATAGTGGAGGTCAAAACAGGCGGCCTGTGTCAGCCAGGCCTTGAAACCAACCAGCGCCAAGACCAGCGCCGCCAGCAGCCACGCATCCTTGCCGTCGAGTCGCTGATCGGGCGGCATGATCAGACGGGGCGCATCCAATCCGCATCGGAGGCGTTGGCTACGGCCTGCGCATTGCGCACGACATAAGAACGCGTGTTGCTGGATTCAAAATAGGTGCGCGCGATCAGCTCGCTCAACACGCCGGTGGTGAAGAACTGCACGGCCACGACCACGAACAATACACCAGCCATGAGCAAGGGCCGCGTGCCGATATCCTCCCCGAGGAAAATTTTGACAATAAACAGATAGCCCAGGATCAGCGCACCCAGCGCGCCGAAGATGAAGCCAAACTGGCCGAAGAAGTGGCCGGGGCGGCTTTTGTAGCGCATGAAGAAATACACCGACAGCAGGTCGAGAATGACGCGAAAGGTGCGGGAAATGCCATATTTCGACTCGCCAAACTGCCGCGCATGGTGATGCACCACCTCCTCCTTGATACGCGATGGCGCGGTGCTCGCCGCAAGCCAGGCCGGGATGAAACGGTGCATTTCACCGTACAAACGTACCGTTTTGAGGAGATCGGCGCGGAACACCTTCAAGCTGCAGCCGTAATCGTGCAGGTGGACTTGCGTGATGCGCCGGATCAGGCGGTTGGCGATGCGGGAAGGGATCTTGCGCAGCCACAAGCCGTCCTTGCGATTCTTGCGCCATCCTGCAACCAGGTCCAGATCCTCGTCCAGCAGGCGATCCACCATGCGCGGGATGTCGATGGGATCGTTTTGCAAATCACCATCCATCATGGCGATCACATCGCCGCGCGCCGCGTCGATGCCCGCCTGCATGGCGGCGGTCTGCCCAAAATTGCGCTGCAAATTCACCACCCGCACATGGCTGCCATACTGCTCCTGGGCCTTGCGCATCTGCTGGTCCGTGCTGTCGGCGCTGCCGTCGTTCACCAGGATCAGCTCCCAGGGGTGTGCATAACCCCGCAGCGCCTCATGCACGCGCGCCGCCATCGGCGCGACATTGAGTTCCTCGTTGTACATGGGAATCACCAGCGAGAGGCGGTGCGGCTGGCTGAGTGGCAGGGTAACTTGTTCAGTGGATGTCATTGGAGGCGCTTGCTTTCTGCGTGGCGGATTGAATACGTTTAATGAAAACCAGATAGTTTAACCCAATCCACGCGCCGAGGCAGCCTATTGTAGCGCCGATGGCGGCCCCGGCGAGCACCTGGCCAGGGTAATGCACACCCAGATAAATGCGGGAAATCCCCACCAGCAGGGCGACCGTGAACGTCCCAACAAGCCACGCCCGCGAACGCATCATGAAGCTCAAAAAGGCCGCTGCCGCGAAAAAATTCAGCGCGTGATTGGAGGGCATCCCACTCAGATTATCGCCGCAGGCAGCGCCCGGCGCGCGGCCCGGCTGGCGCACCAGCTCATGAATCGAGAAACACGGGCGCGGCTGTTCGGCGAGATGTTTGATGAGACTACCCAAGGCATCGCCCATGCCCACCACCAGTACCAGCACCAGCCAGAGCTTGACGCCATCCTTGCCGAAACGCCGCCCGAAAAAAAGCAGCAGCAGCCCGGCCAGCGGAAAGGCAAAGCTTGCGCGCTCGGATATCCAGCGAAAAAAGACATCCAGCCAGGGATGCGCCCAACCCTGGTTGATCCACAGCAACAGCGCCTCATCCATAAGTCTTTTTGCCCCCCATCAACAGGCTGAACGCACCGCCAATCAGTGTCGACCCCAGCAAAAACAGGTGCAGATTGACCGCCGCCAGCAGCGCGTTTTGCGCCGTGACGCCATACGGCAACAACCCGGCAACCACACCCGCCTCGTAGGTGCCCATACCCGCCACGCCATGGATGGGCAGCACACTGGTGAGGTCTCCGGCAATCGCCCCCATCAACGCCCCGGCACCTGATACGTCCATAAACAGCGACAACACCCAGGCAAACACGCCCAGCTTGACCACCCAGGTGATCACCGTCCACGCCCAGGCACGCCAGAAGGCACGCGGGGTCTGGGGCAGGCTCGCCAGCGCTTTCTTCAGCAACCCCTTGATACGGCCCGGCTGATCATGCAAAAGGCGCTGCCAGTGGCCGCTGCCCCAGAACAGCAGGATGGGCAATACCATCCATGCCACCACCAAGGCCATCATCAGCGGAATATTCCACGCAAATGCCGCCACCAGGGCGCACGCACCCAAGGTGTGCAAATCCAGCAGGCGAAACCAGAACAGGGCGGGCACTGAACGCATCACAGGCACATCGAAATGGCGCGCCATCAGCACCGGGAAGCTGATCTCGCCGGCGCGCATCGGCAGCAGGTTGTTGAGCAGATTGTGCTGCAACATCACCTTGAAACACAGCCCGAATGCACCCTGCATCTCGTCGCGAAAATAGTCATAAAGCCGCACTGCCCGCGTCCAATAACTGACGAATGCCAAAACCACGGCGGCAAGTATTTGGCTGGGCGGCAGCGTCCCCCACGGCGCGAGCAGACGCCGCCAGCCAAAATAGGCTTCCACGAACACCAGGAAAGCGCCAAACACAATAATCCCCACCAAACGTTGCACGTGAGGTTGAGACCATAATCTGCGAATTGACAAGGAATTTTCTTTCACAGGCCCAGTATACCGGAACGCAAGGGGCGTAGCGCCCCAAGCATTGGCATAGTCTCTGCATCAACTATTGTGAACAACAGCCAGCACCCCCTGATCGCCGCCTTGCTTTGCCCCTTCAGGAGCACCGGACAAACCGCTTGCCGGTATATCGCTAGGCCATAGGCACCAGAAGCGGGATCTCTTAAAGGATGGAACGTATCATGTTTGAATTACTGGCTGAAACTGTAGTGATATCATTCGCCTTCGGCGGCGTTGTAGGGGCGTTGGTCGCTATTGGCCTGCGCGACAAAAAGAAAGCGGCGGCAAGTTCAAGTTCGCAACAGGAAGACACTCAGGAAACATTCTGAGTCCTGAGCCAGGCAAACGCTAACCCTGCTGATGCCGGTTTTTAAGCGCCACATAATGCGCTGCCGAATATTCGAAATAGGCCAGCTCGTCCTCCGTGAGCGGGCGCACCTTTTTCACCGGGCTACCCAGCCACAGATAGCCGCTTTCCAGTTCCTTGCCGGGCGGCACCAGGCTGCCTGCGCCCAGCAGCACCCGCGAACGGATGATGGCGCCGTCCAGCACCGTGGAGCCCATACCGATCAATGCGTGATCATCCACTGTGCAGCCGTGCAGGATCACGCGATGGCCAACGGTGACATCGCTGCCGATGATGGTCGGATGCCCGCCCGGCGTAAAGCGGTTGGGCTGGGTGACATGCAGCACCGAGCCGTCCTGGATATTGCTGCGCGCGCCGATCACGATGCGGTGTACATCGCCGCGCGCCACCACCATAGGCCACAGTGACGCATCTTCACCGATGGTTACATCGCCGATCACCAGCGCGGCATCATCCACAAACACGCCCGCCGCAACGGCTGGGTGGACATTCTGGTAGGAACGTATGGCCATTAAGCGCTTACGCCTCCGTTTTCCACTTGATCGAACACCCCATGCTGGGAATCTGCTCGCGCGGGCCTTGGCCGGTGAGCGCCACCTGCTTCATCGCCTCAAACAGGTCACGGGGGGCGTCTGGCGCGGTCTCCTTGCGGCTGGCGTCGAGACGTCCGCGGTACTGGAGCTTGCGATCGGCGTTATAGCCAAAAAAATCCGGGGTGCATACCGCGCCATAGGCCTTGGCGATTTGCTGGGTTTCATCCACCAGATAGGGAAACGAAAAACCGTAGTCGCGCGCGACCTTTTGCATATTCTCGAACGAATCCTCGGGATATTCCGTGGCGTCGTTGGACATGATCGCAACGCTCTTCACACCGTATTCCAGCAACTCCCGTGTATCGCGCACAATACGCTCCATCACGGCCTTGACGTAAGGGCAGTGGTTACAGATGAACATCACCAGCAGCCCCTTTTCGCCAGCGCACTCTGCAAGCGTCCAAACCTTGCCATCAACTCCCGGCAGCGCAAAATCAAGCGCAGGCCGGTCAAAATCACACACTGGGGTTTCGAGACGTACCATTTAAAGAAATTCCTCCATATTTACAGGGATAATCTGCCGCTTTGCGCACACAGGCGCATTGTTAGTCGGCCAAGCTCACGCTACACTATACCGGATATTTTAGCTCTACTTGAGAGGAACGGCCACGCATGTCAAACAATAACTATTTATTCACGTCTGAATCGGTCTCCGAAGGTCATCCCGACAAAGTCGCGGATCAGGTTTCGGACGCTATTCTGGACGCCATTCTCAGCCAGGATCGCACCGCGCGCGTGGCCTGCGAGACGCTGGTGAAGACCGGCATGGTGATGATCGCCGGGGAAATCACCACATCCGCCTGGGTGGACATGGAAAATGTGGTGCGCCAGACCGTCAAGAACATAGGGTACGACAACCCCGCCATGGGCTTCGACTGGGAATCGTGCGCGGTGCTCACCGCCATTGGCAAACAGTCGGTGGATATCGCCCAGGGCGTCGATGAAACGGCCGAGCACGAGCAGGGCGCGGGTGACCAGGGCCTGATGTTTGGCTACGCCAGCAATGAAACAGACGTGTTGATGCCCGCCCCCATCACCTATGCGCACCGTCTGGTACAGCGCCAGGCGCAGATGCGCAAGAATGGCGTGCTGCACTGGCTGCGCCCCGACGCCAAGAGCCAGGTGACGTTCCGCTATGAAAACCACAAGCCGGTAGGCATCGACGCCGTGGTGCTCTCAACCCAGCACTCGCCGGACATCAAGCACAGCGACCTCACAGAGGCGGTGATGGAAGAGATCATCAAGCCAGTACTGCCCGCCGAATGGCTGGACAAGAACACCCGCTACTTCATCAACCCCACCGGACGCTTCGTGATCGGCGGGCCGGTCGGCGATTGCGGCCTGACCGGGCGCAAGATCATTGTAGACAGCTACGGCGGCATGGGCCGTCACGGCGGCGGCTGCTTCTCGGGCAAGGATCCCACCAAGGTGGATCGCTCCGGCGCCTATGCGGGCCGCTATGTCGCAAAAAACATCGTCGCCGCCGGCCTGGCCGAGCGTTGCGAGATCCAGATCTCCTACGCCATCGGCGTCGCCGAGCCGACCTCCATCACGGTAGACACCTTCGGCACTGGCAAGATTTCCGATGAGAAGATCACCAAACTGGTACGCGAGCATTTCGACCTGCGCCCCAAAGGCATCATCAAAATGCTCGACCTGCTGCGCCCGATCTATACACAGACCGCCGCCTATGGCCACTTCGGCCGCACCGAAGCCGCGCTGACCTGGGAGCGCACCGACAAGGCTGCGGCCTTGCAGGCGGCTGCGGGGGTTTGATTGAGATGTAGGGTGCGTCGCACGCACCCTACATCAGAGTACAAGCGCCCTAAAGGCTAAAGGGCATAAATAATAATTTTCCAGGTGCCGCCGTAAACACGGCGGCTTGTAGCTTTCTTCGAGGAGCGCTGCGACAGGAGCAATCCTGCCAGGCTCGAAGCAAGGTCATGTTACAAACGGCGCTCGTTCATAGTATGGAGTAACAACAATGAACGCAGCAGTTAAACCAGGCTTCACCGATTACAAAGTCGCGGATCTCTCGCTCGCCGGCTGGGGACGCAAGGAAATCACCATCGCCGAGACCGAAATGCCCGGTCTGGTGTCCACCCGCGAAGAATACGCCGCGCAGCAGCCGCTCAAGGGCGCACGTATCACCGGCTCACTGCACATGACCATCCAGACCGCCGTGCTGATCGAAACGCTGACCGCACTGGGCGCGGAAGTGCGCTGGGCCTCCTGCAACATCTTCTCCACCCAGGACCACGCCGCTGCCGCCATCGCTGCGGACGGCATCCCGGTCTTTGCCTATAAGGGCGAGACACTGGACGAATATTGGGAATACACCCACCGCATTTTCGAATGGGCGGGCGACACCGGGCCTAACATGATTCTGGATGATGGGGGCGATGCCACCCTGCTGATGATCCTTGGCGCAAAAGCCGAAAAGGACGCCTCGGTCATCGCCAATCCAACGAATGACGAAGAACGCTCCTTATTCGCCGCCATTAAACAGCGCCTCGAAACCAAGCCCGGCTGGTATTCCAAGCGGCTGGCCGGCATCAAGGGCGTCACCGAGGAAACCACCACTGGCGTACATCGCCTTTATCAAATGGAAAAAGAAGGACGCCTGCCCTTCCCTGCCATTAACGTCAACGACTCCGTCACCAAGTCCAAGTTCGACAACCTGTACGGCTGCCGCGAGTCATTGGTGGACGGCATCAAGCGCGCCACCGACGTGATGATCGCCGGCAAGATCGCCCTGGTGTGCGGCTACGGCGACGTGGGCAAGGGCTGTGCGCAGTCATTGCGCGGCCTGGGCGCCACGGTATGGGTTACCGAGATTGATCCGATCTGCGCCCTGCAGGCGGCGATGGAAGGCTACCGCGTGGTCACCACTGACGAGGCCTGCGACAAGGTGGATATCGTCGTGACCGCCACCGGCAATCTCAGCGTCATCACCCACGACCACATGGTGCGCATGAAGAACAACACCATCGTGTGCAACATCGGCCACTTCGACTCCGAGATCGACGTCGCCGCCATGCGCCGTTATGAGTGGGACAACATCAAGCCCCAGGTGGATCACATCATCCTCCCCAACGGCCGCCGCATCATCCTGCTTGCCGAAGGCCGCCTGGTAAACCTGGGCTGCGGCACCGGCCATCCGAGTGTCGTGATGTCCAATTCGTTCACCAACCAGGTGCTGGCCCAGATCGAACTGTTCGTGCATGGGCAGAAATACGAGAACAAGGTGTACGTACTGCCCAAGCACCTGGATGAACGAGTCGCGCGCCTACACCTCAAGAAGATCGGCGCGGAACTGACCCAGCTCACGCCCGAGCAGGCCGCCTACATCAGCGTGCCGTCCGAGGGGCCTTACAAGCCGGAACATTACCGGTATTGATATATGTATCATTTAGGGTGGGTTAGCGCAGCGTAACCCACCGAGCAACTTTGCATGATTCGAGGAGTCGCTATGCGACGGCTGGCGGGTTACAGCGCGATTTTCAAGCCACTCTTTTCCGGCTCCCTCTCTCCCCGAGTGGGAGAGGGCGGGGTGAGGGGCGCGCCTAACCCGCCCTACTTTTTTGACCGGCTATCATGAACTCCCAAAAAAAATACCCACGGACTTTCAGTTTTGAGTTTTTTCCACCCAAAACCCCCGAGGGCGCGCTCAAACTGCGCGCCGTACGGGACACGCTGGCGCAATTAAACCCCCTCTATTTCTCCGTCACCTTCGGCGCGGGTGGCAGCACACGTGACCACACCTTTGACACCGTCGCGGAGATCCAGCGTGACACGGGCATCGACGCCGCACCGCATCTGTCCTGCGTCGCCTCCAGTCGCGACAGCATCCGTGCCTTGCTTAATGCCTACATCGCCCAAGGCATCCATCGCATCGTCGCGCTACGTGGCGACATGCCCTCCGGGATGCGCGATATCGGCGAATTCCGCTACGCCAACGAGCTGGTGGCCTTCATCCGCGCCGAGACCGGCGATCACTTCCACATCGAAGTCGCCGCCTACCCCGAATTCCACCCCCAGGCACCCTCCGCCCACGCCGACCTGCTCAACTTCAAACGCAAGGTTGACTCCGGCGCGGACAGCGCCCTCACCCAGTATTTCTACAACACCGACGCCTACTTCCGCTTCGTCGATGCCTGCGAACAACAGGGGCTCGATCTGCCCATCGTCCCCGGCATCATGCCCATCACCAATTACACCCAACTCGCCCGCTTCTCCGACATGTGCGGCGCCGAAATCCCGCGCTGGCTGCGCAAACGCCTGGAAGACTTCGGCGATGACATGGAATCGCTGCGCGCCTTCGGTCTCGATGTCACCACCGAACTGTGCCGCAAACTCCTCGATGGCGGCGCGCCGGGACTGCACTTCTACACCATGAACCAGACGGGGCCGACACTGGCGATTTGGGAGAATTTGGGGCTGGGGGAGATGCCAAAATAATTGATGGCACGGGTTTGACCACTCCAGATAGGGGCGACGGTATGAACGAGACAGGGGACGCAAACAGGAAGCTTGAATGACCAGTCAAAAGAGCTATCATCCGCCCTATACCATCACCCCGGCCATTCTGAACTTGGTTGCGGATATCAGCGAGTCGGTTGGCCGGCTTACCGTACTTACCGATGCCGCCAAAACGCTGCGGCTGCGGCGCATCAATCGTATCCGCACCATCCGGGGCTCGCTGGCCATCGAGGGGAACACCCTGAGCGAGGCGCAGATCACCGCGATTCTGGACGGCAAGCGGGTCATCGCCCCGCCCCGCGAGATTCAGGAGGTGCGTAATGCCATCGCCGCCTATGACCGCTTCGAGCAGTGGCAGCCGGAGGCGGAGGTAGAATTACTGGAGGCGCACCGCATCCTGATGGCCGGGCTGATCGACGAGGCCGGGGCGTATCGGCGCGGCGGCGTAGGGGTGATGGCGGGCGGGCAGGTGATACACATGGCGCCCCCGGCGGATCGCGTCCCGGGACTGATGCACGATCTTTTTCAGTGGTTGGCCGCCAGTGAAGCGCATCCCCTGATCACCAGCTCGGTGTTCCACTACGAACTCGAGTTCATTCATCCCTTCGCCGACGGCAACGGCCGCATGGGGCGGTTGTGGCAGACCTTGATCCTGACTCACTGGAACCCCCTGTTTGCCGACATCCCGGTGGAAAGCCTGGTTCACGAACATCAGTCCGAGTATTACCAGGCACTGCAAAACAGCACGTACCAGACCGACGCCGCGCCCTTTATCGAGTTCATGCTCAGGATGATTCTCGGCGCCGTATCGTCCGCCGCCCCCCAAGTCGCACCACAAGTCACCCCCCAAGTCGAGCGGTTGCTGGAAATCATGCAGGGTGAAATGGCCCGTGAGGCGCTTCAGAGCGCTCTCGGCTTACAGGATCGCAAATCGTTTCGTGAGCGTTATCTCAAGCCCGCATTGGCGGGAGGCTTGATCGAAATGACCATCCCGGACAGGCCTAACAGCCGCTTGCAGAAATATCGCCTGACCGACAAGGGGCGGCGCTGGTTGCAAGAGCAAGGCAGCGAGTGCCGGTAGGCGCGCTCGCGGCAGAACTAATTCTATTTCGCAATAAAAAGTGAAATCTCGTAGGGGTGCGTGGAACGCACCCCTACAAACTCACTCTATAGCACCCTTCCCAAACACCAGCCTCCCCTCCTCCAGATCCACCTTAATCACATCCCCCGGCCCGAAGTGGCCAGTGAGAATTTGCTGGGCCAGCGGGTTTTCCAGCAGGTGCTGGATGGAGCGTTTGAGCGGGCGGGCGCCGTAGACCGGGTCGAAGCCCGCCTCGCCGAGTTTGTCGAGCGCGGCATCGGTGAATATAATATCCATGTCGCGATCTTGCAAACGCTTGCGCAAATAGGCTACCTGGATCGTGGCGATGGAGCGGATCTGCTCGCGCGCCAGCGGGTGGAATACTACGACGTCATCGACACGATTGATGAATTCGGGGCGGAAATGCTGCCCGACGATATCCATCACTGCATTCTTCATCGCCGCATAGTTCTCTTCTCCCGCCATCTCCTGAATCAACTGCGATCCCAGATTGGAGGTCATCACAATCACGGTGTTGCGGAAATCCACAGTGCGCCCCTGGCCGTCCGTGAGACGACCATCGTCGAGCACCTGCAACAGAACATTGAATACGTCGGGATGGGCCTTTTCCACCTCATCGAGCAGTATCACCGAATAAGGCTTGCGGCGCACCGCCTCGGTGAGATAACCGCCCTCTTCATAGCCCACATAGCCGGGCGGCGCACCGATCAGCCGCGCCACGGAATGCTTCTCCATGAATTCGGACATGTCGATGCGCACCATGGCATCATCGGTGTCGAACAGGAACGCCGCCAAGGCCTTGGTCAACTCGGTCTTACCTACGCCGGTCGGCCCTAGAAACAGGAACGAGCCATTGGGCCGGTTGGGGTCGGACAATCCCGCGCGCGAACGACGTATCGCGTCGGACACGGCCTTCACCGCCTCCGTTTGCCCGACGACGCGCTTGCCCAACGCCTCTTCCATGCGCAGCAATTTGTCGCGCTCGCCCTCCAGCATCTTCGACACCGGGATGCCGGTCCATTTGGAGACCACCTCGGCGATCTCCTCGTCAGTCACTTTGTTGCGCAGCAATTTCATCTCGTGCATCTCGGCCTGCGCGGCCATGTCGAGCTGCTTCTGCAGCTCGGGGATACGGCCATATTGCAGCTCGGACATGCGCGCTAGGTTGCCCGCACGGCGCGCCGTCTCCAGTTCGATGCGCGCCTGGTCGAGCGCTTCCTTGATATGCTGGGTGCCGTGTATCGCAGCCTTTTCCGCCTTCCAGATCTCTTCCAGGTCGGCGAACTCCCGCTCCAGCTTGCCGATCTCAATCTGGAGAATATCCAGCCGCTTCCTGGATGCCTCGTCGGCCTCTTTTTTCAACGCCTCGCGTTCGATCTTGAGCTGAATCAGACGGCGTTCCAGACGATCCATCTCTTCCGGCTTGGAGTCGATTTCCATGCGGATACGGCTGGCCGCTTCGTCAATCAGGTCGATGGCCTTGTCTGGCAGGTTACGGTCGGTAATGTAGCGGTGTGACAGGGTGGCCGCTGCGACAATTGCCGGATCGGTGATATCGACGCCGTGGTGCGCCTCGTATTTTTCCTTCAGGCCGCGCAGGATGGCGATGGTATCCTCGACAGACGGTTCGTCCACCAGCACCTTCTGGAAACGGCGTTCCAGCGCGGCGTCTTTCTCAACGTACTGACGGTATTCATCCAATGTCGTGGCGCCCACGCAGTGCAACTCGCCGCGCGCCAGGGCGGGCTTGAGCATGTTGCCCGCGTCCATCGCGCCTTCCGCCTTGCCCGCGCCGACCATGGTGTGCAGCTCGTCGATAAACAGAATGACATTTCCTTCTTGCTTGGCGAGATCGTTCAACACCGCCTTGAGGCGCTCCTCGAACTCACCACGGAACTTGGCGCCGGCAATCAATGCACCCATATCCAGCGACAACACGCGCCTGCCCTTGAGCCCTTCCGGCACCTCGCCGTTGACAATGCGCTGCGCCAGGCCTTCCACGATAGCGGTCTTTCCCACGCCCGGCTCACCGATCAGCACCGGATTGTTCTTGGTACGGCGTTGTAACACCTGAATGGTGCGGCGAATCTCGTCGTCGCGCCCGATCACCGGGTCGATCTTGCCCTGCTCGGCGCGCTCGGTGAGGTCGATGGTGTATTTTTCCAGCGCCTGGCGCTGCTCCTCGGCATTCGGATCGTCCACCTTCTGGCCGCCGCGCATCTTTTCGATGGCCTGCTGGAGAGAACCCTTGGCCGCACCGGCCTTGCGCAGCAAATCCCCCAGCGCACCCTTGTCTTCCAGTGCCGCGAGCACGAACAACTCGCTGGAAATATATTGATCCTTGCGCTGTTGGGCCAGCTTGTCGGCGAGATTCAACAGACGGCTCAAGTCATTGGAAACATGTACCTCGCCCTCCGCACCCGACACAGTAGGCAGGCGCTCCAGCGCCTCGCCAAGCTGCGAGCGCAGACTGTTGACGTTGACATCCGCCTGCGTCAGCAGCGAACGCACCGCACCACCCTGCTGATCGAGCAGGGCCGTCATCACATGCGCCGGTTCAATGAATTGATGATCCCGCCCCACCGCCAGGCTCTGGGCGTCGGCCAGCGCCATCTGGAACTTACTGGTCAGTTTGTCCATACGCATCGGATTACCTCATATTGGAAGATATTGATGCTTAGATGATGGGGATGGCCTGGCTGGGATTCAACCTGGGGGCGGGGGTTCAACGAGGTGGATTGTGCCGGGCTTTAGTTTAAGTCTTAACCAATACTGGATGGTAACTACTCACCCCCCTCGCCCAGGAATCCGCCGAGCAGTTCATGCAACGGGTAGCGCAACGCGACATCGTGCGCTGTCCCTGTTGCGGAAAGGGCCGCTTGCAGACAGTGGAGGTGCCGCTGCCCCAGGGCCGGACCGAGCCACGGCGGATCCCCGGCGCCACGGTGCCCCGCAACAACCGGGGGCCACCGTGATGGGGGCACGGCGCGGCGGCGGATTTCAACCGGGCGCAACGGCGTCCAGGATGGCGCACGGCCCGTATCTCCCCACCTCCCCTTACCGCGCCGCCCGCACACCGCGCAATCGCCCTGAATCACCTCCCGAATATCGATATCCGTCGCTCATCGGCCCCCGCAACACCCCCGGCGATACTTTTCGCTTGACACCCTTGGCCCTGCCAACCCTACAATCCCCTTTATAGTCATCACTCCGGCGGTTCAGTCCAACAAGGTTTATCCGCCGCGAAACAGGTCCGCGCTCCGTTTCAAGTTATCGACGCGGCGGATAAACGCTATTCGTTAGCGGACTTCATGTCTGACATGCAGCAAACTGCGCTGCTATGGCAATTTGCCGTGCTCGCGCTGAGCCTTGGCGTGGGATGGTGGGTCGGGCGATTGGCAAAGCGGCGTTTTGCGGAGCACCCGTTCGCTGAACATGAGGCGTTCGCCGGGGTTAGCGCACACCGGATGTTTGGCGGCTTTAACCGCGTGATCTTCCCTCTCACAGCGTTATGCCTGGTGCTGATTGGTAAGGCGTTGCTCCGGCATAGCTATCACGTCAACCTCCTCAACATCGCGGCGGCGCTGCTGGTTTCGCTGGCGCTGGTGCGCTTGACCGTATACGTGCTGCGTAACATCTTTGCTCCAAGTGGCTGGCTGCACACGTCCGAACGCTTCATCGCCGGACTGATCTGGCTTGGCGTTGCCTTGCATATCACGGGTTTCCTGCCGGAAATCGAGCGGGTTTTTGACGAACTCAGCTTTACCGTTGGCAAACACCGGTTTTCGTTGCTGCTCGTGGTGCAAACGGTGTTCACCGTCGGCATTACCCTGTTGTTGGCGCTGTGGCTGGGCAGCATTCTGGAACGGCGCATCTTAGGCGCCGATCAGCTTGATATGAATCTGCGCGTGGTGGCAACCAAGTTGATCCGGGCGGTGTTGCTCGTAGCGGGCATACTGATTGCGTTGCCGATACTGGGCATCGACATTACCGTGTTGTCCGTGTTTGGCGGCGCGCTCGGCGTGGGGCTGGGATTGGGATTGCAGAAAATCGCCAGCAATTATGTCAGCGGGTTCATCATTCTGCTCGACAAATCCATCCACCTGGACGACATCATCACCGCCGACAATCGCTATGGCAGCGTATCCCGCCTCACCGCACGATATATCGTGTTGAAAGCACTCGACGGCACCGAAGCGATCATTCCCAACGACACGCTGATCACCTCGACCGTGGTCAACCACTCCTACTCGGACCGCAAAATCAGAATCGGAATCCCGGTGCAAATCAGCTACGGCAGCCCCCTTGAAACCGCCATGAACATAGTGCTGCTCACAGCTCAACACAATCCGCGCGTGATCAACGATCCTGAACCTAAAGTCTACCTCAAGGAATTTGCCGAAAACGGCATCAGCCTGGAGCTTTCAATATGGATTAGCGACCCGGAGGAAGGCCAGCTCTCGCTGCGTTCCGACATCAACCTGGAAATCTGGCGCGAATTCCAAAAACAGGGAATTGAAATCCCTTACCCGCAGCGTGCTATACATATCATCGGCCAGCCTTTGCAACCATAAATAACATGGGGATTAACGGCAGGAGACTTCCCATCAAACCACCTACGCTGCGCCGCCGTGCTCGTTTTTCATTTTAGACCCGGTGCCTCCACCCCCAAAAGGTCGTATAGTGCGCAAGTCGCCAAATTAAAATAACGAGAATTTTTAATGTCCCAACTCGAACACATCGAAGCCATCGAAAAACGCCTGTGGAGTGCCGCCGACAACCTGCGCGCCAACTCCAACTACGCCAGCAACGAATATTTCCTGCCCGTCATGGGCCTGGTGTTTCTACGTCACGCTTACAGCCGCTATCTGGCGGTGAAGGCGCGCATCGAACCCAACCTGCCCAGTCGCGGCGGCAAGACGCGCGCACTGACCAAGGAGGATTTCTCGCAGCAGAGCGCCATCTTCCTGCGGCCCAAGGCGCAATTCGATTATCTCGTTTCACTACCCGATAGCGAAGACCGCGCCCGCGCCATCATCGAGGCGATGGACTCCATCGAGGCGGATTACGAGAACCTGCGCGGCACCCTGCCCAAAGGCGAATATCAGTTGCTGGAAAATCAGGTTCTCGGCCATCTCCTGCGTACCCTCAACCCAGAGGAGCTGAAGAAGGTCTCTGGCGACGTATTCGGCCGCATCTACGAATACTTCCTCACCCAGTTCGCCGGTCAGGGCGCCCACGATGGCGGCGAGTTCTTCACCCCGGTATCCCTGGTCTCGCTCATCGCCCACGTACTCGACCCCGAGCGCGGCACCGTGCTCGACCCGGCCTGCGGTTCCGGCGGCATGTTCGTGCAGAGCGCGTGCATCGTCGAGGAGCACGGCGATAGCCCCACGGAAAAGCTCACCTTCCGCGGCCTGGAGAAGAACGCCACCACCATCCGCCTGGCCAAGATGAACCTCGCCGTCCACGGACTGGAAGGCGACATCCAGAAGGCCATCACTTATTACGAAGACCCGCACGAACTGCTCGGCAAGGCCGACTATGTGATGGCCAATCCACCCTTCAACGTCGACGAAATCGACGCCGACAAGGTCAAGAGCGACCCGCGCCTGCCCTTCGGCCTGCCCGGCGTCAACAAAAAGGAAAAGGTCAGCAATGGCAACTACGTCTGGATCAGCTACTTCTACAGCTACCTGAACGAGAAGGGCCGCGCCGGATTCGTTATGTCGTCCCAGGCCTCCAGTGCCGGCGGCGGCGAGGCCAAGGTGCGGCAGAAGCTGGTGGAGACCGGCGACGTCGACGCCATGATCGCCATCCGCTCCAACTTCTTCTACACCCGCACCGTGCCCTGCGAACTGTGGTTTTTTGATAAAACAAAAGGAAACCCCCCTCTCCCGCATGCGGGAGAGGGGCCGGGGGAGAGGGTAAGAGGCCGCAACACCGTCCTCATGATCGACGCGCGCAACGTCTACCGCAAGGTCACGCGCAAGATCTACGATTTCTCCCACGAGCAGCAGCAAAACCTGCAAGCCATCGTCTGGCTCTACCGCGGCGAAACCGAACGCTACCTGCAACTGGTCTCCCAATACCTCGGCACGGCCGTGGATGAGGCGCAAGCCTGCTTTGAACAAGAAGACGAAACAGGCCAGACCGCACGGCCATTGCCAGACTACGCCGAGGCGCTGAAGGCGTTACGAAAAACACTGACACCGTTCCTAAACAGCCTGCCGAAGAACTCCCCTCTCCTTCCGGGAGAGGGGCCGGGGGTGAGGGCTGCAGAAGTGCTGAAGGAGCTGGAAAAGGAGACTGAACTGTTTGCCCAGGACATCGAGCAGTTCCGCAAGAGCGCGCAGCAGGCCGCCAAACAATGGCAGGCCGCGCCGGACACCAACACCGCACTGCTCAAGCTCACCCAAGAATTCGAGCCCATGAGTGATGCCAGCCGCGACCTCATCAAACAAACCGACCTCACCTACAAGCTCGTCACCCGCCTCATCGACACCCTGGAATCCTCCCCTCCCCCTCTGGGAGAGGGGCCGGGGGTGAGGGCTGCCACCCGCGACCTCACCCGCGCCCGCAAGACTGCCGACGAGGCCCGCCAACTCGCCGTCGAACAACTCAAGCAGGTACGCTACTTCTGGAAACAGGCCCACTGGCTCACCGAACGCTTCCCCGAGGCCAAACTGCGCGACGTGGCAGGGTTGGTCAAACTGGTGGACCTCAAAGAAATCGCCGCCAACGACTGGAGCCTCACCCCCGGCCGCTACGTCGGCGTCGCCCCCGAGGAGGTGGACGAAGACTTCGACTTCGAAGAAACCCTGCGCGAAATTCATGTGGAACTGGAAGACCTCAACGGTGAGGCCGTCACCCTGGCCGCAACCATCAAAAGGAATTTTGAGGAGTTGGGGGTATGAGCAAACTCGTTAAACACGATGATCCCGCCGACTTGCTGGCCGACATCCGCAGCTTGGTCGCCGAAGCCCGGCAGACCGTTGCTACGGCGGTCAATGCCGAATTGACCCTGCTTTACTGGCGCGTCGGCAGGCGAATCCGCGAAGAAACACTCAAGGGCGAACGTGCGGCCTATGGCGAACAGATTGTGGCTGCGTTAAGTGAGCGCTTGACCGCAGATTATGGGCAGGGTTTCAGCCGCCGCAATTTATTCAACATGATTCGTTTTGCAGAAGCATTTCCCGATGAACGGATTGTGCATGCACTGCGTGCACAATTGTCCTGGACTCACTTCAAGTCCGTCATTTACATGGACGATCCGCTCAAACGGGATTTCTATGCTGAAATGTGCCGCATCGAGCGCTGGAGCACGCGCACCCTGCAAGCACGGATTGACTCGATGCTGTTCGAGCGCACCGCGCTTTCCAAAAAGCCGGAAGAATTGATCCGGGTCGAACTCGATGCCTTGCGCGACACTGATCGCGTGACGCCCGAACTGGTTTTTCGCGACCCCTACGTGCTCGACTTCCTCGGACTCAAGGATCGTTATCTGGAAAAAGACCTCGAAGACGCCATCATGCGCGAACTGGAAAATTTCCTGCTCGAGCTGGGCGGCGGTTTTAGTTTCGTCGCCCGGCAAAAGCGGATTACCGTCGGCCATGAGGATTACTACATTGACCTGCTGTTTTTCCATCGCGGCCTGCGTCGGCTGATTGCCGTCGAACTCAAGCTGGGTGATTTCAAGCCTGCAGACAAAGGGCAAATCGAGCTTTACCTGCGGTGGCTGGACAAGTATGAGCGGCAACCCGGCGAAGCCGCGCCGCTCGGCCTCGTGCTTTGCGCCGGACAGGAGATTGACCTGGTGGAATTGCTGGAGCTTGAAAAGAGCAGTATCCACGTCGCCGAATACCTCACCGCCCTGCCGCCGCGCGAAGTGCTGGCGCGCAAGCTGCATGAGGCAGTGGCCTCGGCGCGGGCGAGGCTTGCGCAGCGGCAGGATGACGAGGAGTTGGGGATATGAAGAAAACGCCCACCGGCAACGCCGTTGAGCGCGGTTCGCGCGGTCGCGAACGGGGGGATGCGTCATTTCCCGCGCCACCGTCGCATGCCGGGTTGCCCGACGATTATGCGTCCATCCTCGCGGAGATCAAACAGCGCATTCAGACGGCGCGCCTGCGCACCGTCATGGCTGCCAATTCCGCCATGGTCACGCTGTATTGGGACATTGGCGGTCTGATCCTGGAACGGCAAGAGCGCGAAGGATGGGGCACGAAGGTCATCGACCGGCTATCCGCAGACCTCAGCGCCGCCTACCCGGACATGGGCGGCCTGTCGCCGCGCAACCTGCTCTTCATGCGCTCATTCGCGGCTGCTTACCCCGACGAGCAAATTGTGAAACACCTTGTTTCACAATTGCCCTGGGGGCACGTCATCCGACTTGTACAACGGATCAAAGACCCGGACACGCGCCATTGGTACATCAAGGCAAGCATCGAACACGGCTGGTCACGCAACATTCTTGAAATGCAGATTGATGCCCACGCCCATGAGCGCCACGGCAAAGCCATTACCAACTTCAATGCCACCCTGCCGCCTGCGGAATCGGATATGGCGGCACAGATATTCGAGGATCTGTATTTGTTCGACTTTCTCGGCACCGCCGACCCGCGCCGCGAGCGCGAAATCCACGTCGAGCGGGAAGACTTCAACGCCGAAGCTTTCATGCTGGCGGCGACTATCAAAAGGAATTTTGAGGAGTTAGGGGTATGAGAAACACAATCCACAATGTGCCACTCCCCGAAGTCGTTTTTTTTCAAGAAGGGACGGGGTTACGCAAATGGCAATGGACAAATGATGGGATGAAAGTCATTAATGTGACTAATATTTTAGGTGATGCTGCGGGAACTGTGGATGTCACCAATACTGACAAATATATTTCACTGGTAGAATTTGAAGAAAGATACAAACATTTCGCAGTAGAAAATGGTGACTTCGTCGTCGCAAGCTCTGGTAATACCTATGGGAAGGTTGGAAAAATAACAGAAAAAGCCTTCCATTAGTTATGAATACAAGTGTAATACGTTTTCACAGTCTTGATTCCGAGAGGCTTGACAATAACTACCTTTATGCGTTCCTGCGGTCACCAAATTTCCACAACCAAGTAGAGCGGTTCGTAATCGGTGGGGCACAGCCAAATTTTGGTCCAACGCATTTGAAAAAGATGACAATACCGTTGCCTGACATTATCACTCAAAGGCGCATCGGTGAGACTGTCTCTGCCTATGATGGTCTGATCGAAAACAACCGGCGGCGGATACAGTTGCTGGAACAGGCCGCACGGCTGCTCTACAAGGAATGGTTCGTCCACCTCCGATTCCCCGGCCACGAACATGTCAAAATCAAAGACGGCGTACCGGAGGGGTGGGAGAAGAAGCCGATTGGCGAGCTGGCGCCGTTCAAGTATGGCAAGGCGCTAAAGGAAGAAAATCGGATTCCGGGGTCGCATCCAGTATACGGTTCAAGCGGAATCGTCGGAACACACGACAAACCTCTCGTGGCAGGGCCTGCAATTATCGTTGGTAGAAAAGGTAATGTTGGCAGCGTTTACTGGTCGAAGAGGGACTTTTTCCCAATCGATACGGTGTACTACATTGAGGCCGAGAATTGCGGCCTTTATTTGTACTACGCGCTGCTGCACACGCAGTTCATCAACACCGATGTCGCAGTCCCAGGCCTCAATAGAGACTACGCTCACAGCCGAACACTACTCGTCCCAGACGACAAAATTCTCACGCTCTTCGAGCAACATACCGAAGTAATGCACGACCAGATTGATCGACTTACGAAATACAATCAAGCTTTAACCAAAGTGCGCGACCTGCTCCTCCCGCGCCTGGTGAATGGAGATATAGTGGTATGAGTAGGAAATATCCTCAGTCCGATATCAAGATACTTTACGGACTAGCTGCCGCTCGATGTGCGTTTCCGAAGTGTCGCCATGAGTTGGTTCTTGAAGGAACCTCTGCCGACAAAACGAAGCAGATCGGTAAGATCGCCCATATCGTTGCTCATTCACAGGGAGGGCCTCGTTCAGACCCGACATACCCTAAGCACAAACTGGACACCTACGAAAACTGGCTGCTCCTCTGCCCGACTTGCCACGACACCGTTGATGCCCACGAGGGCAAACACGATGTGCAATTTCTACGGAACCTGAAGATCGAGCATGAACGATGGGTTCAAGAAACCCTCAATGACTCCATGTCAGAAGTTACGTTTGCAGAGCTAGAGGTGGCCATTCGCGGCATTGCTCAGCAGAAAGCAGATAAGACCGTTGGCTTTACAGTCATTACGCCAGACGAAAAGATCGCCAAGAATCAATTATCAGATGCCACTCGCGCCATGATCGCCATGGGATTGATGCAGGGTAGTCAAGTAAAGGCATACCTTGAGAGCGTGGAGCAGTCGGACCCTGGGTTTATCAATCGCTTGATTGCGGGCTTTAAAGAAAAATACATCCAATTAATCAGTGATGCGCAGCTGAATAGTGACGCGATATTTGAAGATCTGCTTGATTTTTCCTGCGGGAGTGCGACTGACTTTCGCACGCGAGCGGCCGGACTCGCCCTTCTTTCCCATCTATTTGAGACATGCGAGGTCTTCAAGAAATGATCCTGCCCTCAAAGCACATCTCGGAGGAGCAGGCACTGCTCGGTGTTGGTGCGGTTCTTCTCGACGAGTTGCGGAACCCGCAAACAGTGACCAGCCTTTGGGAAAAGGTGCGGACACATCGTTCCGTCGGTACCTTTGAGCGCTTCGTCTTGGCTCTGGATATGCTACACATAACCGGCGTCGTATCAATGTCGAATGGACTGATCGAGAGGGAAAGCAGATGATTCATGGCATTTATGCCAACCAGCCTAGCTTCCACCCGGTTGAATTTACAACGGGGCTTAATGTTGTCCTAGCAGAGCGCACTGATGCTTCGTCCAAAAAGGACACACGAAACGGGCTCGGGAAATCGACGCTGATTGAGATCATCGATTTTTGCTTGGGGTCCAGAGCAACAAAAGGCAAGGGGCTGATTCAAGAATCGCTCGCGGATTGGGCCTTCACCATTGATATAACGCTTGCCGGTCACCGTATTAAGGCCACTCGCGCCATCGCGACCCCAAATCGCATTAGCATTGAGGGGCCGACGGCCAACTGGATCGAACAGCCCGATAGGGATGAAGAAACTGGCGAACGCATTTTCAACTGGGAACGGTGGAAAACTCTTCTCGGGTGGGCGTTATTCGGGCTGCCACGCTCCAATGATGCCTTCAAATACACGCCCACCTACCGCAGTCTGATCTCCTACTATGTCCGGCGTGGGCACGATGCTTATGACGATCCCTTTCGGCATGTCAGACAGCAGAAGCCATGGGATATCCAACTGAACACCGCATACCTATTGGGGCTGAATTGGGAGTACGCGTCTCAATGGCAAAGCCTGAAGGATCAGGAGAAAGGCATCAAAGCGATCGATCAAGCCATCAAGACCGGAGCCATGGAAGGGATGATCGGTACTGTTGGCGAATTGGAGGCGCAGCGGATTCAGTTGGAGCAGGTGGTTAAGGGGGCCGAAAGCGCTCTAAGCTCATTTAAGGTGCATCCACAATACGATTCGATCCAGATGGAAGCAGATCGAATTACTGGCGAACTACATGAACTGGTCAATCAGAACATTGGCGACAGAAGGCGACTCTCGCGGTACAAAGAGTCCATATCGGACGAGAAGCCGCCAAATTCGTTGGCCCTAGAGAAACTCTATGAAGAAACCGGCCTCGTGTTTCCAGCGGCCGTTCGCCGTACTCTTGCCGAGGCTAAAGAATTTCATGAACGCATCGTCGTTAACCGTCGTGCTTTTCTGGAAACGGAAATATCCAGAATCGAAAGGGCAATCCAGGATCGCAATGCGACAATCAAACAACTTACAGAGTCACGCGCTGCCTCGTTGGAAGTCTTGCGCACTCACGGGGCGCTTCAGGAGATGACCAAGCTACAAGAGCGGAATGTTGAGATAAAGGGCCGTCTTGACAGGGTGCAGTCCAGAATCCGAGAAGTTAAAGAACTCAACGTCCGTAAACGTGAGATAAAAGTGGCCAAGACGGAACTTACCAAAATTGCCGAGCAGGATTACGACCAAAGACGCGAAGCATGGAGCGAGGCTGTCCGGATATTCAACGATCACTCGCAATCTCTCTACAAAACCCCTGGCAAGCTTGTGATTGACATTGCGGACACTGGATACAAATACCAGGTTGAGATTGAACGCAGTGGTAGCGGCGGTATAGGGAAGATGAAGGTCTTTTGCTTCGATCTTACGTTGCTCCAGCTCGCGCAGAAAATATCTGGCCGTGTCAATTTCCTGGTACACGATAGCATTCTTTACGACGGTGTTGATTCCCGGCAAAGGGCACTTGCACTTGAACGGGCAGCTAATGTGACTGATGAATTCGGCATTCAATACATATGTACCCTGAATTCGGATATGGTTCCCCGCGATGACTTCTCTGATGGCTTCGATTTTGACCAGCATGTCCGTTTGACGCTCACGGATAAAGCTCAATCGGGGAGTCTTCTTGGTGTCAGGTTCGAAAGGCGAGGGAAATGAACGCCTACACCGAAGACACCCTCGTCCAGCAGTCCACGCCCGACTACCTGGATCGGCAGCTCGACTGGAAGTCGGTCTACGTCTGCAACAATCAGGACTTCGGGTCAGGTAGCTTTTTGGGCTGCGGCCCAGCAAGGTGGCTATATGAGTGACATCATCATCTTCGAGGCGGAGAGCCAGCAGGTAGAGGTACGGCTGGATGGGGAAACCTTGTGGCTGAGCCTTCAACAGTTGGCCGATCTGTTTGGCAGGGACAAGTCGGTTATTTCCCGTCATCTTAAAAACATATTTGACACCAATGAGTTAGAGCGTGGTGCAGTTGTTGCGAAAAATGCAACAACTGCCGCCGACGGCAAGACCTATCAGGTCGAATACTTCAACCTCGACGTCATCATCTCCGTCGGCTACCGGGTGAATTCCAGCCAAGCCACCCGCTTCCGTCAATGGGCCACCCGCGTGCTGCGCGACCACCTGACTCTGGGCTACAGCCTCAACGAGTACCGCCTGGCCCAACAAGGGCTGACGGAACTGGAGCAGGCGGTGGACCTGCTGGGCAAGACCTTGACCCGGCAGGCGCTGGTGACTGACATCGGACGGGAAGTGGTCAGCCTGATTCTGGGCTACGCCAAGACCTGGCGTTTACTGCTGGATTACGACGAAGGCAAGCTCGGTGTGCCCGCCGCTGCCCAGCCTGCGCGGGGTGTGCTGCGGCTTGAAGAAGCGCGCCGGGCGCTGGATGCCCTGGCTGGGGAACTGCGCCAGCGCGGCGAGGCCAGCGAGTTGTTTGCCCGTGACCGGGGCGAGGGACTGGCGGCCATCCTCGGTAATATCGAGCAGACCATGTTTGGCGACGCGCTTTACAAAACCCGCGAGGAGCGCGCTGCCCACCTGCTCTATTTTGTGATCAAGAACCATCCGTTCTCGGACGGCAACAAACGCTCCGGGGCCTTTCTGTTTTTACTCTATCTGCGCCAGGAGGGGATGCGTCTGACCCTGGATGAAAATGGCCTGACGGCGCTGACGCTGCTGATTGCCGAGAGTGACCCGAAAGCCAAGGACCTGATGGTGCGGCTGGTGATGAATCTGCTGGCCGTGGAGGCTGGGATAAATAAAAACGAGAACGCACCCCAGGCCGCACCATGAGGCACAATAATTAACATCAAATGATATGTATCACTAAATAAGGTGTTGCTATGCGCACGACCCTGAATATTGATGACCAATTACTGGATGAAGCCCGGCGCATTACCGGCATGGCCGAGAAGGCGGCCCTGGTGCGGGAGGGGCTGCGCGCCTTGATCGAACGCGAGAGTGCCCGCCGCCTGGCGCGACTGAGGGGCAGTGAGCCGCAGTTGGAGTCTGTGTCCCGTCGGCAGTCTGTGAAAGATTGATCGTCTGACATTGAACTACACCGAAGATACCCTTGTCCGGCGGATCACCGCCGACTACCTGGAGCAGCAGTGCAAGGATTGGCCGACCATGACCAGACGGTGAACCTGCCGGGCAAGACCTTGACCGGCCAGGCATGCCTTTCATCTGGCCAGCACAAAACATTTCATTTGGACGGCCGAAAAACTTTCATTTAGTCGGCCCCAGGGTTACACTTGACCTCTATGACAGACGCTCCTCTCCATGCCCGATTTCTGTTGCCCCGCCTGACCGAGGCGCTGGCGGATACGCCAGTGGTGTTGATCCACGGCCCGCGCCAATGCGGCAAAACCACCTTGGCCCGGCAGGTGGGCGATGCCGAGGGTTATGCCTATCTCAGTTTTGATGATGATGTGCAGCGCGCCTCGGCGCAGGCTGACCCGGTCGGCTTTGTCGCCGATCTGCCCGATAAGGTGGTGCTGGACGAAGTGCAGCGGGTGCCGGGCCTGTTCACCTCGCTGAAGGCGACTGTGGATGCTAATCGGCGGCCGGGGCGCTTCATTCTGACTGGCTCAGCCAATGTGCTGCTGGTGCCCAAGCTGGCGGACTCACTGGCGGGGCGGATGGAAATCCTGCGCCTGCATCCGCTAGCCCAAGCCGAGCTGGCCGGGGCAAAACCCGGTTTTCTGCCCGCGTTATTCGGCAAGGGTTTCAAGGCGGGTGCTTCCTGCCATCGGCTGGGAAAGGCACTGGCCGAGCGCGTGGCCGCCGGTGGTTATCCGGCCGCGTTGGCACGCTCCACCGCCCGCCGCCGCGCTGCCTGGTATCGCGACTACACCCCGACACCCTGGTGCAGCGCGATGTGCGCGACCTCGCCCGCATCAGTGCCCTGGACGCCTTACCCCGTTTGCTGGCACTGGCCGCCGGGCAGTCCTCACGCCTATTGAATGTGGCCGATCTGACCGCGCCGTTCCAGTTGAGCCGACCAACCATTCGAGACTATATGACCCTGCTGGCGCGGTTGTTCCTGCTGGAAGAACTGCCACCCTGGCACAGCAACCGCCTGAGCCGCCTGATCAAGACACCCAAGCTGCACTTGGGCGACACCGGGTTGGCCTGCGCCCTGCTCGGCGCGGACGCGGCTACCCTGTGGGCGGATCGCGCCCTGTATGGGCAACTACTGGAAACCTTCGTTTATCAGGAGCTGCGCCGCCAGGCAAGCTGGCAGGAAGAGCCGGTGACGTTCCATCATTACCGCGACAAGGAAGCTGCCGAAGTGGATGTGGTGCTGGAGTCCGGCGGACAACTGTCCGGTGTCGAGATAAAGGCGTCCGCCACAGTGACGGCGGCGGACTTCAAGGGTCTGCGCAAGCTCAAGGATGCTGTTGGTAATCGCTTTGTGGCTGGGGTGGTGCTATACGATGGCAGTGCGGTCGCCTCCTTCGGCGACGGCCTGTTTGCGGTGCCGATTTCAATGCTGTGGGAAATATGATGAGCCCAAGCCACTACACCGAAGACACCCTCGTTCAGCAAACCACCGCCGACTATTTTGAGCAGCAGCTTGGCTGGAAGTCGGTGTACGCCTACAACAACGAGGACTTCGGTCCGGGTAGCCTGTTGGGCCGCGCTTCTGATCGTGAGGTGGTGCTGACTCGTACACTACGCGAGAAACTGGTGGCGCTGAATCCGGGTCTGCCGGATGCGGCCTATGATGATGCCGTGCGGCAGATCACTGCCATTATCGCCTCGCAGACCCTGGCCGCCACCAACTGCGAAAAATACGCTCAGATGTGCGATGGGGTGCAGGTTACCTTTCGCAATGACAACGGCGAGCGGGTGCGGCAGCGGCTGCGGGTGTTCGATTTCGACGCGCCGGACAATAACGATTTTCTCTGCGTGCGCGAACTGTGGGTGCGCGGTGACCTCTACCGGCGGCGGGCGGATATCATTGGTTTCGTCAACGGCCTGCCGCTGCTGTTCATCGAATGCAAGAACCTGCACAAGAATCTCAAGACTGCCTTCGAGCAGAACTTCTCCGATTACCGCGACACCATTCCACATCTGTTTCACCACAACGCCATTGTGATGTTCGGCAACGGCGAGCAGGCGAAGATCGGTTCTATTACCAGCCGCTGGGGACATTTTAACGAGTGGAAACGTCTGGCCGAAGAGGCGCCGGGAGTTGTGGACATGGAGACGCTGCTCAAGGGCGTGTGTGAGAAGCGCAATTTTCTCGACCTGGTGGAGAACTTCATTCTGTTTGATGAGTCTGCCGGCGAGCCGAAGAAGATCATCGCCCGCAACCACCAGTTTCTTGGCGTCAACCGCGCCATCGCATCAGTGCGAGACCGCAAGGCGCGACAAGGCAAATTGGGGGTATTCTGGCACACCCAGGGCTCGGGCAAGAGCTACTCGATGGTGATGTTCACCCGCAAGGTGCATCGCAAGCTCGGCGGCAACTTCACCTTCCTGGTGCTGACCGACCGCGAGGACCTCGACACCCAGATCTACAAGACCTTTGCCAATTGCGGCGTGGTGAGTGACCAGGAGCCGAGCCGGGCCGCCAGCGGCCATCACCTGAATGAACTGCTCACACAGCACAAGGCCTACATCTTCTCGCTAATCCAAAAATTCAATCAAAAGGTGGAGCCGGAACAGCCCTATAGCGAGCGTGACGATATCATCGTCATCACCGACGAGGCACACCGCACCCAGTACGGCACGCTGGCGCTCAACCTGCGCAACGCCCTGCCCAATGCCAGCTACATCGGCTTTACCGGCACGCCGCTGTTCAAAGACGATGAAATCACGCGACGGGTGTTCGGTGAGTATGTCTCCACCTACGACTTTCAGCGGGCGGTGGAAGACAAGGCCACGGTGCCGCTCTATTACGACGCCCGTGGCGAGAAACTGGGAGTGGCCATTGGCGACCTCAACGAACGCATTGCCGAAAAACTGGAGGAGCTGGAGACCGACAATATCGATGTCGAACAGCGGTTGGAGCAGGAACTCAAGCGCGACTACCACATCATTACCGCCGACAAGCGGCTCGATCAGGTGGCGCGCGACTTCGTGCGTCACTACTCCACCGCATGGGAAACCGGCAAGGCAATGCTGGTGTGTATCGACAAGGTGACCTGCGTGCGGATGCACCGGCTGATCGAGTTCTACTGGCAGGAGCGCATCCGCGAGCTGGAAAAGGCGCTGGCGTCGATCGCCGACGAACAAGAGGAGTTGTTCCGCCTTCGCCAGCTCGACTGGATGCGCGAGACCCGCATGGCGGTGGTGGTGAGCGAGGAGCAGGGCGAAGTAGACAAGTTCCGCAAGTGGGACCTGGACATTACGCCGCACCGCAAACTGATGAAGGAGGGCATCGACCTGCCCGAGTCGATGCGCAGCAAGCCGGAGTACCGTAACATGCAGACCATGGCGCTCGATGATGCGTTCAAGGCACAGGAGCATCCGCTGCGCGTAGCCATCGTTTGCGCCATGTGGCTGACCGGCTTTGATGTGCCGAGCCTCTCTACACTCTATCTGGATAAACCCCTCAAGGCCCATACCCTGATGCAGGCTATCGCCCGCGCCAACCGCGTGAACGAGGGCAAGAACAACGGTCTGATTGCGGACTACTGCGGCATACTCAAGTACCTGCGCAAGGCGCTGGCGACCTTCGCCGGTACGCAGCCGGGGGGAGAGGGCGGCGAGATCGACCCGGCCCGGCCGGAAGAGGAACTGTTGGCGGACCTGGCCGAGGCGATTGCCTTGGTGCGGGCGTTTCTTGATGATAGACACGCCGCACTCGATGATGTTATTCAGAAGGCCGGCTTCGAGCGCAACGCCGCTATCGTTGCGTGCAAGGAGGCGGCCAATGAGAACGACGAAAGCCGCAAGCGCTTCGAGGTAATGTGCCGCGAGGTGTTCAAGAAGTTCAAGGCGTGCATCAATGTGCAGGGCGTAAATGCCCACCGGTCGGACAGGGATGCAATCAACATCGTCTACAAGAGCCTGCAGCAGGATCGCGAGCAGGCGGATATCACCGACATCATCCGGCAACTGCATCAGGTAGTGGACGAGGCGATCGAGGTGCGTCGGGATTGGATGGGCGATGAAACGAAACCGTATGACATCAGCAAGATCGATTTTGACCGCCTACGCAAAGAGTTTGAGCGCAGCCCGAAAAAGAACACCACCGTCCAGAACCTGCGCCAGGCCGTAGAGCAACGCTTGCAGCGCCTTTTACTGCAAAACCCGCTACGCACCGACTACCAGCAACACTACGAACAGATTGTGTCGGAATACAACCGCGAGAAGGACCGGGTGACCATCGAGCAGACCTTCGAGGCCTTGTTCACACTCGTTCAGGAACTTGCTGAAGAAGAACACCGGGCCGTGCGTGAGGGACTCGACGAAGAGTCGCTGGCGATTTTCGACCTGCTGAGAAAGCCGGATCTCAACGCAGCCGAGATCAAACGCATCAAGACGGTCGCAGTGCGATTACTCGGGCTGCTGAAATCCAGGATCAGGGATATCGATCATTGGCGAGATCGCGAATCAACACGTGATGCCCTACGGGTTCTGATTCGGGATTACCTTTGGGATGAGGCGACGGGCCTGTCAGTGGATGTTTTTGCTGAAGACTATGTGGAGGAAAAGGCCGAAGAGGTTTTCAAGCATGTCTATAGAGCATATCCGACCGTGCCATCGCCCTACTACGCGAATCTGCCGGGCCAGCAGCATGTCGGACTTAGTGGGTCGCAGCGAACACAAAGCACCCATGAAGGGCGTAACACCACCGTGAAGGTGGCAATGCCTGCCCTTGGAGCAAAAAGTGGGGGGTGCAAAGACGGTTTTTCGCTATTTCGAAGATAATAGCTGAATGATTTGATTGGTGGGCGATACTGGGATCGAACCAGTGGCCCCTGCCGTGTGAAGGCAGTGCTCTACCGCTGAGCTAATCGCCCCAATGTGAGGGGCGAATTTTACGGGTATAGGCAGGAACCGTCAAATATTTCCTGCACTTTAGGGACAGGCATGCGCAAAGACAGCGCAACTTTTGCTAATATGGCCTAATTACCCGGAGGTATTCACATGGTCGACCCAAAAATTCTTGATGATCTGGCAAAACGCCTCGCCGATGCCGTCCCTTCCGGTATCCGCGACCTGCAGCGTGATCTGGAAAAAAACTTCCGTGCGGTGCTTCAGGCGGCGTTCTCCAAATTGGACCTGGTGACGCGCGAGGAGTTCGATGTGCAAACAGCAGTGCTTAACCGCACGCGCACCAAGCTTGATGCGCTGGAGCAACAGGTCGCCGACATGGAAAAGTTGCTCAAGAATCAGGCAGAGTGAGCGCGAAAAAAGGCTGCGAGCACGGAGCCTGATCTACCATGTCGCTCTCCATAGTCTTCAGCCGGGCGCAGGCCGGCATCGACGCCCCACTGGTAACGGTGGAGGTGCATCTTTCCAATGGTCTGCCCAGCCTGTCCATCGTTGGGCTGCCGGAGATGGCGGTCAAGGAGAGCAAAGACCGTGTACGCGGTGCTTTGCTGAATGCGAACTTTGATTTCCCCGCGCGGCGCATCACCGTCAATCTTGCCCCCGCTGACCTGCCCAAAGAGGGCGGACGCTTCGACCTGCCGATTGCCTTGGGGATTCTGGCCGCTTCAGGGCAAATACCCACTCAAGGGCTGGCCGAATACGAGTTTGCCGGAGAGCTGGCGCTGAGCGGCGAGCTACGCCCGCTGCGTGGCGTGCTACCCGTCGCCGTCCAGGCACGCAATGCCCAGCATACCTTGGTAGTCCCCCTGGAAAACGCCGCCGAGGCCGCTCTGGTCGGTGATGCGACGGTGCTGGGCGCCCGCCACTTGCTGGAGGTATGCGCCCATCTCCATGGGAGCCGGTTGTTGCCGCCCCATGTTGCGGAACCGAGCAGCCCAGCCGCGCATTCTGAGGAGCATGAGCCACACGATCTGGCCGAGGTGCGCGGCCAGCATCATGCCAAACGCGCCCTGGAAATCGCTGCGGCGGGCGGTCACAGCCTGCTGCTGATCGGCCCGCCCGGCACCGGCAAAACCATGCTGGCGAGCCGCCTGCCGGGCATCCTGCCATTGATGACAGAGGAGGAGGCACTGGAAACCGCCGCCATCACGTCCATCAGCGACTCCGGCTTCGCGTCGGCCCGCTTCAATAAGCGCCCGTTTCGCGCGCCGCATCATACGGCGTCCGGAGTGGCTCTAGTCGGCGGCGGCTCTCACCCCCGTCCCGGCGAGATCTCCCTGGCACACAACGGCGTGCTGTTTCTCGATGAATTGCCGGAATTTGATCGAAAAGTGCTGGAGGTGCTGCGCGAACCGCTGGAATCCGGCCATATCACGATTTCACGCGCCGCACGGCAGGCAACCTTCCCAGCGCGCTTCCAGTTTGTCGCGGCGATGAATCCGTGTCCATGCGGTTATCATGGGGATGCCAACGGGCGCTGCCGCTGCACCGTGGAGCAGGTGCAGCGCTACCGGGCACGCGTATCCGGCCCGCTGCTGGACCGCATCGACATGCACATCGAAGTGCCCCGTTTGCCGCGCGAACTGCTGCGCGCCACGCCTGAGAACAGTGGCGAAACCAGCGCCCAGGTACGCACACGCGTCGCGACCGCACGTGCGCTTCAGACGCAGCGCGCCAACAAGCCGAATTGCGCACTAAGCAACCGCCAGATCGAACGTGCCTGCCGCCTGAATGACAGCGATGCAAAATTACTGGAACAGGCCATCGAACGCCTTGGGCTGTCGGCACGCGCCTATCACCGCATTCTGAAGGTGGCGCGCACCATCGCAGACCTAGCGGGCAGCGAGGCGATCAACACTGCCCACCTTGGCGAGGCCATCTCCTACCGGCGGCTGGACCGCCGCGCGTGATGAATCCCCCTCAATCCCCCTTTTTCAAAGGGTGAGATAAAGACGGTACGGTGTTGCTCTCCCCCTTTGTAAAAGGGAGAAGTGAAGGCAATACGCTGTTGCCCCCCCTTTGAAAAAAGGGGGGGCAGGGGGGATTCAGGGCACCGGAGTAACCGCCGGTGCTGCCGGGGTATTTGCCTGGGGCTTCTTCTGCCGTGGGTTGATCTTGTACATCGCAATGTTGACACCCTTCATCGTGTCATCCCGTACCGTTAAAACCTCGTTGGCCTCGCCTTTGGAGTATTTGGTTTTATAGCGGGAAATATACACCGTACCCGTCAAAATAGTGTTGACCACGGTGTCTTTCAGTTCATAGCTTTGCAAATCACCCAGCTCTTCATTGTTGTGCTTCAGGTAGGCCATCCATTCGTCAGGAGACTCCTCCGGCGCAAACATCGCGGTCGCCTGCTCAAAATCCTTCTGTTTGATAAGCTCGTAAAATTGCCTGTCAATATCACGCATCTCGGGGCTGCGCGGCGGATCACTGCAACCGGACAGCATGAACGACAAAAAGAAAAAAAGGCCGGACAGAAAAATGGTCTTGGATGCCCTGGAATGATTCATGATGATGTACCCTAATCCAAACCGTTATAAAGATGCGTGCTCTCTTGCGAGCCGGCGACATTAAATATTGTATTAAAATTTGTGGCTCAAGAATACCTGCGTGCGTGTGCCCACCTGCTCGGATATTATAGAACCTAAATACTGTTCAGCGAGACATCCATCATTGCATAACAACACCTGTAACACCATCACAACCACGCATCTCGCCAACAATGTGACCATTGTCAGCCGCGCCATGCCCAACACGCATAGCGCTGCGCTAGGGGCATGGATACTCAATGGCGGGCGCCATCAGACAGAAGAGCAGGCGGGCTACGCCCATCTGCTGGAACACCTGCTATTCAAAGGCTGCGAGGGGATGGATGCGCTGACCATGGCGCGTCGTTTCGAGGCGATGGGTGGCCAGATCAACGCACATACCGGGCGTGAGCTAACGGCGCTGCATGGACTTGTGCCGGAGCAGAATCTGCTGGAATTGCTCGACATGTTTATCACCATGCTGCTCACCCCCCGCTTTAATGAACGCGACCTGGCCGTAGAGCGTGAAGTGGTGTTACAGGAAATGGCAATGATCGAGGATACGCCGGAAGAGGCCGTGGAGGAATCCGCCATCGAACTGGCATGGCCCCACCATCCGCTCGGCTGGCCGATACTGGGCCGCCAGGCGGTCGTCGAAAACGCCACGGCCGAAGGGATGCATGACTATTTACGCAGCCTGCTGACGGGTAACCGCCTATGGATAATAGCGGCTGGCGCAGTCGATCACGCAGCGCTGGTGCAGGCATGTACACGGTTGGTGGCATTGCCGCCGGGTACACCGCCAGCGCAACCGGCGCCGGCTTTTACCGGCGGGCACCATCGTATGCAGCAAGACTTGACGCAGAGCCATTTATTGTGGAGCATGGCGGCGCCGCCGATTAGTGATGAGCGTTATCCGGCATTGGTGCTTGCCAATCATTTGCTGGGCGGCGGGGTGTCTTCACGGCTCTTCCAGGAGATCCGTGAACAACGCGGCCTGGCCTACGCCATTCAGTCGCGCCTTGAGCTATATTCCGATTGTGGACTATGGCTGATCCAGACCGCCTGTGAACCCGATCGCACCCAGGAATGCCACCAGGCGGTGGAAGATACCCTGTTGCGGCTTATGCGTAACGGGCCGGATGCGGACGAGGTGGAAAACTCGCGCAACCATTTGCGGGCCTCCATGCTCATCGCAGAGGATGACCCCGAAGAGAATATGGAACGTCTGGCGCGCGAGGCAATCTATCTGAAACGCCACCCGACGATGGACGAACGCCTGGCACAACTGGCAGAGATTACGCCGGAAACGGTGATGGATAATTTGAACCGGGCCTGGTCTGACACATTAAATCTGGAATGGTCGCCGTGAACAGGAAACATCATTCCAAAAAACTCAGTTATCCACGAAATTCACGAAAAAACACGAAAATATTCATGTGCATATCGCGTGTTACTCACCACTCATCCGGTGAATTGCTGAAACAGTCCATATTTTTTTATTTCGTGAGTTTCGTGTTTTTCGTGGACAAAAAGGGGGGTTAAGGGTCATGTTTTTCAAACAACTTTTCGAACCGAACTCATCAAGCTACACCTACCTGCTGGGCTGCCGCGACTCAGGGCTGGCGGTGCTTATCGACCCGGTTTTAGAGACCGTGGAGCGCGATCAGCACGTTTTGCAGGAACTTGGGTTGAAGCTCGCCTATTCCATAGAAACACATATCCATGCCGACCACCTTACCGGCGCACGCAAACTGAAATACCTGCTGGGAAGCAAAATTGCCGGGCCGGCAATGGATGACATTCCCTGCCGCGACATTGGACTACAGGAAGGCGAAACATTCCGCGTGGGCATGATTGAGATACACCCGTTGCTCACTCCCGGACATACCGCCACGCACCACGCCTATCTGCTTGACGATGGCATGCATCACATGCTGTTCAGCGGCGATGCCTTATTGATTGATGGCTGTGGGCGCACCGATTTCCAGGGCGGCAACTCCATTACGCTTTATGAATCCATACAAAGAAAATTATTTACCCTGCCCAATGAAACACTGGTGTATCCGGGACACGACTACGCCGGCCATCAAATCTCCACCATAGGCCAGGAAAAGATACGGAACCCACGGCTTGGCGGCGGCAAAACCCTCGAAGAATTCATAGAGATCATGAACGCGCTGAAACTGCCCTACCCAAGAAAAATGGACTTCGCAGTGCCTGGCAATATACTGTGCGGCGAATGCCCGCCGGATGTACCTGAGGAATTCAGGGGGCCGTGCGAGGTTGATTATCAGGGTTAAAACGAAAAAAAGCGCCCCGTACAGTACGGGGCGCTCGCACAATACGAAGAAAACGTATTAATTACTTCTTCATTTCTTTCATTTCTTCCTTCTTCTCTTCCTTCTTCTCTTCAGCTTTGGTTTCTTTCTTGTGGTGTTTGCTCATGTCTGCATGCTTTTTCATTTCCTTGTGCTCAGCGGCTGGTGCGGCTGGGGCAGCAGCGCCGGCAGCCTTCTCATCGGCGTTAGCCACGGCGGAGAAACCGAACAAGGTGGTAATAGCAATCGCAGCAGCACCAATTAAAGCTTTATTCATTTCGCAATCCTCGCTAGATAATGACATACCTGACATCTGGTGGCTTGGGCAAGAAACATCCTGTTCACCATCGGTTTTGATGGTACCACAAATAATTATAGGGTTTGGCAATGCGACGCTATTAATATCTGACCGCCGAGCCACGACAAAAAACTGACACACTGACTCATCCCCCCCATGATCAGCACGTCAACAAACTCGCTCGCCCTGGTTATTTAGGAATATTTCTGTCGTCCTCTTTTTTCCGTTCTTTTTTGACTTCGGCTTTGGCGGCATGCTTATCCATTTTGTTGATATCGGCATGTTTATCGTGGCCTTTGGCGTCATGTCCGTCGCGCTCAACGGCCACTATACCCGCCGCTTCAGCTTCCTTATCGCCGGCATTCGCCACGACGGAAACACCAAACGAAGCAACCATAGCCATCGCTACAGCGCCAATCAGAATCTTATTCATCGAGCAGATCTCCTTAAAAAGTTGAATTTGACAACGAGCCAGATCTTTTCACTTTTTATTTTTCGGTGAAAAGATATGCAGGCGCGCCCGCAAACGCCTGAGCGTCACGGCGTCGCTGCTGTCCGGCGCGAGCACAACAGAACGGCGGCGCGCCCATGGCGGCAGGCGTTCTTGTATATCGGCATAATCCAGCTCAAAGTTGAGCACTACCAGCAATGGATGCACATAACTGCCGGGCAGCAGGCGTGCAACAATTTCTTTGCCACCGGCGGTGTGGAGCTTCCAGTCATCGTTGCAGTCCCATACCAAACGGAGGATGGCGCGCTTGTCGCGCAACAGGGCGTGGGTGTTGAGAGTGTACGTCAAACTGGCAAGAATCACGCCCGCCAGCAGCAGCATCTGCCACACGGGCAGGGCAAGCGGTGGGAGCAAGGCCAGCGCGCCACCGTGGGCGAGCAGCACCAGCCCTGCAAGCCGGGGGGAATAGCGTAAATCAATCTGTAACGGGGCGGCGGATTTTAGCGACGACATCAGCAATGGCCTTATCAGTGGGGATCATGCGCCCCAGCATATATTCAAGTAAAACGGTGTCAGGATAACCGAGCAGATCAGAAAATGCCTGCTGTTCCGGTGCAGCCAGGGTGTCAAACTGCCCATCAAGAAA
>JACPOZ010000017.1 GCA_016191235.1 Gammaproteobacteria bacterium
AAAGCCATAAACGGCCGTTGTTATTCCACTGCTGCACCAAATCCGTCTTGCCGTCACCGTTGACATCCAGGGCCATCAGGTCAGAGGTGAAACCGTTGCCGCTGTCAATCCAATTGGTGGGAGTAAAGCCCCCCGAGCCACTGCCCTGCCACCCCAAATTCGTCACCCCAAAACAAACCCCACCCCCCCCACACTCCTGCACCCCCGCCACCCGCGACCTTCCCGTCGCCGCGCTGGCGTCATAGGTCAACCGATACTCCCGCACCACCCCCGCCCCCAGCCAGGCCTGCACCCGATTCAGCCGCACCGCCGTCTGCGTCTTCACTCCGCCGGCATAAGCCGTCTCGATATCCGGCCGCCCCTCATAACCGAACACCACCGCCCGGTTGGCGGCGAGTCCCGTGCCGGCGTTGGCGGTGTAGTCGATGCGCTGGGGATAGTGTTCGCCGGTGGCGGCGTTCTTGTTGTAGGTGACGGTGAGGTAGTTGCCGGATCTGTCCTGCGCCTGGTTCATGGCCCAACTAATGATGGCGACGCTGGCGCCCTGCTGGCGGGCGTTGTCGATGGCGCCGTAGTCGATGATCTGGCCGGCCTTGGTCCAGGCGCGGTAGCCGCCGTTAAAGGGCGCAATACGGGTGTAGGTTTCGATCTCGGTGCGGTATTCGCTGGCGCTCCAGTAGCTGCTGCCGTTGAGTGGGACGAGGCGCTGGCCGTCGAGGCAGAGGCGGTCGTTGGCGTCGAGGTTGACGCCGCCTTTGTAGCCGTCCTGCTCGATCGTCGCGCCGCAGCGGTGGATGGCGGACAGGCCGGCGAGATTCCAGCCCATGCCGGCCAGGCCGTTGCCGCCCTGACTGTTGTAGGCGAGCGCGAGGGCGGGCTGCATGCCGTTGACGCCGGGCGGGAGGGTCAGCGGGATGGTGTAGGTGGCGGCGCCGGTGGGGCCAGTGGCGAAGCTGCCGGCGGTGGCGCCGACGTTGCTGGTGGCGGCGAGGGCGGACGGGGCGAGGACGGACAGGAAAAGTAGCGGGAACAGCCGTGGCGCCAGAACGGTGGTGCGCATGGCGCACCCTACTCGTCTGAAACGGGAGGAAGGGTTGGCCCGTGGCCGCACCAGGACATTGCGCACAGCGAGCATGAGAGCCGCGCCAAAGGCGCGGGCGGTTGTTATTGTGGTCATGTTTTACCCCCCCCCGGTAGTTGCCCATGCCACTTTGAGTACGCTTAAAGTGGCATGGTAAATACTTGTTATTTGGTTGCTTTTGGTGCGCTTAATAGGCGCAGGGGCAGTATAAAAACGGGGACGGGGACTTTGTCAAGTGGGGGTTGCTGAATTTTCAGGATAAATTTGTTCTCCTCCGGCTTCGCCGGACAAAACGGCACCTGATTTTGCAATGCAATATCACCTATTTGAGACGCCATTGCCAACAGGCGTATGTGTTAATGCAAGCCCCATTAGTGTATCTGGAACTTATGCCAACGCGCAGAACGGCTTTGTAGGTCGGGTTTCAACCCGACATGTCGGGCTAAAGCCCGACCTACAAGAATTTGTGCATATGTGCCATCAAGAGCAAAACGCTACATTAGCGCGGTCAAGGCTTGGGAGTGGCCCTAGATGGCTGCAACCGTGAGTCGAATTGAAATGGCTGCGGTTCGGCCCAGCGGATGCGCGTAAAATCAGGATGAACTGGATTCAACAAGAAGTTGTTCTCTTCCGAAATTACCGCCGAGGCTACCGCCAACACGGCGGTCTCGCGCCGTGCAAACCACATGGCGCCAATCTCTTGTAACGCATCGGGCGGCGGATAGTCTTTCCAGTTGGACGGCAAATCGCCGATGGCCACATGCTCCACCAGAATGTCATCGGGAATATCCAGCGCAAAGGACATCAAATCACCGGGCAACAGGTCGTAGTCGACATGGACCAGGAGTTCAAGAGTGGCGAGGGCAAGCGACGACGACGTGTACACCACGGGCACGCCCTTGGGATTCCAGCGGCCGCCGGCGAGACGGGCGCCGTCGCCGGTGAAGGCATTCTTGGCGAATTCCGCCTTCACCAAGCGCCAGGCGCGCATTTAACCGGCAACGCCGTGTTCGAGGCGGGTCAGCACGTCATCTACTTGCGAGGTTCCCAAGTCAGTATCGAGTAAGGATAACGGGGAGCAGTTGCCGAGGCCACGGTTTGGACGATGCAGCCACTGCGCGGCCTTCTCCGAGGTTCCCAGGGCGGCAGTTGCATGTGCGGCCACGCGCGCAAGGCGCATCAATCGGTCGGATTCCGCCGCCTGCAGGTGCTGGGCCTGTTTGCGCCGGGTCAATGTGCGGGCTGGCAAGGCGAGGACGGTTTCAATTTCCTCGCGAGTCAAATCCATGGCGTCTATTACCCGTTCTAATGCGATGTAGGGGAAGCCTGCCCGGACTACCGCCAACAAATCCTCGTGAGTTCGTACAGGCCGCCCCAGGGTCTTGGGGCCACCTAAGAGATTGGTGATGTCCTGTAATACATAGCTCATGTGAAAAACCTCGTTTGGCCATTAGTCCTTATATTATCGGCCATATGGCTGAACAACTCAAGAAGCGAGGGCGGGGACTTTATCAGGCGGGTGTTGCGGAATTTTGGGGGGAGACTGTCAGATCGGGTCGCGACTACTACGCATCAAGACCGTTTTTATCCCTGCTGGAAATCTTCAATTTGCAGGCGGTTGCTTTTAGCGAAGCTCATCAGAAAAGAAAATACCAGCGGCTCGTCTTGCTCCAGACTTTTGTCTACCAGCACGCAGCTGATCCCCTCGATGGTGATCATGCTGACCTTGGGATGAAACTCGATACGGCGGCCCGCACCGACCTTGCCAACCGCTGTGGTGATGCGCTCGGCCCAGTCACTGGGACGGAATTTTCTGCCGTCCTCGGTAACGCCCCTGATAATAATTCTTTCAGCTAAGCCGCTCATTATCTAACCGTGTCCGTGTCCAATTTCATCCAGAAAGATGCTCGTTTTCCAGGCACTTGTCAAACAACATACCCCCGTGCCGGGAAACCCCGTGTTTCTTCAGAAACGCTAATAAACCACCCTTACCCTACCCTCCCCCGCCAGCTCCTGCAGGCGATGCAGCAGTTCATCGCTGGGGTGAACGCGCCATTCCTGGCCCAAGGCGAGCTGCGCACGCGCGGTGGGTGCGCGGTATTCAATCCATACCGGGCACACGCCCTCGCGGAAGGGTGCCAAGCGCTGCGCCAATTCGCCGACGAAGCCGTTGCTCGCCTGCTGCTCTTCGACATCGATCACTAACCGCTTGGCATAGGCCTCGCGCGCCTGATCGATGTCAAAAATCTTGTCTGCGCTCATCTTGAATCCGCCGGAATACTCGTCCACGCTCACGGTGCCTTCCACCACTAGCAGCTTGTCCTTGATGATGAGGTTGCGGTATTGGCGGAAGTTTTCGGGAAACACCGCCAGCTCGATGCGTCCGCTGCGGTCGTCCAGGGTGATGAAGGCCATGCGGTCGCCCTTGCGGCTCATCATGGCGCGCATCGCCACCACCAGGCCGGCGATAACAACGGACTGGTCGCGGCCGGGCTTGAGATCGACAATGCGCGCGCTGATGAAACGCGCCAGCTCGTGTTCGTAACGCACGATGGGGTGGCCGGTGAGGTACAGCCCGAGGGTTTCCTTCTCCCCGGTGAGACGCTGTTCTTCATTCCATTCGGGGGTTTCGACATAACGCGTTTCATGCGCCTCGTTCTCGCTCACGCCGCCTGGGACCGCAAAAACACCGAACAGGTCTTCCTGCCCTGCGGCATCGTTACGCGAATGCTGTTCGGCCAACTGCGTGGCGGCGGTGAGTGAGGCCATGAGCGTGGCGCGCCAGCCCATCAAGCGCACCGGCACGAATCAGCGCCTCCAACACGCGCCGGTTGGCCTTGCGCAGGTCGATACGCTGGCAGAAATCGAACAGGTCACGGAACGGTGCCTGCTTGCGGGCGGCAATGATGCCCTCGATGGCCGCGCTGCCCGCACCCTTGACCGCGCCCAGGCCATACAGGATCGTGTTGTCATCGCTGACGGTGAAGGCACATTCGCAGGTGTTGATGTGCGGCGGCAGCACGGTCAGCTTCATGTCGCGGCATTCGTCGATCAACGTTACGACCTTGTCGGTATTGTCCATATCCGCAGACAACACCGCCGCCATGAAGGCCGCCGGGTAGTGGGCCTTGAGCCAGGCGGTCTGGTAGGACAACAAGGCATACGCCGCCGAGTGGGATTTATTGAAGCCGTAACCTGCAAACTTTTCCATTAGGTCAAAGATGTAGGCGGCGATCTTTTCATCTACACCGTTGTTCTTGGCGCCATCCACAAAAATGGCGCGCTGCTGCGCCATTTCTTCAGCTTTTTTCTTGCCCATGGCGCGGCGCAGCAGGTCGGCGGCGCCCAGACTGAATCCGGCCAGCACCTGGGCGATTTGCATCACCTGCTCCTGATAGAGGATCACGCCGTAGGTAGGTTTGAGGATCGGCTCCAGCGCGGGATGCGGGTATTCCACCTTGGTACGCTTGTGCTTGCGGTTGATGAAGTCGTCCACCATGCCGGACTGCAATGGGCCGGGGCGGAACAGCGCCACGAGCGCCACGATGTCTTCGAAGCAGTCCGGTTGCAGGCGCTTGATGAGATCCTTCATGCCGCGCGATTCAAGCTGGAAGATTGCAGTCGTCGCGCAACGCTTGAGCAGGGCGAAAGACGGCGCGTCATCCAGCGGGATGCGGACGATATCCAGCAGCGCCTCGCCGCGCGCGGCGCGCCCTCGGTTGATGTTCTTTACCGCCCAGTCGATGATAGTGAGGGTGCGCAACCCCAGGAAGTCGAATTTGACCAGCCCCACTGCCTCGACATCATCCTTGTCGAATTGCGTTACCGTCCCCGCCGCGCCTTGTTCGCAGTAGAGCGGCGTAAAATCGGTGAGCGCCGAGGGTGCGATCACTACGCCCCCGGCATGCTTGCCGGCGTTGCGCGTCAACCCCTCCAGCGAGCGCGCCAGGTCGATCAATCCACGCACATCCTCTTCCTGCTCGTAGCGGCGGCGTAGCGTCTCTTCCTTCTCCAGCGCATCATCGAGCGTGATGCCCAGCTCGAAGGGGATCAGCTTGGCGATCTGATCGACGAAGCCGTAAGGATGCCCCAGCACGCGCCCGACATCACGCACCACGGCCTTGGCCGCCATGCTGCCATAGGTGATGATCTGCGACACGCGGTCGCGCCCGTAGTGCTCTGTCACATACTCGATGACACGGTCGCGGCCCTCCATGCAGAAGTCGATATCAAAATCCGGCAGCGAGACACGCTCGGGGTTTAGAAATCGCTCGAACAGCAGGTCATAGCGGAGCGGGTCTAGGTCCGTGATTTCCAGCGCATAGGCCACCAGCGACCCCGCGCCTGAACCGCGCCCCGGCCCCACCGGCACATCGTTCTCCTTGGCCCAACGTATAAAATCCGCCACGATCAAAAAATAACCGGCAAAGCCCATGCTGATGATCACATCGAGTTCGCGCGCCAGGCGTTCGTCGTAATCCACGCGCTGTTGGGCAAAATTTGGGGCCTGGGTATCGAACAGGAAAGCCAGGCGCTTTTCCAGCCCGATGCCTGCGCACTCGCGGAAATAGGCGTCCATGGTCATGCCTTCCGGCACCGGGAAGTCGGGCAGGAAGTTTTTACCGAGCGTCAGCTCCAGGGTGCAGCGGCGCGCGATCTCCACGGTATTTTCCAGCGCCTCGGGAAGATCGGCAAACAGCCCGGCCATCTCCTGCGGGCTGCGCAGATACTGCTGCTCGGAATACAAGCGCGGACGGCGCGGGTCATCCAGTACGCGCCCCTCGTGGATGCACACCTTGGCCTCGTGAGCGTAGAAATCCTCAGGCTTGATGAAGCGCACATCGTTGGTAGCCACCACCGGCACGTCGAGCGCCTGGGCCAGACCGACGGCGTCGTGCAGGTAATCTTCCTCATTCTCGCGTCCGCTGCGTTGCAACTCCAGGTAAAAGCGTTCGGGGAACAGCACCTTCCAGCCATTGAGCAGCGCTTCGGCAGCCCCCCGGTTGCCCGCCAGCAGGGCCTGCCCTACGTCACCGGCGCGCCCACCGGACAAGGCGATCAACCCATCGCTCGCGCCCTCCAGCCACTCCCTGCGGATCATGGGGATACCGCGCTGCTGGCCTTCGATATAACTGCGCGACACCAGGCGCGTAAGGTTGAGATAACCCTCGCGGTTCTGGCACAGCAACACCAATCGCGACGGCTGATTATGATCCGCCTCATTGTGCAGCCACACGTCCACCCCGATGATAGGCTTCACGCCTGCCGCCTGGGCCGCGCGGTAAAATTTCACCATGGCAAACAGGTTGGATTGATCCGTCACCGCGCAGGCCGGCATACCGGCAGCGGCACACGCCTTCACCAGCGGTTTAACGCGCACAACGCTGTCAACCAGGGAGTATTCAGTGTGGAGATGAAGATGGACGAAGCCAGGTGTCATTAGTCTGGTTTCCGAAGTTTGAGATACGCTTTGCAAGGTCGATGAAAGACGACAGCCGCCCATTGCGGAAAAGATCATATAATATCAAACAACCGGGCTTAACAGGATGCTAGTGGTTCGTTTCACCAAAACGATGGCATAACGAAACGGATGGATTTTTCCGCCAGGCAAGGCGCGAGGAGGCGCCATAGCTCATTCTATGGCAACAACGAGCAACGCGGCATGGCGGAAAAAGACGCCGTTTCGTGTCAACGTTTTGGTGAAACGAACCACCAAATCAGTCCATCGCCCATTTCACAATAGATACAACCACCTACATTTCAGACACAGGAGTTTTTCATGTCCGCCGCCCAGCCGTCATTTTTCGCGCGCCTTTCCCTGGCACTGGGGATACTCTCCAATCCGGATCTCGCCGCGACCGTACTGCGCTTACAGCGCGGCGAGATCCAGCCGCGGCCAGCGCCCGCGCCGACACCCACCCCTGTGCCCGCGACGCAACTGAAAACGGCAGCACCCGATTCAGCCTTGCAACTGCTCGGCCTGTTGCAGCATGACGGCCGCTTTATCGATTTCATCCAGGAGGACATCGCCGGCTTCAGCGACGCCGAGGTCGGGGCCGCTGTTCGGGTGGTGCATGAAGGCTGCCGCAAGGTGATGCGGGAGCACGTAACCCTCGAACCGGTGCGCAGCGAGAACGAGGGCAGCCGCATCACGCTGCAAGCAGGCTTCGACGCCAGCGCAGTGCGGCTGATCGGCAATGTGGCAGGGCAACCACCCTTCACCGGCACCTTGGTGCACCGTGGCTGGCGCAGCGCCGGGTTGAAGCTGCCCAAACTCGCCGCAGAGCATGACGTGCAGGTGCTGGCCCCTGCCGAGGTGGAATTATGAGCGGGGCACGTTACGCCGTCGGTATCGACCTGGGCACCACGCACAGCGCCTTGACTTACGCGCCACTGGATGGCGACGACGACAGTCCGGTGAACCTGACGGTGATGTCCATCCCCCAGCTCACCGCGCCGGGCACGGTGGACGAGCGCCTGCTGCTGCCGTCCTTTCTCTATCTGCCGCACCCCAGCGAGATGGCCCCCGGCGACCTCACCCTGCCGTGGCAGTCGGGCCAGACGTTCGCCGTGGGCGAACTGGCACGCGAACAGGGCAGCAAGACACCCATCCGCCTGGTTTCCAGCGCCAAGAGCTGGCTGTGTCACCCCGGCCTGGACCGGCGCGCGCCCGTTCTGCCGGTGGATGCCCCCGAAGAGGTGGAACGGGTCTCACCGCTGCTGGCCTCCACCCGCTATCTGGAGCACCTGCGCGATGCCTGGAATTACCATCATCCGGATGCACCGCTGGAGCAACAACAGGTTACCGTCACCATCCCGGCCTCTTTCGACCCTGCCGCGCGCGAATTGACCGCCGAGGCGGCTCAAACAGCCGGATTTCAGCACCTCACGCTGCTGGAAGAACCGCAGGCGGCGGTGTATAGCTGGATTCAGCAAAGCAATGACGCCTGGCGCGCACAGGTGCAGACCGGCGATATCATTTTGGTGGTGGACGTCGGCGGCGGCACCACCGACCTCACGCTGGTCGCCGTTACCGAACACAATGGCAACCTGGAACTGAACCGCATCGCGGTAGGTGATCACATCCTGCTGGGTGGCGACAACATGGATCTGGCGCTGGCCCATGTGGTACGGACCAAACTGGCCCAGCAAGGCACGCAATTGGAGGCATGGCAGTTACGCGGCCTGACCCACGGTTGCAGGGCCGCCAAGGAAGTCCTGTTATCTTCATCCGTGCAGACCGAGGTCATTCCTATCGTGGTACCCAGCCGCAGCTCGCGTCTGATCGGTGGGTCATTGCGTAGCGAACTGACCCGTGAGGAAGTGATGACGGTCATCCTGGAGGGCTTTTTCCCGCGGGTCGATACTACAGCGCGCCCCATGGCACGTGCCCGCACCGCCCTCTCCCAACTGGGGTTGCCCTACGCCCAGGACGCCGCCATCACCCGCCATCTGGCTGCTTTTCTGGGGCGCCAGGCCCGCGCAGCGGCGGAGTTGCAGGGTTTTAGCAATGCCTCCGCTCACGCCGACTTTATCCATCCTACGGCTATCCTGTTCAACGGCGGTGTGTTCAAATCCGCGCTGCTGGTAGAGCGGCTGCTGGAGGTGGTCAACGGCTGGCTGACCGCCGCAGGAGCAGCCCCGCTACGTCTGCTGCGCAGCGCCGACCTCGACCTCGCCGTGGCACGCGGCGCGGCCTATTACGGCGCGGTGCGGCAGGGGCGCGGGGTGCGCATCCGCGGCGGCACGGCGCGCGCCTACTACGTGGGCGTGGAATCGGCGATGCCCGCCGTGCCGGGCTTCGAACCACCGCTGGCCGCCCTGTGCGTGGCACCCTTCGGCATGGAAGAAGGCAGCGAGGCCGCACTGCCGCCTCAGGAGTTCGGCCTGGTGGTTGGTGAGCCGGTGCGTTTCCGCTTCTTTGGCTCCCCAGTGCGACGCCAGGACCGGGTAGGCACGCTGCTGGAGGACTGGGCACCCGACGAACTGGAAGAACTGGGTGAAATCGAAGCCACCCTATCCACTGACAGCCACGCCCCCGGCGCCATGATCCCGGTGCGGCTGCATGCCGCCGTCACCGAGATCGGCACCCTGCGTCTGGAGGCGGTGCCACGTTCCGGCACGGAACGCTGGAAAGTGGAATTCGACGTGCGCGGCAGCCAAGGGTGAGCAAGCGCGCGGCGCGGGAAAAACTCTCCCGCTACATCATCGGCATCGACCTCGGCACCACCAACACCGTGGTTGCCTATGCTGATACCACCGCGCGCGGCAATCCCCCCATCCGGGTCTTCGAGATAGAACAATTGGTGGCCCTGGGCGAGGTGGCTGCACGACCCCTGCTGCCTTCGCTACGCTACCATCCCGCTCCCAGCGAGCTGGGCGATAGCGATCTGCAACTGCCCTGGCCCGAGCCGGATCTGAACTCCCAACTGCCACGCGGCATCATCGGCACCCTCGCCCGTGAACTGGGCAGCCAGGTGCCGGGCCGCCTGGTGGTGAGCGCCAAGAGCTGGTTGTCGCACACCGCAGTAGACCGCAGCGCACCGATCCTGCCGTGGGGCGCCGCGGAAGACGTTCCGAAGATTTCCCCCGTCGACACCAGCGCCAGCTATCTGGCCCACGTTCGCGCCGCCTGGAATCATCATTTTCCGCAACATCCGCTGGAACAGCAGGACGTGGTCCTCACCGTGCCCGCCTCTTTCGACGAAGTGGCCCGCACCCTCACCGTGGAGGCCGCGCGCAAAGCGGGCATCCAGAAGCTGCGTCTGGTGGAAGAGCCGCAGGCCGCCATGTATGACTGGCTGACGCGCCATCAGCAGAATCTCAGCGCCGCATTGGGCGACGCGCGCCTGGTGCTGGTATGTGACGTGGGCGGCGGCACCACCGACCTGACACTTATCAAGGTCACGCCCGGCGAACATGACCCGGAGTTCACCCGCATCGGCGTGGGCGATCACCTCATGCTGGGCGGCGACAACATGGACTTGGCGCTGGCCCATGTGGCCGAGGGCCGCATTACCGCCTCCGGCACCCGCCTGAGCGCCGCGCGCCTGGCGCAACTGGTGCAGCAGTGCCGCCTCGCCAAGGAACGCCTGCTCGCACCGGATGCCCCGCAACGCCACACTGTCACCGTGCTGGGGACAGGGGCACGGCTGATCGGCGGGGCCAGCTCCACCGAGCTGACCCGCGACGAGGTGCGCCAGATGGTGGTTGAAGGTTTTTTCCCGCACGCTACGGCCAATGAACGGCCACAGCGCCTGCGCGGCGGGCTGGTCGAATTTGGCCTGCCCTATGCCGCCGACCCTGCCATCAGCCGCCATGTGGCCGCCTTCCTTGCCCACCATGCGCACGCCGCGCGCGAGGCGCTAGGCGAACGCGCCCCACCCTCGGACACCCTGCCAATACCCGATGCAGTGCTGCTCAACGGCGGGGTTTTCCGCAGCACCACGCTGTCCGCACGGCTTTTGGAAATACTGGCCTCCTGGCGCAGCGCTGCACTGCACGAGCTATACAATGATCAGCCCGACCTTGCCGTGGCGCGCGGGGCGGTGGCCTATGGCCAAGCTCAACGCGGCACCGGCCCGCGCATCGGCGGCGGCTCGGCACGCAGCTATTTTCTCATCGTCGAACAGGCCGCGGACAAGAACCAATATGGCGTGTGCGTGCTGCCTCGCGGCACCGAAACCGGCACAGAGATCATACTCAAGGAGTGTACCTTTTCACTGCGCCTCGGCCAGCCGGTGCGGTTCCCGCTGGCCTCATCCACCGCCGACATAGCCTTCAACGCCGGTGATCTGGTGGACATCACCCAGGACGATTTCGTGCTGCTGCCACCCATCGCCACCGTTATCGACAGCAGCGCCGCAACCGGCGCGAACGAATTGCCGGTGCAAATCACTGCCCTGCTGACCGAGGTGGGCACGCTGGACATGCACTGCGTCGCCACCGACGGCAGCACGCAGCGCTGGAAACTGGAATTTCAATTGCGTGGCGCAGGCAGCGCGCCGCAGAGCATGGCCACTGTCACCGACCTGCATCCCCGCTTCGGCCAGGCCGTACAACGCATCGAACACATTTATGGCGCACAGGCACATGCAGTGGAGAAAAACGAGATCAAAAAACTGCGCAGTGATCTGGAACAGCTGCTCGGCCCACGCGACGGCTGGGAAACACCCCTGCTGCGCGAACTGTTCGGCGCGCTCTGGGAAGGTGCCAAACGCCGCCGCCGTTCCGCCGACCACGAGCGCCAGTGGTTCGGTCTCACCGGCTATTGCCTGCGCCCCGGCTTCGGCTACCCGCTCGACGACTGGCGTGTGCAGCAACTGTGGAGCCTCTACCCTCAAGGCGTGCAATTCAGTCCCGAGGCGCAGACATGGGCCGAGTGGTGGACCTTATGGCGGCGCGTCGCAGGCGGACTCGACGCAGCGGCGCAACAACACATCCTCGACGACATCGCCTTTTACTTGATGCCCGCCTCCCACAGCGGCCAAAAAAAACCGCCCGGCCCCAAAAAACTGGGCTACGACGGCATGGTACGACTCACCGGCTCTCTCGAACGCCTGCCCGCCACGCGCAAAGTCGAGGTGGGCGAATGGCTGCTGGAACGCCTGCAAAAACCCAGCGAAAGCGCGCAAACCTGGTGGAGCGTCGGCCGCCTGGGCGCGCGCGTCCCTTTCTATGGCAGCGCCCACAACGTCATCCCGCAAGACATAGCCAGTCACTGGGTTGAACAAACCCTCACAGCTAACTGGAAAACCATCCCCACCGCCGCCTTCGCCGCCACCCTACTCTGCCGCGTCAGCGGCGACCGCTCGCGGGATCTGGATAGCGAACTGCGTGAAAAAGTGGCACGAAAACTCGAAGCCGCCAAAGCCGCGCGATCCTGGGTGCAGATGGTCAGGGAGGCAGTACAACTGGAGGAGGCGGATGAACAACGGGTGTTTGGCGAAACCCTGCCGACAGGGTTGAAGTTATTGGCATAAACCCATTGTCCATTAACCCCAGAACCGTTCACTTAATATAGCTCACTTAATGTAGGTTGGGTCAAGCGAAGCGGACCCAACGTTGCACCCGTGACATTGTCACCTTTACGGTGAAGGGCATATTATCCCACCGTGAAAGTGGCAATGCCCTTTACGGGGACAAGGCCTGAAGCAATGTTTTTTGGACACAAAAATCCCAGCCAAGCAGGGGGAGTAAACAGAAGTTTCATCTGCCTACACTGTCTTTAATTCGCGTGGCCAAAAAGACGTTTCCACCCTCGCTTCCTGTTCTGTGATTACACCGGCGCTTAGACTATACTTCGATCAAGGTCCAATGGGCTTGCCACACAAAAAGGACCTTACAACTGGAACGGGGGGACCATGTCCAAGGATCAGACCAATGAAAACATCGCCCGGTGGAAAATCACCGCCGGCGTGGCGATCGCTTTACTCATTGTGGGCATACTGTACTACAGCCTGGAATCGGGCCTGATGGTAAGCAAGGTCTCAGTCCCCGGCATGGTGGAACTTGAATTCACCGAACGCACAGGCCTCGGCTCCGTCACCAAGCCGGAGCAGGCCAGCGAACCCGCCCTGCGGACGAATCAGGCCCAGCTTGAACAGAAACTGGCCGAGCTGGAACAAAGACTGGCGGAGCGTGATACAGGTAGCGGCCCCCCCTTCGACGCAGGGACGATCGACCTCCCGCCACCAGCGAGCGTGCCCGCGCTCTACGGTCAATGGGCCAGTCCCCAAGGCCTATCTTACGTCATCCAGCAACAAGGCACCTACCTCACCATCCAGGAACTAAACCCTTGGCTGGGCGTCACTGCAGTAGGAGAAGGCACCATCAGCGGCAACCTCGTCAATATTTCCTACTCAACCGCCGCAGGCACTATCGGCCAAGCGAGATTACAAATCTCACCCGACGCCCGGCAGATGTGGGGCGAATCGCGCGACCTCACCACCGGCATCGTGGTGTCGATGCAAATGCGGAGCTAACCGCCCGCATCAATTGGGGGGATTTTGAGTGCCCGGCATGGATAAAACCGAAGGTGTGCTAAAAAATGGGAAATGTCGCCAATAAAACGTAATTGGCATTGATTCTAAATAAAAAATATAGTTGGACAACGCGAAAGACTGCGGATCAAAGCAACCTTCGAGGGCGATAACGCATGAAAGCAATTGTGTATGAAAGATATGGGTCACCCGACGTTCTTCAATTGAAGGAGGTCGAAAAGCCCACGCCCAAGAACAATGAAGTCCTGATAAAAACACATGCGACAACGGTAACATCCGGTGACTGGAGGGTGCGAAGTCTCAATGTGCCTGCCGGCTTCGGGCTCATCATGCGTTTGGTATTTGGAGTCTCACGACCAAAGCAACCCATACTAGGGTCGGAGTTGGCCGGGGTAATTGAATCGGTCGGCAAAGACGTAAGTAAATTCAAAGTCGGTGCCCCCGTTTTTGCGTTCAGCGATGCCTCCATGGGTTGTCATGCGGAGTACAAATGCATGGCTGAAGATGGGGCTGTGGCACTAAAACCGTCCAATCTGACTTTTGAAGAAGCCGCAGCACTATCTTTTGGCGGAACAACGGCGTTGGATTTCCTCAGAAGAGGAAAACTTAAGAGCGGGGAAAGAGTGCTCGTCAATGGCGCTTCCGGAGCGGTTGGCACAGCTGCGGTGCAGCTTGCCAAGCATTTCGGGGCAATTGTCACTGGGGTGTGCAGTACCGCCAACGTGGAACTAGTGAGATCTCTGGGTGCCAGTCATGTCATCGACTACACCCAAGAAGACTTCACGCAGAATAGCGAAACCTATGATGTCATTGTCGATACCGTCGGCACGGCCCCGTTCTCCCGTAGCAAAGCTTCGTTGAAAGAAGGAGGACGCCTTCTTATGGTTTTAGCTGGGCTGCCAGACATGCTTCAGATTCCATGGGTGTCGATGACGAGCAGCAGACAAGTCATCGCTGGGCCAGCCGCCATGCGGGTTGAAGATTTGCGTTTTCTCGCGGGGCTGGCTGAGGCGGGAGAATTCAAACCGGTTATTGATCGGCGCTATCCGTTCGAGCAGATCGCCGAGGCTCACCGCCACGTCGATACAGGACGCAAGAAGGGAAATGTCGTCATAACTCTAGAGCATGACGATTGAACATAGGAGCACTGATCACGTATGCGACCATCTGAGAGGACATTGTCCAACCCGGCGCTCAAGCGGACGGCTGCGCCGCCGCTTAGCTTTGCGTTAGCCATCAACAACAGAAGAACCAAACATGGCGATACCTGATTACCAGTCAATCATGCTTCCCTTGCTCCGCTTTGCCGAGGACGGTAATGAGCATTCGCTCCGGGAAGCAATCGAGGGTTTGTCCGAGAAGTTCGGGCTTACGGACGACGAAAAGAATGAGTTGTTGCCGAGTGGGCAGCAACCAAGATTCGACAACCGCGTGGCCTGGGCCAGGTCTTATATGAGCAAGGCGGCCTTGTTGGAAACCACGCGGCGCGGTCACTTCCGCATTACCCAACGTGGGCGGGAAGTTCTGTCAAAGAATCCAACCGAAATCAATGTGAAGTTCTTGGATCAATTTCCAGAATTTGTGGAGTTCCGCGCAAAACACCGGGAACGGGAAGAAACTACAGAAACCACTGAAACAGAAACCCTTCAAACACCCGGCGAGCTTCTGGAAACCGCATATCAGAAACTGCGCGAAGATCTCACGGCCGAGCTTCTCAAATTCGTAAGGGAATGTTCCCCGTCTTTCTTCGAGCGCCTCGTCATCGACGTTCTCGTAAAAATGGGCTATGGCGGTTCCCGAAAGGAAGCCGGTAAGGCCATTGGCCGCAGCGGCGATGAAGGCATTGACGGAATCATAAACGAAGATCGTCTTGGCCTCGATGTCATTTATATTCAAGCTAAACGGTGGCAGGCTACGATCGGGCGCCCTGAAATCCAGAAATTCGCAGGAGCGCTACAAGGACACCGCGCGAAAAAAGGAGTGTTCATCACCACTTCCGACTTCAGCCGTGAAGCCGGAGACTATGTAGCAAAAATCGATTCAAAGATCGTGCTCATAGACGGCGAGCAGTTAGCCCAACTCATGATTGACCATAATGTTGGGGTTACTCCTGTCACATCGTATGAAACGAAGAAAATTGACAGTGACTACTTCATTGAAGGTTAAGACGGCTAACAACGCCATCAACTCGGGCAGTAAAAAGCGGCGCGCCTTCGTCGCCCCGCTTTTTACTGCCGGTTATGGCGAGCGTTAGACCTCAATGGACGAATCGGAGCAGCTTGTAGAAAAGTACCTCTTGGCGCTCGGTCGGGGTGCTGTGGTTTTCGAACCAGACGGCAATATCCCGCCGGACTTCTCCCTGGACGGCAGCATTGGCGTTGAGGTGCGTCGCCTGAATCAGAACTACGAACGACCTGATGGTTCAACGGAAGGGCTCGAAGAGTTGGCGATTCCATTGTGGCAGCGCTTGCAGAGAGTTCTGCCTGCGCTGGGCCCATCTATCGACGGTGAGAGTTGGTTCGTCTGCATGGACTTCCGGCGCCCAGTCGGCCAGCGGAAGCCGCTTCAAGCCAAGATTGAACAGGCTCTTCTCTCTTTCATGCACAGTACATCTAGAACCGCCACAACTATCAAGATCACCCAAAACTTCGAGGTTGATCTGCTTCGTGCAGAGCAAGACCAAGGAAGCTTCTTTCTCCTCGGCGCAAGTAGCGACGACGATTCTGGTGGGTGGGTCATGGGTGAGGTCGAGAAGAATCTACGACTTTGTCTTTCGGTGAAGGGGCGGAAGATTGCACCGTACCGAGACAAGTATTCAGAGTGGTGGCTTGTTCTTACAGACCACATTGACTACGGCATGGACTTGGAGGATCGCGAAGTGTTCAGAGCCAAAGTGATGCCGAATATTCAGCACGCCTTCGACAAGATCATCTTGATTGATCCGCGAGACCACGGCCGTGTGTTTGAGGTCTAACGAATAAGGATAAGATCGTGGATCGCTAAGGCGATCACGATCTATCCTTATTCGTTATAAATTCTTTTCATTCTCTTTGTTGTGCCATATTCTTAATATATAGATAATTTCGTCGGCGACAAGGTAACGTACTGTATAGTTGCCTATATAAAGATCGCGGACTTGCTCTGGATCGGAAGCTTTCAAAACAGGTAGACCAATTTTTGGGAATTGCTTCAGCTTATCGATGCCCTCTTGTAAATCTATCGCTATTCGACGAGCAGCGAATGGGTTTTTAACCTCGACAAATTCCACCACTCTTTGGAGATCATCGATAGACTCCGGCGAATACCTTATTTTCATAATTTAGGTGGCGATTTACGATCATTGGTGCCCCAACTATTCAGCCAGGCATTCACATCCTCTTCATTAATGGATTTACCTGCCTTTATGGATTCAAGCGCTTCGAGGGTATCTTGCCACCTTGAATCTTCCACGGACTGCCTCGCAATAAACTCTTTAATAGCTTGATTAATAATATAGTTTTTGCTCCTATCAAGCTTTTTGGAAAGGGCCTCCAGGGGTTTTTCCACATCGTCAGAGATCCGAATACTCGTAATACTCATAAACTAGCCTCGATGTAGTGAATTGTATTACATATTAGTACGGCCAGGTCAGGATAGCCAGAGGAATTTATAATCGGGATAGGGCGACGCCTCACGGCGCCGCTCCCCCCACACCACCGGCCATACGGGTCACGGTACCACGGCGGTTCGATGAATATATTCCTACCTCGCCACCAGGGCGGGCAGCCCCCTACTGCTAAAGTACCTCGCTGGCAGAGCCGGTGTGAGCGCCGGGGTTTTCGATAGCCGCCACGGGCCATGCGCCGATTTGCTGGTGTGCCAGATCACACTGTCACTCCACGCTTGCGCAGTTCCCGGTAACCGGCTCGGCCCCATTGCTTCCATTGATAGCAGCGTAACGGGCAAAGTATCCATTTGTCGATATCGCGCAGAGGACTCAGCACTTCGGCGATGCCGAAGTACGCTTTCTAGCCAAGCAGGGTTTCTCTCAGCTCCGCAATGATATGGTCCAAACGGCGGCCTCGTGTACGACGGGTCAGAGCCCGTATGTGGTATTTGCCGATCCAGGTGTGCAGGGTGTTCTTGTTGATCCCCAGCTCCTGCGCGGTCTTGCTGATCGGCTGCTCACTCCCTACCGCCAGCTTGACAGCGGATTCCCTGAACTCGGCTGTGTATTTCTTCTCTGGTTTCTTCTGTTCGCTCATCTGGACACCCTCTCAGTAAGTTTCAATTTTACTTGTGGTTGTGTGTCCGGAATAGTTTAGCCAGATCACGCATCGGCTTGCCGCAGCAGGTGCAGTTCACCGCCGGCCGCGGTTTGGGCGGTGGAATAGCCACCTGTTTAATCAGTTGCACCAGCTTGACCAGTTTGCTGTTGGGGTGCAGAAAGCCGAAATCGCGCGCCCGCCTGAAACCCTTTGGCAGGATATGCAGCAGGATTTTGCGCAGGAAATCCACGCCGCTCAGCGTGCGGGTTTCCATCTCGACAAGAGTTGCCGCAAGGAAATTTTGGCGTCGCGTACAGCGACTTCAGTGCGTCATATTATTGAAACAAAACCTTAATAATTGTTAAACAGTTCGATGCCATGCTGTAGCCATGGAAAAGAATGTTTATCCCAGATTGTCCATTAGCCCCAAAACCGTTCGCCCTGAGCCTGTCGAAGGGCCGTTCATGGTTCGACAAGCTCACCACGAACGGCGTTGCGCGCTCTATTTCGCCTAATGGACAATCTGGGTTTATCAATGGTCATGCTGACGTTGGCGGGCGATATGCCAACGGATCGCCTCGCAAAGAGTGCGCGCATCCGGAATGATGCTTACTCCGCAGCCCTTGCCATATTCCGGAAATGACCCAAGTCCGATCGATATTTCTGTCTGACATACACCTTGGAACAAAGGCCTGCCAGGCGAATCGCTTACTCGATTTCCTGAAAGAATACTCAGCCGAAAATGTTTTTTTGCTCGGTGACATCATCGATTTATGGGCCATGAGCCGAGGCGGCGTGCACTGGACACCAGCCCAGAATACGGTGGTGCAAAAGATTCTGCGGTGCGCGCGGCATGGAGACAAGATTTATTTCATCCCCGGAAATCATGATGAGGCCATGCGGGAATATGTAGGCACATCGTTTGGTGATATCGTTGTTGCGCACGAGATTGTTCATACCGCCGCTGATGGACGTCGTTATTTGCTGTTGCATGGCGATGAATTCGATCAAGTGACGCGTCATCACAAGTGGGTGGCAATCCTCGGGGACAAGTCATACACCATGCTGGTGAGCCTGAATATTTACTTGTCCTGGCTACGCAGAACCTTTCGGCGCCCCGGCTACTGGTCGCTGGCTGGCTATGCCAAGCGCAAGATAAAAACCGCCGTCAGCTTTATATTTAATTTCGAAGACGCAGTCATTCATCATGTTCGTGAGCGTAATCTTGATGGCGCAATTTGCGGCCACATTCATTGGCCGATGATAAAAGAGGTCGGTGGACTCTGTTATATAAACTGCGGTGATTGGGTGGATAGTTGCACTGCCATCGTGGAACACTTTGACGGGCGCATGGAGCTTGTTGTGTGGAACGCAAACCCAAACCCCAATCCCGCCGATTAATTATTGCCAAGGCGAATGATGGAAAGTCCTTATAAAGGCAAGACCGGATTCAAGCGTTTATTGAATGCCTTCAATTATTCTTGCGCGGGGATCCGAGAGGCATACCGGAATGAAGACGCCTTTCGCCAGGAGGTGTTGCTAGCGTTCGTCTTACTGCCACTGGCGTTCTGGCTTGATGCGGATGCTATCGGGCGAGCTCTAATGGTAGGCAGCGTATTACTGTTGCTCATCGTCGAGTTGCTGAATTCGGCTATTGAAGCCACGGTTGATCGCATCTCGCTGGATGATCATCGTCTTGCCAAGCGCGCCAAGGACATCGGCAGTGCTGCTGTGCTCATAACTATCGTTAACCTGGTACTGGTCTGGCTGCTGGTTCTGCTCGACTGACAGTCATTACCTCCCAGCATGATTGCCCTCCATAATCACTTCATACACCCGCGATGAAAATTCTGTTTATATCCGACGTTTATTTCCCGCGCATCAACGGTGTTTCCACTTCGATAGAAACTTTCCGGCACGAGCTGCGCGAATGCGGCCATACGGTACACTTGGTCGCGCCGGACTATATGGCGCCCAGCGCGGATGAAAGCGACATCATGCGCGTGCCTGCGCGCATCCTGCCGTTTGATCCTGAAGACCGGCTGATGAAATTCAACTGGGTGATGGAGCACATCGAGAAACTGCGCGGCGAACGTTACGACATCATCCACATCCAGACCCCGTTCGTGGCACATTACCTCGGCATCAAACTCTCCCAGGTGCTGGATATCCCATGCATAGAAACCTATCACACATTCTTTGAGGAATATTTTCACCACTACATTCCACTTTTGCCCAAGGTGATGACCGGAGCGCTTGCTCGCCGTTTCTCCCGTCATCAAGGCAACAGTCTCGACGGGATGGTGGTTCCCTCGCAACCCATGATGGATGTATTGCGTCGCTATGGTGTGACGACGCTCGCGGGAGTCATTCCCACCGGTCTGGAACCGGAAAGCTTTGCGCCGGGTAATGGGGCCGATTTCCGCAAAAAATACGGCATCGCGCTGCAACGGCGCGTTCTGCTTTTCGTCGGGCGCGTCGCGCATGAAAAGAATATCGGATTCCTGTTACAAGTTGTTGACCGGGTCAGGCATGACATACCAGAAGTGTTATTGCTGATTGCCGGTGAAGGCCCGGCGCGCGAAGGGCTGGAGCATGAAGTCAGCAAGTCCGGACTGTCCGGCAATGTCATGTTTATCGGCTACCTTGATCGCCATACTGAACTTAACAATTGTTATCGCGCTGCGGATATTTTTGTATTTTCCTCGCGGACAGAAACCCAGGGACTGGTTCTGCTGGAAGCGATGGCGCAAGGTGTGCCGGTGGTGTCTATTGCAGAAATGGGAACCCGCGACGTATTGCGCGAAGGATCCGGGGTCTGGATTGCCGAAGAAAATCTGGAAGACTTTTCCGGTAAGGTCATAAAGATGCTGGGTAATGACGATGCGCGCAGGCAACTCGGTGATGCAGGGCGTGAATATGCGCACGGATGGTCGGCCGACAAGCTGGCAGAGCGCATGCTGAAGTTTTACCAGGCAGCGATTGAATGTCGCAGGGCATTGGCAGCTGAACCAAACGAATAACGGGAACATCTAAAAAGAGAAAAGAAGATCCATAGGCTGAGCATATCCGTTGCCGCCCCTTTCGCATTCGGGCTAATTCCTATCATCCGGCCACGCAAGAAACACAATAATCAACCCCATGCCACCGAGCAACCAGGTGATCAGCGGCGCACCGCCGATCATCGCGGGGGCATTGCCATCCAGTCCTTTGATGACGGCGGCACTGATAATCAAGGCGGCGCCGACGATGGCGGCGAAGGTGCGCTGATTGGCACGTTTAATCTCGCTGCGAATCTTTTGCAGCTCTTCGGATTGCCATTCCACACGCAGTTTTCCATCACGCGCTTGTTGCAATACGTCATGCACCAGGGCGGGCAATTGCGGCAGGCTTGAGGCCCAACCCGGGATCTGGGCGCGCAAGTTCTTATACAAGGCGTGCATCCCGAACTGTTCGCGCATCCAGCGTTCGAGAAAGGGCTTGGCGGTAGTCCATAGATCGAGATCGGGGTACAGCTCGCGCCCCAGCCCTTCGATATTCAATAAGGTCTTTTGCAGCAGCACCAATTGGGGTTGCACTTCCATGTTGAAACGGCGCGCGGTCTGGAACAGGCGCAGCAGCAGATAGCCGAAAGAGATATCCTTGAGTGGACGTTCGAAGATCGGCTCGCAGACGCTGCGGATGGCAGACTCGAATTCGTCGACACGGGTACCTGCGGGCACCCATTCGGACTCCACGTGCAGTTCAGCGACGCGCCGGTAGTCGCGGTTGAAGAAGGCCAGCAGATTCTCGGCGAGATAACGCTGATCCTCGGGGCTGAGCGTGCCCATGATGCCGAAGTCCACGGCGATGTAACGGCCTTGGGGAGAAACAAAGATGTTGCCGGGGTGCATGTCGGCGTGAAAGAAGTTGTCGCGGAACACCTGGGTGAAGAAGATCTCCACGCCCTTCTCTGCCAGTTTTTTGAGGTCAATTCCCTGCTGTAGCAATAATGGCACGTCACTGATCGGCGCGCCGAAGATGCGCTCCATTACCATCACGTTGCGGCGCGTCTGCGGCCAGTAGATCTCAGGCACGTATAGCAGATCCGAATTTAAGAAATTGCGGCGCAGTTGCGAGGCATTGGCGGCCTCGCGCATCAAATCGAGTTCACCGAGGATGGTCTTTTCATATTCTGCCACAACATCGCGTGGGCGCAGACGCCGCGCCTCTTTCCAGTAGCGTTCGGCGAGATCGGCGACGATATAGAGCAGGCCGATGTCGCGCTGAATGACCTTCTCGATGCTGGGGCGCACTACTTTTACCACCACCTCTTTGCCGTCGTGCAGGCGCGCGGCATGTACCTGGGCGATGGAGGCGGAACCCAGCGGGGTTTCATCGAAGAACTGAAATACCTCGGCGAGTGGTCTGCCATAGGCCTGCTCGATGATCACGCGCGCCTGCAACCCTGGAAATGGCGGCACACTGTCTTGCAGCCGCGCCAGCTCCTGGGCAATGTCAGGAGGAAGCAAATCAGGACGCGTAGAGAGGGTCTGGCCAAACTTGACGAAGATCGGCCCCAGGTCTTCCAGGGCGCGCCGGATGCGCACACCACGCGCCTCTTGGGATACGCCAAACCAGCGCCACGGCATAAGATACAGAAGAAAACGGAATGGACGGAACAGGTGCGTAGCAAGGACTATTTCATCCAGCCCGTGCCGTACCAGAATACGATTAATATGCAGCAGGCGTAACGCCTGGCCGGGGCGGATCATCCGGCACCCCTGCGTTGCATCAGCCCATGCAAACGGTGGATACGCGCTTCGATCCGGTCAGCGTCGGAACGCAGTGTATCGACACCCGCAAGAAATTCTTCCACTTCATCGCGCTTGGGTAAATCGCGGCTTTCCTCGTGCAGGAATTCGGCGGTATCGCGGCCCAGCGTGTCCGCCGCGCGGCGGCTCCAGCCAAGTATGTCGCGCACCGCGTTGCCAACCTGGTGCGCGATGACATCGCCGGCCAACCTGGATAACTGCTCTTCCCAGTCAATGTCGATGGCATCGAGAATAAATTTGAAACGCTGCCCCAGCTCTATATCACCACGGATTTCCACATCGCCGGAAAACAACGCGCCCGGCTCATGCTTGGCCGCGCCCAGCCGCGCCAACGCCAGAGGTGTGCCGCTCAGCAATGTATCTGGCGCGCCCTCATGAACGCCCGACACCTGCATGCCTTTCGCGTTGGGCAGCAAGTATAAGGTAAGATCCAAGCCGCGCAGCTCGATGGCGATCACCTTGCCGGACAGTGCGGTGAGGCGCTGGAGGGTACCGGGGTCAAGGCGCAGACAGGCGTTTAACGCAGCATCAAGTGCAGAGAGAAAAAATGTAGGTACTTGCACTATAGTGCCCTTCAAAATTAGCCACGGAGACACAGTGTACACAGAGGTTTTTTAATGTGTGATGTTACGCACCGTCCACGAGAAACACGAAAGGCACGAAAAAGCTTCATGGCACAATCCGTTCGACTGTTGCTTTCGGATAGCAACTGAAGTTGCCTGGCAAGCACTATTGATAAGCAACCACAGGAAAACCACAATCCATTTTTTCGTGCCTTTCGTGGATCACACTTTCTCGTTGGACGCGTATAGCGCACAGGCTCGCTCCTACAACTTATATCCCCGGTGCAACGCAACAATCCCGCCCGCCAGATTAAAATATTCGCAACGCTCGAAACCCGCACGCTGCATCATCCCCTTGAGGCTTTCCTGGTCGGGATGCATGCGTATCGACTCAGCCAGGTAACGATAACTTTCGGCATCTCCAGCGATCATCTTACCCATCAGCGGCAGCAACTTGAACGAATAGGCATCATAGACAGACTTAAGTCCAGACACCACCGGCCTGGAAAACTCCAGCACCAGCAACCGTCCGCCAGGCCGCAGCACACGGCACATGGAACGTAGCGCGGCATCCTTGTCGGTAACATTGCGCAGACCGAAGGCAATGGTGATGCAGTCGAAATGATTGTCGGGGAACGGCAGGCATTCGGCGTTGGCCTGCACATAGCGCACATTGCCCACCACACCCTGATCCACCAGACGCGCGCGCCCGGTGTTGAGCATGTTGGCATTGATATCGGAAGAAACCACATAGCCGGCCGGCCCCACCTTGCGCGCAAACTGGGCAGCAAGATCACCCGTGCCGGAGGCCAGGTCCAGCACGTGCTGTCCGGCACGCACGTTGCTCATCTCGATGGCAAAACGCTTCCACAAGCGGTGGATGCCGAACGACATGACATCATTCATCACGTCATATTTGGAGGCTACGGAGTCGAACACCCCCGCCACCTTGCGCGCTTTCTCCGTCACCGGCACGCGCTGGAAGCCGAAGTGGGTGGTGTCGTCTGTTGGTTCGCGTTTATCCATGGGCATTATCCTTAGGAAGCTGTAGCGGGTTCATTACGAGCATGTCCGGCCTTTTCAAGGCGCACCAGATATTCCCGCCAGAAGGTGTCGTAGTTTTCGCCCAAGGTGTAGAGCACATTCCAGGAATACAGTCCGGTGTTGTGTCCATCATCAAACACCAGACGCACGGCATAGTTGCCGACCGGCTCGATGGCCGTGATGTTGACGCTCTCCTTGCCTACTTGCAACACCTCCTGTCCCGGCCCATGGCCGCGCACCTCCGCCGACGGCGAGTAGACGCGCAGATACTCGCATGGCAGCTGGAAGTGCGCACCGTCATCGAAGAATACTTCGAGCACCCGCGATTTTTGATGCAGGCGGATGTCGGTGGGTCTGGGTTTGTTATCTGTGATCATTCTAAAAAAAGTTCCGCAAATGGATCAAGCACGCTTGCTTAGCCATTCCTTAAAAGAAGTTTGACTTTCGCCTGATGCCTTACCAACGATCAAATCATCGACACTAATGTCTTCGTCAATATCTTCCCAATGGATGCCCTGACCCTTGCCGATCAAACGCCAGTTGTTCCGCTCCCCTGGGGTGGCATATGAAAGCCTGGGAAACCAAGCCAGCGGTACTGAAATGGTTCGTCCGTCGCTTAAATCCACACTCAAGGTATCCTCGGTTACCGTGACGCCCTCGGCATAAGGAACCTCCATTTCAATTGCCAAAATACCCATGCCACGCCTCCGCTAACTGCAGGTGATATTCATTAATAATTTTCTGGATTTGACCAATTTCTACCCGGCTGAACCCACCACTACTCTGCAACCTGATTGGATCAAGCCAAAATTTCGCAATCTTGTCATCACGCTCAATATGAATATGCACGGGTTCGTTCCCGTCACCCGCGTAAAAGAAAAATCGGTAAGGTCCAACTCTAAGTATGGTCGGCGTCTATTTTTGCCTACTTTCATCAACCATACAAAATATACCTGCTCAAATCCTCATCCTTCGCCAGTTTTGCAAGGTGCTCATCCACATAGGCGGCGTCGATCTCAAGCGTTTGACCGTTGCGGTCGGAGGCCTCGAAGGAGAGGGTTTCCAGCAGCCGCTCCAGCACGGTATGCAGGCGCCGCGCCCCGATGTTTTCGGTGCGTTCGTTGACTTGCCAGGCCACCTCTGCGATGCGCGCGATGGCATCCTTGCTGAAGGTAAGTGTCACACCTTCCGTCACCAGCAACGCGCGGTATTGTTCGGTGAGCGAGGCGCTGGGCTCGGTGAGTATTCTGACGAAATCATCCACCGTCAGCGCATCCAGTTCGACGCGGATCGGCAGCCGTCCCTGCAACTCAGGGATAAGGTCCGACGGTTTGGAAAGATGAAACGCACCCGAGGCAATGAACAGGATGTGGTCGGTGCGCACCGTGCCGGACTTGGTGGATACGGTGGAGCCTTCCACCAGAGGCAGCAAGTCGCGCTGCACGCCTTCGCGCGACACATCCGGCCCGCCGTGCTCGCCGCGCTTGGCGATCTTGTCTATCTCGTCCAGAAACACAATACCGTTCTGCTCGACATTATGCACGGCCTTGATCTTGATTTCTTCTTCATTGACGAGCTTGGCAGCTTCCTCATCGGTGAGCACCTTGAAGGCCTCGTTGACACGCATCTTGCGTGTGCGCGTGCGCCCCGTCCCGATATTCTGAAACAGGCTCTGTAACTGGCTGCTCATGTCTTCCATACCGGGTGGCGCCATGATTTCCACACCGACGGGCGCGACGCTGACCTCCACCTCGATCTCGCGCTCATCAAGCTCTCCTTCGCGCAGCTTCTTGCGGAATTTCTGGCGTGTTGATGAGGCCTCCGCGCTGGGTGGCTCTGCGCCGAAACCCATGCCGCGCGCGGGCGGCAGCAGGATGTCGAGAACGCGCTCCTCAGCTGCGTCCTCGGCGCGATGACGCACTTTCTTCATCTCCTCCTCGCGCGTCATCTTGATGGATATGTCCATCAGGTCGCGGATGATCGACTCCACGTCGCGCCCGACATAGCCTACCTCGGTAAACTTGGTGGCTTCGATCTTGATAAACGGAGCGTTGGCCAGTTTGGCAAGGCGCCGCGCGATCTCGGTCTTGCCCACGCCGGTAGGGCCAATCATGAGGATGTTCTTCGGCGTGACCTCGCTGCGCAGCGGCTCGCCGATCTGCATCCTGCGCCAGCGGTTGCGCAGGGCAATGGCCACGGCGCGCTTGGCGGCGGCCTGGCCGACGATGTGTTTGTCCAGTTCCTGGACGATTTCTCTTGGGGTCATTTCGGACATGGTTTGGGACTCACGGATAACGCTCAATCGGGGTTGACCGCTTCCAGCTCTTCGATGGTCAGGTTATGGTTGGTATAGACACAGATGTCGGCGGCAATAGACAGCGCACGCTCGACAATAGTGCGCGCATCCATCTCGGTGTTTTCCAGCAGGGCGCGCGCCGCAGCCTGGGCAAATGCCCCGCCGGAACCTATCGCCATCAGGCTGTTTTCCGGCTCGATCACATCGCCATTACCGGAAATAATCAATGAGACGTGCTTGTCGGCCACCGTCAGCATGGCCTCCAGGCGACGTAGCATACGGTCTGTGCGCCAGTCTTTGGCCAGCTCCACCGCTGCGCGTTGCAAGTTGCCCGAATATTTCTCAAGCTTGCCCTCAAAACGCTCAAACAGGGTAAAGGCGTCCGCCGTGCCGCCGGCGAAACCGGCCAGCACCCCGCCATTATAGAGACGGCGCACCTTGCGGGCATTGCCCTTCATGATGGTATTGCCCAACGACACCTGCCCATCGCCACCGATCACCACCCGCCCGGCACGGCGCACCGACAGGATCGTGGTGCCACGAAATTGCTCCAATGGGGATTCCTCGTGTTGTTTCTATGGAATCAATGATTGTACACCATCCCGGCGGGTTTGAAGAAATGACGGGAAGAACAGGATTCCCAAGGTTATGATTTGGGTTTTTTAGGGGCTTTCTTGCCGCCAGAGGCCTTGCGCAATGCCACGGACAGCGCCTTGTTAACCCACACCCGCAACTCTGCAGCATCCTCCAGCACGTCTACCGGTACCTCGTAGTACTGCATGGTATAGGAGGGCCTGTCAGCAAAGGGTTGAAACGGTTCCATACCCGCAGCCTCATAATCAGGCCGGGTGGTGTCATCCACCTTGAAGTACAGGATATCACTGGCAATCAATGCGAAAAACACGCCCTGCAAATAAAGCCCCATCCCGCCAAACATTTTCCTGGCGATTACTGGCCCGGCACAGCGCAGTTGCTCAAGCACGTAATCGCTGTACTGCTTACTGACAGGCATGATAGCGGTGGCACTCCACATCATGGTCGTTCACCATCCCGGTCGCCTGCATATAGGCATAACAGATGGTGGAGCCAACAAATTTGAAGCCGCGCTTGGCCAGATCCTTGCTCATGGCATCCGATTCCGCTGTTTTGGCGGGAACATCCTTGGCGGTTTGCCGCGCGTTTATGATGGGCTTGCCGCCGACGAAGCCCCAGATATAACGATCAAAACTACCAAATTCTTTTTGTACAGCCAAAAATAACCTGGCGTTCAGAACCGTGGCAGCCACTTTCAGCCGGTTACGCACAATACCGGGATCGGCAAGAAGTGCGGCGATTTTGTCTTCATCGTACTGCGCGATTTTTTGGGCATCAAAATCATCGAATGCCACTCGATAATTCCCGCGCTTTTTGAGTATTGTCGACCAGCTCAAGCCTGCCTGCGCGCCTTCCAGAATCAAAAACTCGAACAACACCCGGTCATCATGGACAGGCACGCCCCACTCGCTATCGTGATACTCCATTTCCAATGGACTTCCGTTTGCCCACTCACAACGCCGCATTTTATTCACCCCCGTTTACGCGACACACAACAAAAAAATCCTGCAAGGTTTGCCCCGGCTTATCATCGAATTTTTCGTCGAGAACTTCCAGGCGTTCAATGCGATCCAGCCGGAAGTTGCGAAAATCATTGCGCAATTCGCACCATGCCACCAGCGACCACGTGGCGCCCCAGTAAAACAATCCCAGAGGCAGGATGGTGCGCCGGGATTGGGCGCCATCCGCGCGCGTATAGGCGAAAAACACTTTGCACCGCGCGGCAATCGCATTGCGCAATGGCCCCAACGCAGCGATTGCAGTACTGGAAATGTGAAAATCCGGGACATGCAGCGGGGAATCGGTGATGCGCTGCCTGAGCCGTGGCGGCAGCACCGCATCAACTTTCACCAGCACATCGCCCGCAGCCCGCGCCAGCGCGGCATCGGCCCAACTACTGACAATACGTGTGCCGAGCACCAGAGCCTCAAGCTCGTCGTTGGTGAACATCAACGGCGGCAGATCAAATCCGTGCCGCAGCACATACCCTATTCCCGCCTCACCTTCGATAGGCACGCCGGAGATGGAAAGATCCTGAATATCCCGGTAAATCGTCCGCTCCGACACCTCCAGCTCATCCGCCAGCCGTTGCGCCGTGGTCACCCTGCGACGGCGCAGAATCTGGATAATCTGAAACAGACGGTCGGCGCGGCGCATAGTATTCCATACTAATTTGGCTTGAGCCTGAAAACAGTAGAGGGATTCTGCGTTGCAAAATCCCTCTACCAAGGCAGCAAAATTCCCGCGTTTATTGGGGCGATACTTATTTCACCGCTAACACGACTTCAAATTCTGCCAGATGCCAATTATATTGCCTTCGGTATCTTTGACATACGCATAAAGGCCCATATCGGCGATCTGCATTTTCTCCATCACGACCACGCCACCAGCGGCTTTCACTTTCGCAAGCGATGCGTCAATGTTTTCGACGGTCATTGCAACCACTGGGCCTTGGACGGGAAATTTCGGGTTGCGCTCGAACATACCGCCATTGATATAGCCCGCTTCCTTCGGCATATTTTTTTCGTCTACCGGGCCAGTGTGTAGCCCCACATACTGCATGCCCGGCATGGGAAACTCCACCGTATTCCAGCCAAACACGCCTTCGTAAAATTTTCTCGCACGGGTGATATCATCGGCCGGGATTTCAAAATGCTGCACTTTGTCCATATGCTTCTCCTCCAGTTGAAATTGATCGAATTTGACCGTTTGGCTCATTACCAAATGGAGCTATAACTCTACGCCACCCCTCCTGACAGCATTATGTCAGGAGGGATCAAAAGAAAGCTATACGACTTTATCGCCCGCCGCCTGGAGATCGGCGTGATAGGAGGAGCGCACCATCGGACCGCTGGCGACATTAGCAAAGCCCATGTTGCGGCCTGCTTCCGCGAGACGATCAAACTCATCTGGCGTAACGTAGCGCGCCACGGGCAGGTGGTGTTGGCTGGGTTGCAGATATTGACCAAGGGTGAGCATGTTGCAGCCGTGAGCGCGTAAATCCATCATCACCTGTTCAACTTCCTCGATGGTCTCACCGAGGCCGAGCATCACGCCGGACTTGGTAGGGATGGCGGGATGGGCCGCCTTGAAGCGCTGTAATAATTTGAGAGACCACTCATAATCGGAACCGGGGCGTGCCTGCTTGTAGAGGCGCGCCACGGTTTCCAGATTGTGGTTGAAAACATCCGGTGGATTGTCGTTCAGCACCTCCAGCGCGACATCCATGCGCCCACGAAAATCAGGCACAAGGATTTCGAGCCGCGTGTCCGGCGCCCTGCGGCGTATCGCCTGGATGCAGGCGGCGAAGTGGCCCGCACCGCCGTCGCGCAGGTCGTCACGGTCCACCGAAGTCACCACCACATAGCGCAGCCCCATCGCCTCAATGGTACGCGCAAGATTCTCCGGCTCATCGGCATCCAGCGCATCAGGCCTGCCGTGGGCGACATCGCAAAACGGGCAACGCCGCGTGCAAATATTCCCCATAATCATAAAGGTAGCGGTGCCATGGCCGAAACATTCCCCCAGATTCGGGCATGACGCCTCTTCGCACACGGTATGAAGCTTGTGTTCGCGCAACACGCCCTTGAGCCGCGCAACCTCGGGACTGTTGGGCGAACGGGCACGTATCCATGCCGGTTTTCTCAGCGGCACAGCGGCGGGCACCACCTTAACCGGAATACGGGACACTTTTGACTCGCCCTTCATAGGGTTGGGCGCCAAGGGAGGAAGTTCGTCGCTATCGGATATGGCCATGGGAGTTTCTGCGGAAAATGTGTTAAAAGAATTTGCGCAGATTCAAACATTCATATTCAATCCGCGCAATCTATGGGGGCGACGTAGTTTACCTCAGATGCCGCCCAAGATGCCTTAACAGCGCATCAGACACTGCGCCAAGATCGCCCGGACCACCCAAATCGCTCACTTGCGTAACCTCCATCCCCGCATAGCCGCACGGGTTGATACGTTGGAACGGCTCCAGATCCATCGCCACATTGAGGCTCAGGCCGTGATAGCTGCATCCTCGGCGCACGCGCAGTCCGAGGGCTGCGACTTTGCTGTTCCCAACATACACACCGGGGGCGTCGCGGCGCGCGTGGGCAGTGATGCCATAGTCCGCCAGCAGGCCGATCACCGCCTGCTCCATGAAGCCAACCAGTTGCCGCACCCCCCAGCCACGGCGGCGCAGGTCAATCAGCACATAGACCACGACCTGACCCGGCCCGTGGTAGGTGACCTGTCCACCACGATCCACCTGGATCACCGTGATAGCGCCCGGATCAAGCAGGTGCTCAGGCTTGCCGTTCATGCCCTGGGTATACACCGGCGGGTGCTCCACCAGCCACAGCTCATCGGCGGTATCCTCAGTGCGCGCAGCGGTAAATTCCTGCATGGCGTGCCATACCGGCAGGTAGTCGCGATGTCCCAGATGGCGCACCGGGATATTCGGCATCTCTGATTTAGTCATATCCGCGATTGCGGCACCAAGATTCATCAACCTAAAAAACTCGGTTATCCACGAAAGTCACGAAAAAACACGAAAATATTCATATACATATCGCGTGTTACTTGCCACCCATCCGGTGAATTTCTGAAGCAATCCATGTTTTTGTTTTATTTCGTGAATTTCGTGTTTTAAAACGGTCTTGACTCATGCCATACCTGTAGTTTAGATTCCACGACACATTGTATTACATCTTACATCCCGCCAAGATTGCAGGGATGCGGGTTTACAACAAAAACCACACGCATCACCACTAAGCGGCTTCGGCCGCTTTTTTATTTCCTTTCATGGCCAAAGGTCAACAGAGCCTAATGCTGGAGTTTGTCAACGAATGGGGGGTATGGGCGCTATTCCTGAGCGCCTTTCTTGCCTCAACGATTATACCGGGCGGCTCGGAAGCGATCCTGGCGCTGCTGGCTGCCAACAAGGGCCATGATCCTTTGACGTTATTCTGGGTGGCGACACTGGGCAATACGCTGGGCGGAATGAGCTCCTGGCTGATCGGCCGGGTAATCGCATGGCGCTACCCCGCGCAAGCCATGGGCAATGAAAAACTGCGGCGCGCAGTGCAATATATGCAAAAATGGGGTAGCCCACTGCTGCTGTTTTCCTGGTTACCGATAATCGGCGACCCGCTGTGCGTGGCGGCGGGCTGGCTGCGCATACATGGCGGGCTGGCACTGCTGTTTATCGCCATTGGCAAGGCTGCGCGCTATGCCGCTATTCTGCTGCTTGTCTAATTCACACGCTATATTACCCATAAAAAAGGCCGGGGCGATGTCTCGCCCCGGCCTTTTTTTGATACCTAGACGGCCCTCTTAGCTGTCTTTACCAACCGCCTTCATACTCAGGCGGATACGTCCCTGCTTGTCTATCTCCAGCACCTTCACCTTGATTACTTCGCCTTCGGTCAGCTTGTCACTGACGTTTTCAACGCGCTCATCCGAGATCTGGGAGATATGCACCAAGCCATCCTTACCAGGAAGTATGGTCACGAAGGCGCCGAAATCCATCAGTTTTGAAACCTTACCCTCATAGACCCTGCCCACTTCCACATCAGCAGTGATCTCCTCGATGCGGCGACGCGCCTCCAATCCGGCGGCCTTGTCCACAGAGGCGATTTTCACTGTGCCATCATCAGTGATATCAATGCTGGTGCCGGTTTCTTCGGTTAGTGCGCGAATGGTGGCGCCGCCCTTGCCAATCACATCACGGATGCGCTCGGGATTGATCTTGAAGGTGACGTAACGCGGCGCGTATTCGGACAACTCGCCGCGCGGCTGGGAAAGCACCGCATTCATCTTGCTCAGGATGTGCAGACGCCCCTCCTTGGCCTGATCCAGGGCAACCGACATGATCTCACGGGTAATGCCATCGATCTTGATGTCCATTTGCAGAGCGGTAACGCCCCCCGTGGTCCCGGCAACCTTGAAATCCATGTCGCCCAGATGATCCTCATCACCCAGAATGTCGCTGAGCACCGCAAAGCGCTCACCCTCTTTGATCAGCCCCATGGCAATACCGGCCACCGGCGCCTTGATCGGCACGCCAGCGTCCATCAGCGCCAAGCTGCTGCCGCACACCGACGCCATGGAGCTGGAGCCGTTGGACTCGGTGATTTCGGAGACGACGCGGATTGCATAAGGATAGTCGGTCATGTTCGGCATTACCGCTATAACGCCCCGCTTGGCAAGGCGGCCATGGCCGATCTCGCGGCGCTTCGGGCTACCGACCATGCCGGTCTCGCCGGTGCATGACGGCGGGAAGTTGTAGTGCAACATGAAAGGCTCTTTACGCTCGCCCTCAATCGCGTCGATGACCTGGGCATCACGCGCGGTGCCGAGCGTAGCCACTACCAGCGCCTGGGTTTCACCACGAGTAAACAACGCGGAACCATGGGCGCGCGGCAATACGCCGGTGCGGATGGTGATAGGGCGGATAGAGCGGGTGTCACGCCCGTCGATACGCGGCGCGCCTTCCAGGATGCTGTTGCGTACCAAACTGCTTTCCAGCGACTCGACAGCGCCTTTGACGGCATCAGAAACCCAAACAGGCTGAGCACCTTCAGCGCACAGCTTGGCAACCACATCTTTGCGAATCTCTGCGAGACGATGCTGGCGTACACGCTTTTCTTTAATCTGGTAGGCCTCGGCAATCGCTCCGCCGCAGGCGTTCTTGACCGCTTCCTGCAAATCGAGGTCCGCCGCCGGAGGCTGCCAATCCCAGGCAGGCGTACCCACCTCGGCGGCCAGTTCACGTATTGCATTCACAGCGATCTGCAATTGCTCATGGCCGAACATCACGGCATCCAGCATCACTGTCTCGGACAGTTCGCGGGCCTCGGACTCCACCATCAACACCGCACTTTCCGTACCGGCCACTACCAGATCCAGATCGGAATCATTGATCTGATCTTTGCCGGGGTTGAGAATGTATTGACCATTCTTATAACCCACGCGGGCGGCGCCCACCGGGCCAGAGAAGGGGATGCCGGAGATCGCAACTGCGGCGGACGCACCCAGCATGGCGGGGATATCAGGGTCGATATTGGTGTCCAGCGAAACTACCGTGGCGATGATCTGGACTTCGTTGATAAACCCTTCAGGGAAGAGGGGGCGGAGCGGACGGTCAATCAAGCGGGAGGTGAGGGTCTCTTTTTCGGTGGGGCGTCCTTCGCGTTTGAAAAATCCCCCAGGGATCTTACCAGCGGAGTAAGTGCGCTCCTGGTAGTTGACCGTCAACGGAAAGAAGTCCCGGCCTGGCACGGCTGTTTTAACTCCGACACAGGTCACCATAACCACCGTGTCGCCCATGCTGCACATCACGGCACCTGTGGCTTGGCGGGCAATTTCGCCTGTTTCAATCGTGACGTCGTGCGCGCCGTACTGGAAAACTTTTTTGATGAGGGTCACATCCAATTCCTTAAAATAATCGCCAGGAGACATCAGCAATCACAGGTATCTCCCGCGCTTGCTGCAAGCACAGGGATAGGTTTAAAACCCACCCATGCGCCCCGGAAGAGAACACAGATATAAAAATCCCCTTATTTAAAGGTGAGCGGCAGACGTTACCGGCGCAAACCAAGGCGCGCGATCAGATCGCGATAACGACCCAGATCGGTTTTCTTGACATAGTCCAGCAGCTTTCTGCGCTGGCTCACCATGCGCAACAGGCCCTGACGGGAATGGTGATCTTTGCTATGGGCCTTAAAATGACCCGACAACTGGTCGATACGCGCGGACAGCAGCGCTACCTGGACTTCCGGCGACCCTGTGTCAGTGGCCGTGCGTTGATACTGCTTGACAACCCCGCCCTTATCTTCAGCGCTCAGTGGCATGGTAACTCCTCTATTATGCTCACAAAATCGAAAACGAATATTGTACCCGCGCAGCATGTCGGGTTACAAGACAAACTTGATCAAACCTATATTATTTGCACCAAAAAATAGAGCAGCAATTAGCGGCCTATTTAAAACCACTCCAACTGCCCCCTGATTAACCATCCATGCCGCCAACAAGCCGCTTGGGGGTCACCCGGCCATCCTCAAGCATACAACCCACGCCCAGAAAGCGTCGCTGGCGAGTGTAAAGTTTCACCCAACCGCTAAGCGGAGCCTGGGACGCCCGCACCGCCTGCCCCTGACGCAAAAAATAGGCTGCGTCGTCGGGCAGCAAAACATCCGGCAAGTGCGCTAATGCGCTATCCATCGGTAGCAACAAGCCATCCAGACACGACAAATCTTCTTTCGCACGCTCTTCCAGCGTATCCAGGGTCAGCATCTGCGCGCCATCAAATGGGCCCGCCCTGGTGCGACGCAATTCCGCCACATGGGCACCGCACCCCAGTGCCTCGCCGATATCCTCTGCCAAGACACGGATGTAAGTCCCCTTGGAGCAGTCAACCTCGACCTCCACCAGATCGCCATCAAACTGTAACAGGGAGATCTTGTGAATGATCACGCTACGCGATTGGCGCTCCACGACAATACCCTGATGCGCCAGCTTGTATAAGGGCTGACCATTCTGCTTGATCGCAGAATGCATTGGCGGCACCTGCTCCATCGGCCCGGTAAAATCCGCCAGCACGCGCAGAAGGCGCGGCTTATCAACATCAACGATAGGGCGAATCGCCACTGCCGCACCTTCGGCATCGCCGGTGGCGGTCTTGATGCCAAGCTTGATTCGGACAAGGTAGGATTTATCGGCATCCAACAGGAAGCCCGACATTTTGGTGGCATCACCCAGACAAACCGGCAGCAGGCCAGTAGCAAGCGGATCCAGGCTGCCGGTGTGACCGGCTTTGCGCGCCTGGTAGAAGCGCTTAACCCGCTGCAAAGCGGAGTTGGAGCTAACGCCATAGGGCTTATCAAGCAGGATAATACCGTGAACATCACGGCGCGGCTGACGGGAACGATTCATGCTTATACTAGCGCAGTGAGTCACATATTATTCGGGCTTATCAGGCGGCTTCCGCCCCTTGGCAACTGCCTCGTCGATCAGGGCGCTCAGATTGGCCCCCTTCTCCACAGAGGCGTCATAGATAAAAGACAGTGCCGGATTCACCCTCATCAGCACCCGTTGCGCCACTTCATGGCGCAAAAAGCCCGCCGCTCCCTTCAGCACTTCCAGCACCTCATCAACAGGACGGGTGTTACCGAATACGGTCACATATACTTTGGCGTGCTTCATATCCGAGGCAAGATCGACACCCGACACGGTTACCATACCGAGTCCAGGATCGTTGATCTCTTGCTGAATCAATATCGCCAACTCCCGCTGCAACAGGGTGGCAACTCTGCGGGTACGGCTGTATTCTTTTGCCATATAAATTTCAAATGTCGGGGGTCAGCGGCGGACAACCTATTTCCGCCCCCCCCTGCACCGACTCCTGCTTCACAGCGTTCTGGCAACCTGCACCCGTTCATACACCTCGATCTGGTCGCCCGGCCTGACGTCGTTGTAATCCTTGACGCCGATACCGCATTCCGTGCCAGCGCGAACCTCATTTACATCGTCCTTAAAGCGGCGCAACGATTCCAGCTGACCTTCGAAGATCACCACATTGTTGCGCAATACGCGTATCGGGTTATTGCGCCGCACGGAGCCGTCCACTACCAGACAGCCCGCAATCGCGCCCAGCTTCGGTGACTTGAAAACATCACGCACTTCGGCAAGGCCGACGATCTGTTCTCTGATCTCGGGCGCAAGCATGCCAGAAATAGAGCGCTTAACCTCGTCGATAACATCGTAGATCACGCTGTAATAGTGCAGATCAATGCCCGAATCTGCGGTCAAACGGCGCGCAGAGGCGTCGGCGCGCACATTGAAGCCGATCAGGATCGCCTGTGAGGCAATCGCCAGATTGACATCCGATTCGTTAATGCCACCCACGCCGCTGGCGAGAACCCTTACCTGCACCTCATCGCTGGAAAGCCGCGTCAACGACTCCCTGAGCGCTTCGGCGCTACCCTGCACATCTGCCTTGATGACCAGATTCAGCGCATTGACCTTACCCTTCTCCATTTGCGAGAACACGTCTTCCAGCTTGGTCGCCTGCTGGCGGGCGAGCTTCACATCGCGGAACTTGCCTTGACGGAACAGCGCGATCTCGCGCGCCTTGCGCTCCTCAGTCACTACCATGGCATGATCGCCCGCATTGGGGGTACCCGACAAACCAAGCACCACTACCGGGACAGACGGCCCGGCCTCGTCGATATTATTGCCGTTTTCATCGAACATGGCGCGCACTCGCCCATATTCCTGGCCACTCAGCAGGATATCTCCCTTACGCAGCGTACCGTTCTTCACCAGAAGGGTGGCTACCGGGCCACGCCCCTTGTCCAGGCTGGACTCAACCACCACGCCCGATGCCGGGCAATCCCGCACGGCGGTCAACTCCATCACTTCCGACTGAACCAGGATATTGTCCAACAAGGTATCAACCCCCTCGCCGGTCTTGGCAGACACATTGGTGAAAATCGTGTCACCGCCCCATTCTTCGGGCACCACTCCACGCTGCACCAGTTCCTGCTTGACACGCTCCGGGTCGACGCCCGGCTTGTCGATCTTATTCACGGCCACCACCAGCGCAACTCCCGCCGCCTTGGCGTGCTCAATGGCCTCGATAGTCTGCGGCATTACGCCATCGTCGGCGGCCACTACCAGCACCACGATATCGGTCACCTTTGCGCCACGGGCACGCATCGCGGTAAACGCCTCATGGCCCGGCGTATCCAGGAAAGTGATCATGCCCTTGTCGGTTTCCACATGGTAGGCACCAACATGCTGAGTGATGCCCCCAGCCTCGCCTGCAGCAACTTTGGCGCGGCGAATGTAATCGAGCAATGATGTCTTGCCGTGATCGACATGGCCCATGATGGTCACTACCGGGGCGCGCGTCACCTGCTCCCCCGTCACGGCCTCGGTCTTGGCCAGATCCTCCTCCAGTGCGCTCTCACGCAACAGCTTGGGGATATGCCCCAGTTCCTCGACAACAACGGCCGCCGTCTCCTGATCAATCACCTGGTTGATCGTGACCATACTGCCCATTTTCATCATGAGCTTGATAACTTCAACCGCCTTGACAGACATCTTTTGAGCAAGCTCGGCAACCGTGATGGTCTCCGGCACGCTGACCTCGCGCACAACGGGCGCGGTGGGTCTTTCAAAGCCGTGCTTGGCAGTAGGGGTGCCAAACGGGGCAGGCCTGCCCCTGACTTTCTTTTTGCGATGACCGGACTTATCCGCCGAAACATGCAACTCGCTGCGGCCATACTTGGTCGACCGCTCGTCCTTCTCGTCACGATGCTTGACTTTTTTGGCCGCCTGCTCACGCTCGGCAGTCTCTGTTTTAGGCTTTACTACTGCCGGCTTTGCTGCCTGCTCGGCGACGCGCTTCGTCTCTTGCTCGGCCTTCAGACGCGTTTCCTGTTCGGCCTTGAGCTTAGCCTCCTGTTCGGCCTTGAGCTTCGCTTCCTGCTCAGCCTGGAGTTTTGCTTCCTGCTCCTGCCTTGCAAGCGCCTCGGCCTTTAGTTTTTCTTCCAGATCTCTTTGCTGCTGAGCCTCTTCCTGCAGGCCCCGGCCCGCAACTTCCCCGCGCTCGGCGGCCTGACTTTCAATGCGCGCCATCTCTTCAGCGGCAACAACACTGCGCTTGACATAGGTACGCTTGCCACGCACCTCGACGTTCACCGTTTTTGCTTTGCCCGGTGCGCCAGTCTGCTTTAATTCACTGACAATCTTGCGCTTCAGCGTGACCTTCTTGGGCTCCGCCACAACGAGAGACTCATCGGCCCCGTGCGCATGGCGCAAGTAGCTCAACAGCTGCAGCTTTTCCTTGTCGCTGATCGCTTCATCCGCGCCTTTTACCGGCAACCCTGCCGCCCCTAGCTGAGTCAGCAGGCGATCAACAGGGATGCCCACGGCATTGGCAAACTGTTCAACTGTTACTTGCGACATTCCACTCTCCTGCCCTTTACAATCCGGTTACTGCGCCGCAAACCAATGTGCGCGCGCGGCCATGATTAACTTGCCTGCAAGGACCGCATCCACATCTTCAATGGCGGTCAGATCATCCACCGACTGCTCCGCCAGATCTTCCCGCGTCACCACGCCACGCTCGGCGAGGAGATAGGCCAAACGCGGATCCATTCCCTCCACCTCAAGCAAATCAGCGGCAGGCGCGGCCTTTTCCAGATTCTCTTCGCTGGCAATAGCACGGGTTAGCAACACATCCCGCGCGCGGTTGCGCAGCTCATTGACAATATCCTCGTCAAACTCTTCAATCTGCAACATCTCGTTAGCAGGCACATACGCGACCTCTTCGATGCTGGAAAACCCCTCCTGCACCAGGATAGCCGCCACTTCCTCGTCAACATCAAGCTGCTCCACGAACATCGCCAGTGTCGACTGTGCCTCGGCCTCGCTCTTGGCCTCTGCCTGGCCTTCGGTCATGACATTCAGTTCCCAGCCCGTCAGATAGCTGGCCAGACGCACATTTTGTCCGCCACGGCCGATCGCCTGCGACAGATTGTCCTCTGCCACCGCAACATCCATGCTGTGCGCGTCTTCATCCACCACGATGGACGTGACCTCTGCCGGTGACATGGCATTAATGACAAACTGTGCGGGATTTTCATTCCACAGCACGATATCAATGCGTTCGCCCGCCAACTCATTGGAAACCGCCTGCACACGAGAGCCGCGCATACCGACACAGGCGCCCACGGGGTCAATGCGCGGGTCATTCGATCTTACCGCGATTTTCGCCCGCAAGCCGGGATCGCGGGCCGCGCCCATGATATCAATCAAACCCTCGCCCGCCTCGGGCACTTCGAGCTTGAACAGCTCAATCAGGAATTCGGGTGCCGTACGGCTTATGAAGATCTGGGGGCCACGGCTCTCTGAACGCACTTCGCGCAGATAGCCGCGCAGGCGATCGCCGGACCTCACGGCCTCGCGCGGAATCATGTCTTCGCGGTTGATGAGCGCCTCGGCATTGCCGCCCAGATCAAGCGTGATGCCGCTACGGTCCGCGCGCTTAACAACGCCCGTCACCAATTGGCCTATGCGGTTTCTATAGGCGTCCACAACCTGCGCGCGCTCTGCCTCACGTACTTTCTGCACAATCACCTGCTTGGCGGTTTGCGCTGCGATGCGGCCAAAGGAGATGGACTCCATCGGCTCTTCGATGTATTCGCCAACAACCGCCGCAGGGTCTTTCTTGCATGCCTCGCTCAGAGTTATCTCTTTTTCAGGATACTCGATCTCTGCGGCATCATCGACCACCAGCCAGCGGCGGAATGTCTCGTAATCACCCGTCGCACGGTCAATCGCAACGCGCACGTCGACTTCACTCTCATAGCGCTTCTTGGTCGCCATCGCAAGCGCGGCCTCAATGGCGCCGAAAATTACTTCTTTGCCGACGCCCTTCTCATTGGACACCGCATCAACAACCAGCAAAATTTCTTTGTTCATGACTCCCGCCCTTGGATCATTCGCTCACAATACAGCAGCCGGTTCTCAATACATCCCAGCCTAATCAAATTCGGGCACCAACCGTGCCACCTCTATCTTATCCAGCGGCAAAGATAGCTCCTTGCCGTCTTCTTCGATCAGCACATTGCCATCCTGCACGCCCTGCAGCACGCCGGTGAAGTTGCGCCGCCCTTCAAACAAAGAGTCCAAACGCAGCTTGATCCGCCTTCCCGTAAAACGGACAAAGTGTTCAACATTGAACAGCAATCGATCCGCTCCAGGCGACGACACTTCCAGCGAGTACTGGCCGGAGATAGGGTCTTCCACGTCCAGCAAACCGTTCACCTGATGACTGACGCGCTCGCAATCGTCAATCGTAACGCCATCCGGGGCATCAATGTATATGCGCAACAGTGAATGCCGCCCCTGCGGCAGGTATTCTATGCCGACCAGCTCGTACCCCAGCACGGTTACCGCCGGTTCAATCAGCTTCTGTAAGCCTAACGGTGCCTGACGTATCATTTATTGAACGACCCGCTAAAACAAAAAAAGGGCCAACGGCCCACTCCAAAAAAACCAGCACTCTATCAGGGGCGATCATAACGGTTTGCCGCCGGCAAACCAACGGCCAAGAACACCACCTAACCGGTTACTGAAAACAAGCCGTACCGGCTTTTTCAGCAATATGCCACAGCTCGATAAAAAAAGCCCCGAATAACGGGGCTTTTTGTTGTTATCTTGGTAGCGGGGGCAGGATTTGAACCTGCGACCTTCGGGTTATGAGCCCGACGAGCTGCCAGACTGCTCCACCCCGCATCAACATTTACACATAGTACACGATCAGGGGGGCGCATTCAAGTGCCCATTGGAAATAAACCGCAATCTGCGGCAGAAAATGCACGCGCCCACATCAAGATGCGTCTTTGCCAAGCAGCGTAACAAACGCTATGGCGTAGTCTTGCTCATCCGCAATACTGAGATGCCCCTCCCCCACGCCCATCTCACGCACCAACTCTTCCGCCCGTCCGCTGTATACAAGGAATGGTCTACCCTTTCCATTGTGGGCCACCCCGATATGGCACAGACTCAACCCATCCCGGAAACCCGTGCCTAGTGCTTTGGCGGCAGCCTCTTTGGCGGCGAAACGTTTGGCGAGAAAATGGGCAGGGCGGCTGGTTGCGGAAAATTCACGGAACTCATCGTCGGTCAATATGCGGCGTGCGAACCTATCGCCGTAACGCTCCAGATTGGCGCGCATCCGGTCAACGCGGACGATGTCCGTGCCGATACCAAAAATCACGGCCGACGCGCCTCCAACATCAGCCGCTTCATCTCTCTAACGGCCTCTTGCAGGCCGGTAAACAAAGCGCGGGCGATAATGGCATGGCCGATATTCAACTCACGAACACCTTGCAGTGCAGCAATTGGGGAAATGTTCTGGTAGTTCAGGCCATGCCCGGCATTGACTTGCAGCCCCGCCTTGATACCCTGCTCTACCGCCGCGCCGATACGCTGCAATTCCCGCTCGCGCGCAATGTAATCCGTGGCATCGGCATAGTGGCCGGTGTGAATCTCAATCACAGGGGCGCCTGCACGCGCGGCGGCATCCACCTGGCGGGCATCGGCGTCGATAAACAGCGAGACGCGGCAGCCTGCTTCGCGCAACCGCGCACAGGCATCGGTGATACGCGGCAGTTGCCCGGCCACATCCAGCCCGCCTTCCGTCGTCAATTCTTCGCGGCGCTCGGGCACCAGACAGCAGTCTTCGGGCTTGATGCGCTCGGCGATCCCAAGCATGGCGTCGGTAACCGCCATTTCCAGATTCATGCGGGTGAGCAGTATGTCCTTGAGCGACTCAACATCGCGCTCCTGAATGTGGCGGCGGTCCTCACGCAGGTGGAGCGTAATGCTATCCGCGCCCGCCTGCTCGGCCTCGATAGCTGCCTGGATGGGCTCGGGGTAACGGGTGCCACGAGCCTGACGCAGTGTGGCAACGTGGTCGATATTGACCCCCAGCAAAATGTCCCAATATTGATTCATGTCAATCCACCTTTTAACTCACCATATAACTCACGGCTGCGCAGAGGTTTAGGCCCCAAATGAACCGCCAACGCCTCCCGCAACAATCGCTTGGCCTCACGCAAGACAGACGCATCACCCAGATCATTTTGCGCCAGGGCAATCAAACTTCGCCCTTGAATCGATATACCCACGCCTTTTTCCACTTCTGGCGCGGCAAGTTGTATCGGCCCTTTCTCCAAATGATAGCGGTATTTCCCGTCCGCCTCGATGGAAGAGCCTGTAACTACATCATGATCCAGCACCAATCCGTAACCGACCTCTTGAAGCAGGTTTTTTTCAAAAGTGCGTAATGTCTGCTGTAGCTGAGCGTCGCCATCAGGCGGATTGCCATCCGCCTGCGCGGCCAAGCCATGCAACGCGGCATCATACATATGAAACAAGGCCGGATGAGGATCATGACGATGCAGCAGGCGCAGCAGCAATTCATTGAGATAAAAACCGCTCAGCAGCGCGCGGCCGCCCAATACCGGAGCCAACCCATGCTCTTCAGCCGCGGCCAGCGTGACGAGATCACCCTTGCCAACCCATGAGATCAGCAGCGGACGAAACAGTTGCAGCAACCCCCGCATGCGCGATTTAGCCGCCCGCGCACCGCGCGCCACCAGCCCAATCCTGCCAAACTCGGGCGTGAACGCCTCGATCAGCAGGCTGGTGTCACGATAAGGTTTACTATGCAGCACATAGGCTGGTTGCAGGGATATTTGGCTTTTAGAGGGTGCCATAAGTCAGAACGCGGGCCACCGTAATCACCATGAAGGCGGCAATGAGGGGACAATGCCACCGTGATCACGGCTGTTATAAACCTTCATCGTAACCCAGGCTGCGCAACGCCCGCGCATCCTCGGACCATCCTTCCTTGATCTTGACCCACAAACGCAGGAAAACCTTACACCCGAAGATCTTTTCCATATCCTGCCGGGCCTGCGTGCCTATCTCTTTCAGCACTGTGCCATCTTTGCCTATGACTATAGCCTTCTGTCCTGGGCGCTCCACCCAAATGAGCGCATTGATATGTGCGACCTCATTCTGCATGGAAAATTTTTCGATTTCCACGGCTGCGGCATGAGGCAATTCCTGGCCCAGGCGGCGCATCAGCTTTTCCCGGATCAACTCGGCGGCAAGAAAACGTTCGCTGCGGTCGGTAACCTGGTCTTCAGGATAGAGCAGCGGCGCGATGGGCAGCAGGGCGATGATTTCCTTTTCCAGGGTTTCGATGTTGTTGCCGGATTTCGCGGACACCGGGATGATATGCGCAAACTCGCGGATCTCCGCCAATTTCTGAAAGTGCGGCAGCAGCGCGCCTTTATCCGTCACCTTGTCCAGCTTGTTGACCACCAGCACAACGGGCGTGGATACGGTTTTCAGGCGCTCAAGAATATCCTGGTCTTCATCAGTCCAGCGCAGGCCTTCGACGACCAGGATAATCGCATCAACATCCTGAATTGTCGCACCGGCAACACGGTTCATATAGCGGCTCATAGGACGCCCGGCCGCCCGGTGCAGGCCCGGCGTATCCACATAGACGACTTGCGCATCCTGGGTTGTCTTGATACCGAGAATGCGATGCCGGGTGGTCTGGGGGCGGTTCGAGGTGATGCTGATTTTCTGGCCGAGAATACGGTTAAGCAGAGTGGATTTGCCGACGTTGGGGCGGCCTATAATCGCGACGTGGCCGCAACGGAGCGTCGGCGCGTTACCTGAAGTTTGATCCATTATTCGCAACCCAAAAACTGCAGCGCCTGTTGCGCCGCGCTCTGCTCCGCCAGACGACGGCTCACGCCGCGCCCCTGGCAGGGAGAAATACCCTCCACAATGCACTCAACCTTGAACATCTGTTTGTGCGCCTCACCTTCAACGGCTAATACGTTATAAAACGGCAATGGCCTCTTTTGCGCCTGGAGATATTCCTGCAAACGGGTTTTTGGGTCCTTGGGATGGGTTTCCGGAGAGATGACGGCAAGGCGCTCCTTGTAGATGGCAAGCACCAGCGTGCGGCAGGCATCGAATCCACCATCCAGATAAACCGCACCGATCACGGACTCCAAGGTGCCCGCAAGAATGGATTCGCGGCGAAAACCGCCACTTTTCAGCTCCCCCGGCCCAAGCCTGAGGAAATTGCCGAGCTCGAATGCCGACGCCAGTATCGCAAGCGTGCTGCCCCTCACCAGATTGGCCCTGGCGCGGCTCAACTCGCCTTCGCTCGCGCCGGGGAAACGCTGGTAAAGCTCATCGGCGATCAGAAAATTCAGTATTGCGTCACCAAGAAACTCAAGCCGCTCATTATTGTTGCTGCCTACGCTGCGATGCGTGAGCGCACACTCCAATAAGTCGGGACGTGAAAACTGGTAGCCCAGTTTGCGGCTCAGGCTATCCAGGGAGGCATGAACAGCGCCCGCTGCAAAACCATACCCCTGATCATTTTCCCGCGCACTCAATGTGCGGCCACCTCAACCTTGTCATCCTTGAAATTGGCGACAATATCAATATTGGCAAGCATAGGCACGCGAGCCTCATAGCTGATCACAATGGATATCTTTCCATCTTCCTTGGAAATCTCGATGTTATCCTTGGTGACATGAGTCACATCGTTAATGCCCAATCTTTTCATTATGATGTCCTCGATTTCCGCCGCGCTTTTGCTTGCAATGCCCGGCTCCTGGGCAAGGGACTTCAAAACGGAGGAGACCTCGAAATGCTCCAGGTACAAAGGCGTCAATTTCAAGGCGATAGCGGTAAAAAAGGCAATCATGCCCAGCAGCATCACAAAACCTATCGCCGTCATCCCCTGCTGCTTCTTGTTGTTTATTATCATCACATGCTCCAGCTTAATTAAAGCCTTACTCAACTTTCCCGCCAATCCGGCCCCAGGCTATGCCACCGTTCGCCGAATCCCAGTTCATCCATATCATAAAGGCCTTGCCGACCAGATTTTCTTCCGGCACAAAACCCCAGAACCGGCTGTCATTGCTGTTGTCACGATTGTCGCCCATCACGAAATAATGCCCTGCGGGCACCTCAACATCACCTTCCATCGAAGGCTGGTTGGGGACAATGAGAATATCATGCTTCACGTTGCCCAACTGTTCCACACGCAGGTTGGCGCCTGACATGGACAGACCGGAACCCACGCCGGTATACGTCCCCGTCAGGGTCTGCTCGACAGGCTGGCCATTAACATAGAGCTTCTTTTGGTAATAACCTATCTTGTCGCCCGGCAGCCCGATCACACGCTTGATGTAATCCACGGAAGGGTCCTTGGGGTAGCGAAACACCACGACGTCACCGCGCTGTGGCTCCCCAATCCCGACAACTTTTTTGTTAAGCACCGGTAGCCGGATACCATAGGTGTATTTGTTCACCAGAATAAAATCGCCCACCAGCAGGGTCGGCATCATGGACCCCGACGGAATACGGAATGGCTCTACAAGAAACGAGCGCAGCAGTAGCACGATCAGGATGATCGGAAAGAAAGAACGCGCGTATTCCACCAGCACCGGCTCTTTGGCGACACCATTAATCGCATCTTTCGTCAACCTGCCTTCCGACGTTTTAATTACCTCATCGAGATAGGCCGGCTCAGTGACCAGGCGCTTTACAGCCGCCTCATCCATCGGCGCACCCGTGGATTCCAGATATTGCGCCAATGCCCGCCGCCGCTTGGGCGCTCCCGTGGCGGCATCCACCGCCCAAATCGCGCCGGTCACAAATACTGCCAGCGTCATAATGGCTGGAAAATCGAAGTTCATTTACCCTTACCTGTCTGCAACACGGCCAAAAACGCCTCCTGCGGAATCTCCACGGAACCCAACTGCTTCATCCGTTTTTTGCCTTCCTTTTGCTTTTCCAATAGCTTCTTTTTACGTGACGTATCGCCGCCGTAACACTTGGCTATGACGTTCTTGCGCATCGCCTTGACGGTCTGGCGCGCGATGACATGCCCGCCTATCGCCGCCTGGATGGCGACCTCGAACATCTGGCGCGGGATCACGTCTTTCATTTTCTCCACCAACTCCCGGCCACGATACTGGCTTTGCTCACGATGCACGATGATCGACAATGCATCCACTTTTTCGCCATTGATCAGTACGTCCAGCTTCACCAGGTCAGCAAGCTGGTAGCGCGCGAAAGCATAATCCAGCGAGGCATAGCCGCGGCTCACCGACTTCAGACGGTCGAAAAAATCCATCACCACTTCGTTCATCGGCAGTTCATATGAGAGCACTGCCTGATTACCAAGATACTGCAAGCTCTTTTGCGCGCCACGCTTCTCAACACACAGGGTAATCACCGCGCCGAGGTATTGCTGCGGGACCAGTATGTTGGCCAGAATGATCGGTTCGCGCGTTTCGGCGATCTGCCCGATGTCCGGCAGTTTGGACGGATTGTCCACGCGCAGCACTTCACCCTTTTTGGTGACCACTTCATACACCACGGTGGGGGCGGTGGTAATCAAATTCAAATTGTATTCGCGTTCGAGCCGCTCCTGCACGATCTCCATGTGCAGCATGCCGAGAAAACCGCAGCGGAATCCGAGTCCCAGCGCCTGGGAGGTTTCGGGCTCGTAAAACAGCGAGGCATCGTTCAGGCGCAGCTTGGATAGCGCGTCGCGGAAGGCCTCGTAATCTTCCGGCGAGATCGGAAACAGACCGGCAAACACCTGGGATTGAATCGCCTTGAAACCGGGTAAAGGCTCGCTTGCAGGGCGGTCGGCATGGGTCAGCGTATCGCCCACTGGCGCACCGTTGATATCCTTGATGCCGGCGATGATATAACCCACTTCACCCGCATGTAGCCCGTCCGTCTCTTTGCGTTTGGGCGTAAAAATACCCACTTTTTCAACCTGAAAGGTCTTACCCGTGGACATCACCTTGATCTTCTGCTTGGGCAAAAGCGTGCCATTCCTGATGCGCACCAGCGAGACCACCCCCAGAAAGTTGTCGAACCAGGAATCGATAATCAGCGCCTGCAAGGGGGCATCGGGATCGCCTTGCGGCGCAGGGATGCGGGCAACGATCTCCTCCAGCAGATCCGGTATACCGACGCCGGTCTTGGCGCTAATCAACACCGCATCACCGGCCTCAATGCCAATGATCTCCTCGATCTCTTTGATCACGCGCTCGGGCTCTGCGGAGGGGAGGTCGATCTTATTCAGAACCGGGACAACCTCCAACCCCTGCTCAATCGCCGTATAGCAATTGGCGACGCTCTGCGCCTCAACACCCTGTGCGGCATCCACCACCAGCAATGCGCCCTCGCAGGCGGCCAGTGAGCGCGACACCTCATAGGAGAAATCGACATGCCCTGGCGTGTCGATGAAGTTCAGATGATAGGTGTGGCCATCTTTCGCCTTGTAGTTGAGGGAAACGCTCTGGGCCTTGATAGTGATGCCACGCTCCCGCTCCAGATCCATGGAGTCCAGCACCTGGGCGGACATCTCACGCTGGCTCAGGCCGCCGCATATCTGAATCAGGCGGTCGGAAAGCGTGGATTTGCCATGATCAATGTGGGCGATAATTGAAAAGTTGCGGATATACTTCATGTAGTGGGAGCCGGGAAGGAGGAAGAAAAACGGTTGTTAACCCCGGATTTTATACTTTTTCTGGGTGCGCTTACATCCCTATGGCTAAAATTGGTTAAAGGGGCGGGCCGAAACCCGCCCCTGCATCACTTATTTCTTGGCCTCGGGAATCTTCAATGCCAGCCAGATCGGATCGCCACGGCGCTGCACCAGCAGCGGGACGGCCTTACCCACCGGCAGTTCAGCGGACAGTTTCTTGAAATGCGCCGGGCTTTCCACCTTGACGCCATTCAGCATGAGAATAACATCGCCGCTGCGCACGCCCGCCTTCTGTGCCGGGCCGTCCTTGATGCGCTGCACCACCACACCGCCCTTGGTCTCACCTTCCATATCCTTGCGCTGTTCAGGAGTAAGATCGGCCACTGCAATCGCCAGGCGCTTATCGAGAACACTTCCTTCAGGAGCCGTCGCGCTGGAGGTCTTGACCTCGTCATCCTCTGCCGGAAGTTCACCGATGGCAACATTCAACACCAGCGGCTTGCGGTCGCGGATGATCTTGACCGGCACTTTTTGGCCAATCTTGCTGCTGCCCACCAAGGGTGGGAGCGCGGAGGAGCTGTCTACCTCCTTTCCATCAAACTCGACGATGACATCACCGACTTGCAAACCAGCCTTCTGCGCCGGGCTATCAGGCAGAATCCGCGCCGCCAGTGCCCCGCTGGGGGTTTTCATGCCGAAGGATTCCGCCAGCTCACGGGTGACATCCTGCACCAACACACCCAGCCAGCCACGCGTGACGCGTCCGCTGGCTTTCAGTTGGTCGACCACGTTCACTGCCAGATCAATCGGGATGGCGAACGACAGACCCATATAGCCGCCAGTGCGGCTGTAGATCTGGGAATTGACCCCCACCACTTCGCCATCGAGATTAAACAGCGGCCCGCCCGAATTACCGGGATTAATCGCCACATCGGTTTGTATGAAGGGCACGTAGTTCTCGCTGGGCAGGCTGCGGCCCACAGCGCTGACGATGCCGGCCGTCACGGTATGATCGAAATCAAAAGGCGAACCGATGGCCAGCACCCATTCGCCAGCCTTTAGCTCCCTGGATTTGCCGATTTTCACCACCGGCAGGTTATCCGCCTCGACCTTCAGCACAGCGACGTCGCTACGCTTGTCTGTTCCAACCAGCTTCGCGACCAGCTCGCGCTTGTCGCTGAGACGCACGATAATTTCATCGGCATCCTTGATGACATGGTTATTGGTCAGCACATAGCCGTCGGGGGAGATAATAAAGCCGGAGCCGAGCGATTTCCCGTTAAAATCGTCCGGCGTATCCTGACCATCGGGGTCGCCGCCATCCTTTTTATCATCAAAAAAGCGCCGGAAAAAATCGTCGAAGGGTACGCCTTCCGGAGGGACGCCATGGGGTATCTTGCCGTGCGGCCCCTTCGGGCGGCCAGGCTGAACCTTTTGTGTGGTGCTGATATTCACCACCGCAGGGCTAGCCGTCTCAACGATTCTGGTGAAGTCCGGTAGATCCCTGGCCTGGCTGGAGGCCACGGGAAGCATTAACAGCAGCATGGAGAACAACAGGCCAAGCCTGCCGCCCATCACCGGCTTCGTTGCAAAAACTGACATGCTATGTGCCATGATGTCCCTCATTTTGAACGTACTCCATCAAGCCTGAAAACCCGCTTAAACTTCACTCTGCATACCTTGCAAAAACTCGACACGTGACGCAGAACCCTCTGCTTTGCGCAGCATCACGGGCTGATAACGGCCATCATAACTGATCTTTCCCGCATACCGGCTTACCCAAAAAAAACCGCCTGCCAGACCAAACAGGCCAGACACAACACTGATTATCTCGGATGTGGTGATTTGCATTTGATTATTCAAGGCATCGCCCAATCCGGCGAATACCAGCAGAAGGACAACCGGAATCGCGTACATCGCTAACGAGCCGCGCACCAGTGCATTTTCCTCAATGCCAATCACCACCTCATCACCGGCTTTCGCGGCGATGGCATTCAACACCCTGAGTCGGCTATATTTCACCCCAACCACTTTCGCCAGCGCGGTGGTGCCGCATCCTTTATTGGCGGCGCAACTGCCGCATACGCTGTTGCGGCGCGTCTCCACCCACGCGACATCACCCTCAACAGCCACTACGCGCGCGCTTTCCTCGATCATTTCGCGGCCCCTGGGTTGTGATGCTTTATCGATTTACCTATCATTTCCACCGTCGCCACCGGCACCTCGCCCACCACCGTCACCTGATAATCATTGATGCGGGTGCCATAGGCATTCGCCACCCCCATGCGCGAAACACCCACAAAGGGTGAGGCATGGTGAGAATTGTTCTTTTCTATGAATACGGAAACCGACGCCAAACCGTCCGTGAACACCATATGATTCATGAACGCCTGGCTATGCGGCACCTGATGCCGGTAATGCTCGGCCAGAACAAAGCCTCCCGGCATCCGGCCCACCCGCCAGCCTTCGCCACCGGCCAACGGCTGCGATACCTGCGACCCATCCGGGTGGATGCTGGCGGGTTCACCATGCCTGGCGGGCTCGCGCATGGCGGGAGGCACCTTATCAAGCAGATCGAAGCTAATAAACATCACCTGCTCAATCGGAGCACCTTCTTCATTCAAAAGATCGGACTGCAGCATGGTTCCCGTCTGCTGGTCCAGCGAGACGCGATAGCCATAGCGATACGCATCCTTGGGGACAATATTGACAATACGCACCAGACGGTTCGCCGTCCTGCTCTCGCCGCCCAGGGAAAAACCATAATATTTCTCGATTTGATCGATTTGCTCCGGCGTCTTCGACGCCAACGACCGCGCGCCCCCCCGCTTCTCAATCACAACCGATTTCTTATCCATCGTGATACGGGCGACACCCCTGTCGCGGACAATTTCCCGCACCGGGCCGTTCAGCGAACTCAATCTTTCGCGCTCGCCATTCTCATCGGCAACGTGAACAATCTTCATTGCCGTCACTTGATCGCCACGCCGGTAAACAAACGTACCTTCGAAATTGATCTTTTGACTGGAATGGGACATTTTATCCAGCCATTGGCGCACTTCCGCCGCAGTATCTCCGGCACGCGCAGGGGATGTAGTGACCACAAGCAGCAGCACCGCACCCCAAAGATACGCTACAGTTCTGGATAACCAACAGACAAAGAAAAAGGAAGGCCGCGCGCGCCCCCGCTCAGGCAGAGATACTCTCATCCGCTGGCCTCTAGGTATTTTCATTCATTTGGGTTATAGCCTACTATCCTTGCAGATGGCAGCATTTCTCCCTGCATCACGGTGGAATATTGACTGTGATTGACCAGATAATCATTGAGTCTGGATTGTGTGGCAACCTCATCAACTACCAGCGGGGCCACTGACACCGACGGGCGATTGACACTTTGCATCTGCGCAGGAATCGCGGCCATCGTTTGCACGGCAGGGGTTACGTCTCCACCCATATCAAAACTCACCACAGCCACCGCCGCCACGGAAGCAGCTATAGCCAGTCCAGCAAGGGGCTTGAGGAAGAAGGGAGCGGGTTTGTTTTTTTGCCGGGGAACAAAAGGAACAACTGAGGGAAGAGGCTGGGAAGTTTCGCTTTCTATCGCTGCCGAAACCCGGCTGGCGAGGTCATGCCGAACAACAGAGGGGAGATTATTTCTGAGAGCGTCGCCAATCAGATGGTAACGTTCCCAGCATTGCCTCAATTCCGCGCTCTGCTTCAAGTCGTGGATAACATCCTGAGCGTCGCGCCCCGCCAGATCGCCATCCATCAGCGCCGAGATCTTTTCGTTGAGTTTTTCTGTCATATGCCTCACCTGTTACGACTCGAGCAGCGGCTGGAGCCTGCTATTTATTACTTCACGAGCCCGGAAGATCCGGGAACGCACAGTTCCCACCGGGCACGCCATCGCCTCGGCGATCTCTTCGTAACTCAAACCCTCCAGCTCACGCAAGGTTATCGCCGTGCGTAAATCTTCGGGTAACTGCTCTATCGCCTCAAAAATCGTCTTTTCAATCTCATCCCGGAGCAGAAGATGCTCCGGTGTCGCTATTTCTTTAAGCTCCGAATCGCCCTCGTAAAGCTCGGCGTCCTCGATCTCCACATCGGCGCCGGGTGGCCTGCGCCCTTGGGCGATCAGATAATTCTTTGCCGTATTGATGGCTATCCGGTACAGCCAGGTATAAAAGGCACTTTCGCCGCGAAAGCTCGGCAGTGCCCGGTACGCCTTCAGGAACGCCTCTTGGGACACATCAAATACTTCACTTGAATCACGGACATAGCGGGATATCAGCTTGACAATTTTATGCTGATATTTGAGCACAAGAATGTCAAACGCCTTCTTGTCGCCACGCTGCACAAGCTCAACCAGCCGCTGATCGGTACTTTCTTCGCCCATCCGGGCACGTCCCCTTACGGCTTGAGCAATTCCATATGCTCATTTCCGTAGACAATTAAGGTTTTATAGAGTTCGCCCAAAGGCGCCATTTATTATATTCTTGCACTCACTTGTTGTGGCGCACGCACACTCCTCACCAAAACACTGTAGAAACGGCACCGATCCTGGTAGACAGCAGAAAACCGGAAAAGAGCCGCTCTGGCTGAAAAATTTTCAGCGTTCGCATAGCCAGTGATTATGCACACAAACCATGAGATCGCCAACCTTGCCTATGCAAAAGAATCAAAATCAAGATAACTATGATGTGCTTATTATCGGCGGCGGCGCCGCCGGATTAAGTCTGGCACTGCATCTGGCGCCACAGGCGCGCATCGCGCTCGTCACCAAAGGCCCGCTCACCGAGGGCGCCACGCTGTATGCCCAGGGCGGCATCTCGGCAGTACTGGACAAGAGCGACTCCATAGCATCGCATGTCAAGGACACGCTGGACGCCGGCGCGGGACTCTGCGATGAAAACGTAGCCCGATTTGTCGTCGAACATGGCAGAGAGGCCGTCCAGTGGCTGATCGACCACGGCGTTCCATTTACCCAACAGACACTCCCCGACGGCACCATCGACTACCACCTGACGCGCGAAGGCGGGCACAGCCACCGACGCGTCATACATGCGGCGGACGCCACAGGCCGGGCGGTGGAAACCACCCTGGAGCAACAGGTCCGGCACCACGCCAATATCAGCCTCTTCGAACACCATATCGCCATCGACCTGATCACCGGGAGCAAGCTGGGACTCGATACCGAACGCTGCCTGGGCGCTTATATCCTGGACCGTACCGCCCATCACATTCACGCCTTGAGCGCCCGTTTCGTAGTGCTGGCCACCGGTGGAGCCGGCAAAGTCTATCTCTACACCAGCAACCCCGATGTCGCCACTGGCGACGGCATCGCCATGGCGTGGCGCGCGGGGTGCCGGGTGGCAAACATGGAGTTCATTCAATTCCATCCCACCTGCCTGTACCATCCCAAAGCGAAGTCCTTCTTGATCACCGAAGCGGTGCGCGGCGAGGGTGGACGGCTGTTGCTGCCTGACGGCACACCCTTCATGCACAAGTTCGACGCGCGGGGCGAACTCGCCCCGCGCGATATCGTGGCGCGCGCCATCGACTACGAAATGAAACGGGTGGGCTGCGAATATGTCCTGCTCGATATCAGCCATAAGCCAGCAGACTTTATCAAGCGCCACTTCCCCACCGTCTATGCGCGCTGCCTGGAACTCGGCTATGACATGACCAAAGAACCCATCCCCGTCGTCCCCGCCGCCCACTATACCTGCGGCGGCATCATAACCGACATGCTCGGGCAAACCGACGTAAAGGGCCTCTACGCCATCGGCGAGACCGCCTTCACCGGCTTGCACGGCGCCAACCGCATGGCCAGCAATTCCCTGCTGGAATGCCTGGTGTTCGCCAAGGCGGCGAGCGAAGACATAGCAGCCCAATTGGCCACAGCGCCTCTCTCGCCGCCGCTCCCCGCATGGGACGAAAGCCGCGTCACCGATTCAGACGAAGAGGTAGTGGTGGCGCACAACTGGGACGAGCTGCGACGCTTCATGTGGGATTACGTTGGCGTAGTACGCACCAACAAACGCCTGGAACGCGCCAAGCGCCGCGTCGATCTGCTGCTCCACGAAATCGCCGAATACTACACCAATTTCCGCGTCACCAATGACCTTATCGAACTGCGCAACCTGGCACTCGTGGCCGACTTGATCATCCGCTCAGCCATGCTGCGCAAGGAAAGCCGGGGATTGCACTACACACTGGACTATCCCGCGCCGGACACCAGAAAGCCGCCAGCCAATACGGTGTTGGCGCCGGAAAATTATAGGGGTGAACGAGAGAAAAGGGGGGAACACCCCTGACAAACAAAGGAAACTTGCTCAACCTTTGCCCCTTATCCCTTGCCGTCAAAGACGATGATCCCCAAGCAACGCCGTGCCCGGAACCTGTAGCAACTCAAGCGCCGTTTCCGTCATGCGCCTGGCACGGCTTTCTTCTCTGGGGGTATTGCGAAAAACCGTGCTTGCCAGGATCTCGGAGAGATTGAGGGAGACACCATAGTATATGATGCGACTGCCAATGTACTCGGTCTCATAGCCTACCGTGCCATACCCCACCGCCAGCTCAAGATACCTCAACCAGGGAGAGCCGCGCAGGGCCGGAACACCACTCGCCTTGGCGGCAAGCAGGTAGGTGTGGCCGTCGTAGTCCCCTTTGCCCTTCACTTCGCCCGCTCGGCGCCGCGCATCGGCAGGCCAGTATTGCAGGCGGAAGTCCAGCAGGTCGTCCCAGCGGCGGTTTTTCTCCAGCCACACGGCCAAGCCTACACCGGCCACGTTCATGACCGCATCTTCGTAGCTGAACTTGTTGTCGCGATCCAGGCCGTCCATGATCTCCACGCCGGTCATGATGCCCAGCGCCGTGATGGTTCCCAGGCGCAACGCCCGACCGGCGTCATTGCCCGCCCACTCCAGCCCCCGCGCAAACAGCCGCGTCGCAACATATCCCGCATAGCCATGCGCCAGCTTGTCCGCGCCCCCGGCATAGGTATCCTGGCCGAACCACTCTTCATTAGTAAACCCAAAGTCACGCGTTAGACCGCCACTCCACCACGCTTGTGTACCATAGATCGCCACACCCAGCGTACCCGCGGCAATCACGGCCCGCGTGCGGAACTGGACGCGCGCCGCATCGACTCCATGGACACTTTGCTCGATGAGAGACGCCTGTTGCGATGCTGCATCACCCTCGCCTATTGCAGCAGAAAGAGGCAACTCACTGCTTCGCCAGAACGGGATGTTTCCGGCCTGATCCGCCAACGCTAGTGGGGCAAGAGAAACAAGAGAGACAAGGGTGATACCGGCATAGCATGCTGCTGAAACCCTGATGAAGCGCAGCCACACTGGATCACCCCCAGACAAAGGAAGGTTTGAACCTATAAAAAACAGTTAGCCACAGACGACTGCATGGACGCAGGCCGCTCCCGCACATCCTGCGCCTGCGGCACTCGCAGAACCCTTCGCTGTCGCTCTTCCCTGTGCATCGGAGGTAGGGCCAACGCATGAAGCGGTTGCCGAGAACACAGGTAGAATCAGCTACGCCTGGACTGTCGAGGCGATCAGTTTACCGCCCTTGCTCTCGAACTTCACAATCACTTTTTGCGCTTTCTGGATGCTCTTCAGTAACGCATCCGTGGCGGCAAAGGTAATGGCCTGACGGGTCTCGGCATCCTGGATGGTAAAGGTCTTCGCGGCTGGGTCCATCGCCGTTACGATGCCGATATGGGTATTGGGGCCGGCCATGCTGCACGACCATACTGCGCTCGACCCCAATACCATACAGGCAGACAGGGCTACGACCATCATCAATTTCGTCATCATTGCGATCCTCTTGGGTAATTGCCAAGATTCAAGCATACACCTTTTGCCAAGCTCATCAACCATACGAATTGTATAAGATTTTTCATATTGCCCGCAGCTGGCTTGCGCAAGATGGATTGCGGCCGTTTAGCCATTACTCTAATCAAGAGGCGGCCTATCAAAAGACGCTCTCCGCGAACATTTAGTAACCCACATTTACTTTTATGGTAAAGAAGGTTTACAATTACAATCAAGACAAAAAAACATCCTATTTTCGGCCAATGAAAAACGACCCAGACAAACAACCCATCGCCAGATTGATGATCCTCGCATTCAGAGGATTTGAGCAAAACTTGCTGTCCCAACTGGAAGAACAGGGGGTTTCCGATGTGACCTTGTCCGACTTCAACGTGCTGCGTCACCTCGACAGAGAGGGTCTGCAACTTACAACACTGGCCCGGCACGCCGGACTCTCCAAGCAGGCTGCCGGCAAGATTGCCAAGGAACTCGAAAGAAAAGGATATTTGAGGATTGAAATGGACAAAGAAGATGGCCGGGCGAAATCGGTCACCTATACAAAAAAGGGACAAAAACTGATTGAAAAGTGCATCTTCATAGTGCGCGCCATAGAACAGCACTATGAAACACTCTTAGGAAAAGACAAGTATCAAGATTTAAGGGCATCTTTGACGACACTTTTGAATATGCGCCCAGAGAAACCATAACCTGGAATACCTGCCAGATATAAAGACTACAAGGGCGTGGAGATAATCATGAAGAAAATCGCCGATAATATGTGGACCGTAGACAGGCCCTTCCGCTTCTTCATTGCCAACCTGGGCGTTCGCATGACCATCATCAAGCTGAACTCCGGCGGACTCATGCTGCACTCCCCGGTTTCATATGAAGACGACATCAGAAAACAGCTTGATTCAATGGGTGATGTATGTGCAATTGTGGCGCCAAATTGGATGCATAACCTGTTTTTGTGCGATTGGATTAACGCCTATCCAAACGCGACATATTACAAACCACCGGGGATGCCGAAAATAAAAATATCGCCCATAAAGGAAAAAAATCTTGGGGATGAAGCACCTTCGGCATGGCAAAGCGAATTTGAACAGCATATGGTCAAGGGAATGCCGCACTATAACGAGGTTGTCTTCTGCCATAAGGCAAGCCGCACTTTAATTTTGACCGACCTGGTATTCAATATTCACGGCGCCAACTCAGCCTCAGAAAAATTATTTCTACGGCTGAATGGAGCCTATCGACGCTTCGGACCCACGCGGATATTCAAGACCTTCATAAAAGACAGGAATGCGTTCAAGGCATCCATTGATCATATACTCCAGTGGGATTTTGATAGCATCATCTTATCTCATGGCGAGATCGTATGCCGAGGAGGTAAAGATCAATTCCGGGGGGCTTTTGAATGGCTTTATAGCGCGGCTAAAAATGATCTGTAAAGAAAACCTCATCCAGATCCAGCTGCCCGCCACGCGGACGCGGCTCCTGCATCTTCTTGCCGATAGCGATCATCATGCAGATGGCGTGATCTTGCGGTAATCGAATAAGGCGAGCCACAACGTCGAAGTCGAAGCCGTCCATCGGACAGGAGTCATAACCCATCTCCCTGGCGAGCAACATGATGCTCATGGCAGCCAGCGAGGCAGAGCGCATACCTTCATCACGCTGCGCCTGTTCATTGTTTGTGTAGTATTGGCGGATGCCTGTGACCATGTGATCCTGTATATGGGGCGGGGCATTGCGCGAGTAGCGTTGCGGATTTTTGTCCCAGGCTTTGAGATCCATACATACCACCAGCAACAACGAGGCGTCGGTGACCTGGGGCTGGCCCCACGATGCGTTGCGGATTTCAGCGCGCAGTGCGGGGTCGCGCACATGCACAAAGCGCCAGTGCTGGATATTAAACGCGGTGGGGGACAGGATGGCGTGCTCCATGAGCATGCGTATCTCATCCTCACTCATACGGTACTCGGGATCGTACACCTTCACGGAACGGCGCGTTTGTATGGCTTGTTTTACATCCACTTTTTTACCTCTTCAGGGTGGGTTCGCGCGGTTGGTACCGTAACCCATCTGATACGTTCATTAACAAATGCTTTGTGTCGCTACGCGACGCTTGGTGGGTTACGCAAAAAACGCTAACCCACCCTACATTTCACTTCACGGCTGCCTGCAGGGCGCGCCGTATGATTTCTTCGCTGGTGAGTCCGGCAGCATCTATCGCCAGCGCCATGCGGCTCGCCTCCGGGGGTTTGTAACCTAGTGCGATCAAGGCACTGATGGCGTCGTTGCGCGGGTTGTTTTCCGTCGCAGTGATTACGCCGCCACCCAGGCCCAGTGTTTCTGCCACGCCGACCTTGATGGCAAGACGGTCGCGCATTTCAATAATCAAACGTTCAGCGGTCTTTTTGCCTACGCCTGGCAGACGGATCAGCGTGGCAATGTCGTTATCATGCACACAGCGGGCGAATGCGTCGGCGGAGATGCCTGACAATATGGCCAGCGCCATCTTGGCGCCGATGCCGCTGACCTTGATCAACTGGCGGAACAGTGTGCGCTCGGCCTCGCTGGCAAAACCAAACAGAAGATGGGCATCTTCGCGCACCACCAGATGAGTGAGCAGAGTAATTTCGCTGCCTGCGGCGGGCAGCTCATAAAAGGTAGTCATCGGCGCTTCGACTTCATAGCCGACACCCTGTACATCCAGCAGCAAATGCGGCGCCTGCTTCCACAACAATTTGCCGTGCAAACGCCCGATCATCGCAGCCGCCCGGCGCGCATGCCACGCACCGCCTGCCCCTTCGACGCATTCAGGATTTGCAGCGTCTGGTGAACATGGCTGTGACACAGCGCGCAGGCTAGCGCGTCGGCTGCGTCGGCCTGGGGCGAGCCGGGCAGCTTGAGCAACGCCTTGACCATATGCTGCACCTGCGCCTTGGCGGCATTGCCCTTGCCGGCGATGGCCTGTTTGATCTGCGCCGGAGTGTATTCATACACCAGAAGTGATTGCACAACCCCTGCGCAAATAGCCGCTCCGCGCGCCTGCCCAAGTTTGAGCGCCGAATCGACGTTGTGCCTCATGAACACTTGTTCAATAGCCATGACGTGAGGATGATATGTTGCAACAATTTCGCTGATCCCTTCAAAGATGGTTTTGAGACGCGCAGGAAGCGATACATCAGTCATCCGCACGCATCCGCTGGTGACATAACTCACCCGACCGCCTTCCACGTCGATGACGCCAAAGCCTGTGATGCGTGAACCGGGGTCGATACCGATGATGCGGGTCATAGGGGTGGTTTACTCACGGACGCGTCCTAAAGCTGGGCCATGATTTCTGCGGATATATCCGCGTTGGAATAGACGTTCTGTACGTCGTCCAGGTCTTCCAGCATATCCAGCAATTTGAGCATTTTTTCGGCGTCTTCGTGGCCAAGAACAGCGCTGGTGGAAGCCTGCATAGTGATCTCCGCCTGCGCCGGGGCAAGGCCCGCCGCGCTCATCGCCTCTTTCACCATTGCGAACGCCTCGGGTGCGGTGAGCACGTCGATGGAGCCGTCGTCATGAACTGCCACATCATCGGCGCCCGCCTCCAATGCGGCTTCAATGACCTTGTCTTCGTTGCTGCCAGGCGGATAGGTGAGAATACCGGTTTTCTTGAACAGGTAGGCGACCGAGCCTTCGGTGCCGAGATTGCCGCCATGCTTGGTGAAGGCATGGCGTACATCAGCCACGGTGCGCGTGCGCTTGTCGGTCATGCAGTCCACGATCACTGCGACACCGCCGGGGCCATAGCCCTCGTAGCGAACCTCTTCGAAATTATCACCTTCCTGTGCGCCCGCGCCACGCTTTACCGCGCGCTCGATGGTATCCCGCGTCATATTGTTGACCAGGGCTTTGTCGATGGCCGTGCGCAAGCGGGGGTTGGACGCCGCGTCAGGGCCGCCAGCGCGGGCGGAGACGGTGATTTCCCTGATTAATTTGGTAAACAGCTTGCCGCGCCTGGCGTCCTGGGAATTCTTGCGATGCTGGATATTCGCCCATTTACTATGTCCTGCCATGGATTTTATTTTAACCTCACTTGGTGTCATTCCACTTCCAATTCAACGGTATATTTTTACCCCCTCTCCCTAAACCCTCTCCCCGCAAGCGGGGCGAGGGGATATATTATATTCCCTGATTGAAATGGAATCAGGCAGCCGCTGACACGGCAACCTGACCTACGTTTCTAAACTTTTACAAAACCTCAAACATCCGCTCCAGCGCCAGCCGCGCCTCGCGCGCCTCGTGCTCCGGCACACGGATGCGATTGACCACATTGCCCTGCACCAGATTTTCCAGCGTCCATAACAAATGCTGTGGGTCCACGCGGAACATGGTGGAGCACATGCATACGGTAGGCGACATAAAGTGTACGGACTTGCCTTGGTGCTGATGCCGCTCATGGAGACGCTGCACCAGATTCAGCTCCGTGCCCACCAGCCAACGCGTGCCGGACGCGGATTCAGTGACCGTGTTAATGATGTATTCGGTGGAGCCGACATAATCGGATTTCTCGCACACCTCGAAGGAACACTCGGGATGCGATATCACCTTGGCATCAGGAAAACGCGCGAGGAATTGGTCGATGTGCTGCGGCTTGAACATCTGATGCACCGAGCAAAAACCCTTCCACAAAATCATTTTGGCAGTGCGGATCTGCTCGACCGTCAAGCCACCCAGCGGCTGGTTGAAATCCCACACCACCATCTGATCAAGCGGGATGCCCATACGGTAGCCGGTGTTGCGCCCCAGGTGCTGATCGGGGAAGAACAACACCTTGCCGCGCCGTGCAAAGGACCATTCCAATACATGGCGTGCGTTGGTGGAGGTGCACACGATACCACCGTGCCGACCGCAAAATGCCTTCAGGTCGGCGGCGGAATTAATATAGGTGACGGGCGTCACCTGTTCATCGGGATCCAGCACCTCGCTCAACTCACGCCAGGCGCGCTCCACTTTGGCGAGGTTCGCCATATCGGCCATCGAACAGCCTGCGGCGAGATCCGGCAATATGGAGACCTGCTCGGGACGCGACAGGATATCCGCCACTTCCGCCATGAAATGCACGCCGCAAAATACAATAAATTCCGCGTTGGAACTGGCGGCCATGCGCGACAGTTTGAGCGAATCGCCGGTGTAATCGGCATGGCGGTACACTTCTTCGCGCTGATAGTGATGGCCAAGAATAACCAGCCGCTCACCCAGCGCGGCCTTCGCAGCGCGGATGCGCGCGTCGCATTCCTCCTCGGAAAGTTCGGTGAACTGCTGAATTGCCCGTGCGGTTGCCGCCATTTATTTACACCTCAAGGGTACGTCCCACGCACCATAATCCTAAAACGGTGCGCATGGCGCACCCTACATTTCTAAGTCGCCGTCGTGGTGGCACGAAGCCTGATCCCCAACTCCCGCAAATGCGTATCACCCACCGGCGAAGGCGCGGAGGTAAGCGGGCATGCGGCAGTCTGGGTCTTGGGGAAGGCCATCACGTCGCGAATCGATTGCGCGCCACTCATCAGCATCACCAGCCGGTCCAGACCAAAAGCAATGCCGCCGTGCGGCGGGCAACCGTAGGTGAGCGCATCGAGAAGGAAGCCAAATTTATCACGCGCCTCTTCATCGCCGATGCCCAGAATACGGAACACTGCCGCCTGCATTTCAGGCCGGTGGATACGGATCGAACCACCGCCCGCCTCGGTGCCGTTGAGAACCATGTCGTAAGCACGCGACAGGGCTGCGCCGGGATTGGCTTCGAGCTGTTCAATATCGTTTACTGTAGGGGCTGTGAACGGGTGATGCAAGGCTGACCAGCGATTGCCTTTTTCATCCCACTCGAACATCGGAAAATCAACCACCCACAGCGGCCGCCACTCACGTTCCACCAAGCCACGGTCATGACCCAGCTTGATACGCAACGCACCCAGTGATTCATTGACCACTGTTGCCTTGTCGGCACCAAAGAAGATCAGATCATTATTTTCCGCACCGGTACGCGCCAGGATCGCCTCAACCACATCGTCAGGAATAAATTTGAGAATCGGCGACTGCAAGCCTTCGCGGCCCGCAGCGCGGTCGTTAACCTTGATATAGGCCAACCCCTTGGCGCCATAGATCGCCACAAACTGTGTGTAGTCGTCGATTTCCTTGCGGCTCAATGAACTGCCACCGGGCAAACGCAACGCTGCCACGCGTCCCTTGGGGTCATTGGCGGCACCGGAGAACACCTTGAAGTCAACGTTCTTCATCAGGTCGCCAATATCCACCAGCTCCAGCGGGATACGCAGATCAGGCTTGTCCACACCGAAACGCATCATCGCCTCGGCATAGGTCATGCGCGGAAATGGCTTGGGCAGAGCAACTTCCAGCACCTCAGAGAATAGCTCGCGCAGCATGTCTTCCTTGAGGCTCATGATCTGATCTTCATCCATGAACGAGGTCTCGATGTCGATCTGGGTGAATTCCGGCTGACGGTCGGCGCGCAGGTCTTCGTCGCGGAAGCAGCGCACAATCTGGTAGTAACGGTCCAGCCCGCCCATCATCAGCAACTGCTTGAAAAGCTGCGGTGACTGCGGCAGCGCGAAGAATTCACCGGGATGGGTACGGCTCGGCACCAGGTAATCACGCGCACCTTCCGGTGTGGATTTGGTCAGGATCGGGGTTTCGACATCAAGAAAACCCTGCGCATCGAGAAACCCCCGCAGCGTACGCGTCACGTGCGCGCGCATACGCAGGCGCTGCAACATCTGCGGTCGGCGCAGGTCGATATAACGGTAGCGCAGACGGGTTTCTTCGTTGACGTCGCTTTCATCGGATATGGCATCAACCACTGAAAACGGTGGCGGCTCGGCGCGGTTAAGAATCTCCAGCGCTTGACATGCGATCTCAACCTGGCCGGTTGCCATATTGGGATTTTCCGTACCTGCGGGGCGATGACGCACCGTGCCCTTGATGCGTAGCACGTATTCGCTGCGTACGCGCTCGGCAGTCATGAATGTCTCGGGATTTTCGGGATCGAACACCACTTGAACCAGTCCTTCGCGGTCGCGCAGGTCAACAAAGATCACCCCGCCATGATCACGGCGGCGGTGTACCCAGCCACATAATTCGACATCCTGGCCCAGCAAAGATTCGTTCAAATGCCCACAGTAATGACTGCGCATGATGCTTTTCCTAATGTTTTTGGAGTTATACATTCACCCTCTCCCCAGCGGCTTCGCCCCCCTCGCTGCGCTCTCCCCGCAAGCGGGAGAGGGGAAGTGGTAACGCCAGTTAATAAAACGCTACTTTGGGAGAAGGGGTTTTTCAAAGCGCCACCGATGGCAAATACTACGTTTCGCCGCCCTGCGGGGCAACGTCGGCACGCACTTCAGTCACACCCTTGCCATTCCACTTCGGCACAACTGCGCCCATGGAGATGATCATTTTGAGTCCGTCGTCCACGCTCATCTCCAGCTCCACCACGTCCTTGCGCGGGACCATGAGAAAAAAGCCGGACGTCGGATTGGGGGTGGTGGGAACATAGACATTGACCACCTCATCGGCGGTCTTGGCCTGGGCCTCGCCGATGGCGGTGCCGGTCTGGAATGCCAGCGTCCACAGACCACGGCGCGGGTATTCAATGAGAAGCACCTTGCGGAACGACTGTCCTCCGGATGTGAACACTGTTTCGGTGAGCTGCTTGACCGCCGAATAGATGGGGCGCACCAGCGGGATGCGCGATAAAAATTTCTCCCACACCGCCACCATCTGCCGCCCAAAGAAATTGGCCACCACAATGCCCGTGGCCAGCACCACCGCAACAGACAGCAGCACCCCCAAGCCGGGGATATGGAACCCAAACAACTTGTCGGGGTGATAGGCGGCAGGCAGCACCAGCAAGGTCTGGTCCATGAAGTCGACCAGCAGCTTGATCACCAGCACGGTAACGCCCAGCGGCAGCCAGACCAACAGGCCGGCGATCAGATAACGGCGCAGACGCGGCATTAGTTAGTCACCCTAAGTCAGGACTTAACGGTAGAGGGTGGGGAGGCGCTCGTGCCACTCTGCGCATCGGAGGTAGAGGATGCCGCCTCTTTCTTCTTTGAGCCACCCTTGAAGTCGGTCTCATACCAGCCGCTTCCCTTCAAGCGGAATCCGGCGGCGGAGATCAGCTTCTGCAATTGCGGTTGGCCGCACGCCGGACATTCAACCAGCGGGGAATCGCTCATTTTCTGCATGGCATCCAGAGAGTGGCCACAAGCAGCGCATTGGTATTCGTAAATGGGCATAACGCTAAAATCCTCTCAACGAACCAAACAAAACGATGGGAATGCAATCAAATGGGCATGATTATACACTTTTCAAGACGTCTAATGGCATAACCATGCCGGGGCGATAACAAGATAAATCCTGTAAACTCTATCCTTAACAAGAGCTTTTCTGAGCGCCCCACTCCATGCACACGCAACACGCTGCCCCATTACCTGAAAACCGCAACGACTGGAAAACCATCCGCACCCTGCTGCCCTATCTTTGGGAGTACCGCGCGCGGGTGGTGCTGGCGATGGCTTTCCTGGTGCTGGCGAAGCTGGCCGGCGTTGCCATACCCCTGGCGCTCAAAGGGGTGGTCGACGCCCTGGACAAGACTCATCACACTATTGTCATCCTGCCGCTCGCCCTGCTGATCGGCTATGGGGCGCTGCGCCTGGCGAGCACGTTATTCAGTGAGCTGCGCGATGTGGTGTTTGCCAAGGTGGCGCAACGCGCCATTCGCAACATCGCGCTCAAAGTATTTCGCCATCTGCACTCGTTGGCACTGCGTTTTCATCTGGAGCGCCAGACCGGCGGCATGTCGCGCGATATCGAGCGCGGCACACGCGGCATGAGTTTTTTGCTGTCTTTCATGCTGTTCAACATCCTGCCAACCATCCTTGAGATCGCCATGGTGGCGGTGATTCTGTTCGCCAATTACAACCCGTGGTTCGCCATCATCACCACTGTCACGATCATCATCTACATCATCTTTAGCCTGGTGGTTACCGAACAGCGCATGGGCGTGCGCCGCGTGATGAACGAGATGGATTCGAAGGCCAATAACCGCGCCATCGACAGCCTGCTCAATTACGAGACAGTGAAATACTTCAACAACGAAGCCTACGAAGCGCGGCGCTACGACGAACACATGAAGGGGTGGGAACACGCCGCGATCAAGAACCAAACCTCACTGTCCTTCCTTAACTTCGGGCAGGGTGCGATTATCGCTGCCGGTGTCACATTGCTGATGATCCTCGCCGGCCAGGGCGTGGTGGATGGCACCATGACCATGGGCGACCTGGTGCTGGTCAACGCGTATCTGTTGCAGTTGTTCATCCCGCTCAACTTCCTTGGGTTCGTCTATCGGGAAATCAAGCACTCGCTCACCGACATGGAAAAGATGTTCAGCCTGCTCGACAAGCCTCTGGACATCCGCGACAAGCCCGCCGCGCCCGCCCTGGTAGTCGGCAACGGCGCGGTACGCTTCGAGCATGTCAATTTTGGTTATCAAGCTGAGCGGCAGATCCTGCACGACCTCGACTTTGACATTCCGCCGGGGCATAAAGTCGCGGTGGTGGGCACCAGCGGCGCGGGCAAATCGACGCTGTCGCGCCTGCTATTCCGCTTTTACGATGTGGACGGCGGTCGCATCCTGATCAACGGCCAGGACATCCGCGAGATCAGCCAGCAAAGCCTGCGTGCGGCCATCGGCATCGTCCCGCAGGACACGGTGCTGTTCAATGACACCATCTACTACAACATTGCCTATGCCCGCCCCGACGCACCGCGCGAAGAGGTGATCCACGCCGCGCAGATGGCGCACATCCACGACTTCATCGAATCACTGCCATTGGGCTACGACACCCAGGTCGGAGAACGTGGTCTTAAGCTCTCCGGCGGCGAGAAACAGCGCGTCGCCATCGCGCGCACCATACTGAAAAACCCCAAGATTCTGATCTTCGATGAGGCCACCTCGGCGCTCGACTCCCACTCCGAGCAAGCGATCCTCGCCGCACTCGCCGAGGTCGCCGCCGACCACACCACACTGGTCATTGCCCACCGCCTGTCCACCATCGTGGACGCCGATCAGATCATCGTCATGGAGCATGGACGCATTGTGGAGCGCGGCACGCACAGTGATCTGTTGCAACAGGGCAATGTATACGCGCGCATGTGGGCGTTGCAGCAGCAGGAACGGAGAAAGGAAGAGGCATCTGCCTGCTATCGCCACAGAAAGCTATCTGGCTGTAACATAGAGCCATGCCCGCTAAACGCACCACACAGCATCCCGACACGCTGAAACTGCGCCGGGTAGCGATTGACACCTACCGGGAGAATGTCGCCTACCTGCACCGCGAGTGCGTGATCTATCGCGCCGAGGGTTTTCAGGCCCTATCGAAGATCGAGATCAGCGCCAATGGCAACACCGTACTTGCCGTGCTCAACGTGGTGGATGATGCATCCATCGTCACTCCTGATGAGCTGGGGCTTTCCGAGCAGGCATTCACCCAGATGGGTGTTGCCCAGGGCGGCCTGGTAAAGGTGGCGCATGCCGAGCCGCCGCGTTCCATGGATGCAGTACGGCGCAAAATCACTGGTGAGCGCCTCACCCCGGAGGATTTTCACGCCATCACCCAGGACATCGCCAGCAACCGCTATTCGAGAATGGAGATGGCGGCTTTTTTGGTGGCGTCGGGCCAGACCGGACTGGACCGGGACGAGGTACTCCACCTTACTCATGCCATGCTCGAATCCGGCGACCGCCTCAACTGGCATGAACCTCTGGTCGCGGACAAGCACTGCATCGGCGGCATCCCCGGCAACCGCACCTCGATGCTGGTGGTGCCCATTGTGGCGGCGCATGGCATGCTGATCCCCAAGACATCGAGCCGCGCCATCACCTCGCCCGCCGGCACCGCCGACACCATGGAGGTGCTGGCCAGGGTCGATTTGCCGCCGGAGGCGCTGCACTCTATCGTACGCAGCCAGCGCGGCTGCCTGGCGTGGGGTGGCACCGCACGGCTTGCGCCGGTGGACGACGTGCTGATCTCCGTCGAACGCCCGCTGGGGATCGACTCGCAAGGCCAGTTGGTGGCCTCCATCCTCGCCAAAAAGATGGCCGCCGGCTCTACTCACCTGCTGATCGACATCCCGGTGGGACCAAGCGCCAAGGTGCGCCACATGCACGAGGCGCTGCAATTGCGCAAGCTGTTTGAATTCGTCGGCGACCGCCTGGGACTACACCTGGAGGTCATCATCACCGATGGCCGCCAGCCGGTAGGGCGCGGTATTGGCCCGATACTGGAGGCACGCGACGTGATGCAGGTGCTGGAAAACGATCCGCGAGCGCCGACCGATCTGCGCCAGAAAGCCCTGCGCCTGGCCGGCCGGGTGCTGGAGTTTGACCCCGATGTGCGCGGTGGCTTCGGCTATGCCATCGCACGCGACATCCTCGATTCAGGCCGGGCATTGGCCAAGATGAACGCCATCATCGAGGCGCAGGGGCGGAAAACAACACAACCAGCTCCCGGCCATCTCACCTACGAAGTGACCACCAAACAAGACGGCGTGATCACGGGCATAGACAATTTCCTGCTGGCCCGCCTGGCGCGCATGGCAGGGGCGCCGATGGATAAGGGCGCGGGCGTGGACCTCCTCAAAAAACTCGGCGACCCGGTGGAAAAGGGCGAGGCTTTGTACCGGGTACATGCCGAATTCAACGCCGATTTCAATTTTGCACGCGCGCTCACCCAAGAGCGCGGCAGCGGGTATACCGTTGGCACGGCGGAAGGTGTGCCGCAATTTTATGGGGAACTCTAGTGTTGGTGCTGGGCTTCCCTGACTATGCGCAGCCGTCGGAAAAACTGGCGGCAGCTTTGGATACACCCTGCCGAATTGCCGATATCCACCGCTTTCCGGACGGCGAAAGCAGGGTGCGCCTGCCCGTCGAACTCCCTTCCCAGGTTATTGTCTGCCGCAGCCTGAATCAGCCCAATGACAAGCTGATTGAATTGATGCTGTGCGCCACACAGGCACGCAAACAGGGCGTACGCCATCTCACACTGGTCGCGCCTTACCTCTGCTACATGCGCCAAGACTGCGCATTCGAACCAGGCGAGGCGGTAAGCCAACACATCATCGGCAACTTCCTGGCGGGGCTGTTCGATGCCGTGATCACGGTGGACCCGCATCTGCACCGCATTAGCCGCCTGGAAGAAGCAGTGCCCGCCGCCCGCGCCACCGCCCTAAATTCAGCGCCGTTGATGGCCGACTTTCTGCGCTCGCGCCTTGACAAACCCTTGCTGCTCGGCCCCGACAGCGAATCGGAGCAGTGGGTACGCCGCATCGCCGAATATTGCCACACGGACTATGCAGTGGCACGCAAAGAACGCATTGATGACCACACCGTCAACATTACGCTACCCGCCTTGGACTACCAGGGAAGAACAGTCGTACTGGTAGACGACATCGCCAGCACCGGTCACACCCTCGCCGTCGCAACGCGGAAAATAAAGGCATCCGGCGCGGCTGCCGTACACTGCCTGATCACTCACGCCATCTTCGCCGAGGACACGGAGGAGACACTGATCCGGGCCGGGGTGAAAAATATCTGGAGCACCGACAGCATCATCCACCCCACCAATGCCATCTGCCTCACAGGGCTTCTGGCAGACGCGCTCCAGCCGGGACAATAACCACTGTGCCCTTCTCGCCCTTATATCTGATCCTGCTCGTCCTGCTGATAAGCACGCTGCTTGCCTTCGTGCAGATCGGACTGCTAACGGTCGCAGTCGAAAAGCTGGGCCTGTCACCCTCTTCGGCCTTCACACTGCTGTTCGCCTCGCTATTCGGCAGCGCCATCAACCTGCCACTGTTTCAGATCAAGGCCGAACACCCGCCGCCAGACATGGCCATCCCTGACTCGCTGCGCCGCCTGCTGCGTCCGCAGATGCGTGCATTCACCGGCAAAACGGTGATCGCCGTCAATGTCGGCGGCTGCCTGATCCCCCTGCTCTTTTCCTATTACCTGATGCGTCACAATCCCATCGACCTGACACAGGCAGCGCTTGCCATCACCATCGTCGCCACCGTCAGCCACCTGACCAGCCGCCCCATCCCCGGCCTGGGGATAGGTATGCCGATCTTCGTCGGCCCCGTTACCGCCGCGCTCACCGCCATCCTCATCGCCCCGCAACACAGCGCGGCGCTCGCCTACATCTGCGGCACCCTCGGCGTATTGATCGGCGCCGACCTGCTGCGCCTGAAAGACATCCGCAAAATGGGAACACCCATTGCTTCCATCGGCGGCGCGGGAACGTTTGACGGGATTTTTATTACGGGGATTGTGGCGGTGTTGCTGGCGTGAGATGTGGTCAACCCACGGGGATCTCTCTTTAAAAATACGGTTTTATTGATCCAGATCAAAAATTGTGATCAGCACTTGTGCTAACGTCAAACCGTGCCCACTAAATTGAGTTGTACCTCAATAACTTGGATTCGCATTGAGCTGGTTGACAAGGAAACGCCATGGATCCTCTGGAATTGGTAAAGCTGAAAGAGCTGAAGGCCCTCAGCAGTGGCAGGCCTGAAATCATCATCGGCCTGATAGACGGCCCCGTCGCCACGCATCATCCTGATCTTGCCAATGAAAATATCCGTGCAGCAAGCGCGTTTCGCGGCACTTGCACTCAAGCCAACAGCATCGCCTGCTTTCATGGCACCTTTGTGGCTGGCATCTTGTTCGCAAAGAGAAATACCGCAGCGCCTTCCATCTGCCCCAACTGCACCCTGCTAGTGCGCCCTATCTTCGCAGAGTCGGGCGCGGTGAATGGAGGGATGCCGAGCACAACTCCCCAAGAACTCGCCACAGCGATCATAGAGTGTATTGATGCTGGCGCGCGACTGATTAACCTGAGCGCCTCCCTTGCACAGCCCTCGCCAAATGGTGAGCGCACACTAGAAAACGCCCTGGGGTATGCCGCAATGCGCGGCGTCATCGTTGTCGCTGCGGCTGGTAATCAGGGCACCCTCGGCAGCACTGCCATCACCCGGCATCCATGGGTTATCCCGGTAGCGGCCTGCGACCTTATGGGAAAACCGATAAACGATTCAAATCTGGGAAGCTCTATCGGAAAACAGGGGTTGAGTGCGCCCGGCGAAGGAATCACCAGCCTCAGCACCGATGGTAAAACGCTCACGCAAGGGGGAACAAGTGTTGCGACACCCTTCGTAACGGGTACGATTGCGTTGTTATGGTCGCTGTTTCCTAGTGCAACCGCAGGGGAGATAAAAATGGCCATCGCCCACGGCAATTCTCCACGACGAAATAGCGTTGTACCGCCTCTGATGGATGCTTGGGCAGCATATCAAACGGTGGCGAGAAATCATGCGCAACAATAACGTAAAACAAGGAGGAACCAATGAGTGATAAAAGTAAAAAGAGAGGACACCAGCCCCACCGGGTACGTCTTCCTGGCTTCCTACTAATAGAGGAAGATATCGGCTTGGGAGATGTCATCAAGCACATGGCATACACTATTGGCATCAAACCCTGTGACGGCTGCCAACGGCGTGCCGCCATCCTCAACCGCTGGATGACTTTTACAGGATATCATTCGAAGTAAACAGAATTCAAACCACAACGATCCACTCTATTTTCAGGGGAAGGTGCTATGGAACAAAATGAAGAGATACAACTAAAGGCTACTGCATTTCCTGATGATAAATCCGTAATGATGGTGCCACCCGGAAGCAACGACGGGACATGCGCAACCTGTGGGGGCGGAGTGACCAACACGCCCCCTTCATACATCTATGCTGTGGGGCGAATCGAGCCGCGCTTTCCACGCCTAAGCGTCGAGAAAGAGTTCATGCAAGCGACTGGCCGCTCCGAAACAGCCGGAAAAACAGATCGAGAGGCGTTCTTCTCCGTGCTATCGCAACGGGAAAACCGCTACCTCGCACGGCAACTGTGCTGGGTATTCATTATTCAAGGCATGGAAACCTATATCCTGCAGCCCCGCGACCCAGGGGACCTCGACCTGCTGATAGAGGCTATCCGCCCTGCCCCCAGCCCAATGGACCTGGATATTGTCATCGGTCTACGCGGCCCCATTGCCGCGCCCGATGCATGTAACGGACTGATGGTACCAATGGCTGTATTCGACCAGATCTATTCCTTCGACCGAAACACGCTGATCAAGACGATTCCCAAGCCGGACAAAATCACCGCCGAGAAGTTTAAACCCATGGCCAGCGAATTGTTCGACCGAGTCATGCAGATGGCGGACAACGCCGGGGCAACGGATGGACACCGTGCACTCAACTATCTGGTCATGCGTTATCCCGCCATCTATGCCACAGCGGCCGAATGTTTCGGAAGGGATTGCGCGCTCACTGGCGTGGATGTGCGCCCATCTCGCCTGAGTGGAACGCGCAAGATAATGGATGTGATTTTCTCGTACAACCACCGACAGACCGATGTCACCGAGAAATATTACGTCCGTGTGGATGTGACCGAGGAGTTTCCATTCTTGGTTACCAAAATGTCGCCATACTATGATCGATAGGCCCAGCAATTAACAAGGAGATTGAACATGAACATTCCCGGATTTACCGCACAAAACAGCTTACAAACGAGCAGCGCAAAATATTCAGGCACCAGTTCGAACACGTCGTTCGAAAGCGGCAATCGGATTTTTCCGCAGATGCGCCAAAACGAAACTTGGGTTACCACATGTACCCGTGATGGAGGATGCAAAGTCTTGTATTGTTATGAAGATACAGATTTGCAACAGAGCGTTTGCGAAGTGCAGTCTAGCGCGAGGCGCAATAAGTTGAGGTGGGTCGCCCCATTATCACCGTTAATATCATAAAACGAGAGGAGATTTAACATCAGAAGTTAAGGGGTCCGACCCGAATGGCACTTACTTAAGCTTCTTGGGATGCCCATGTTTGCGAACATTCTCCCTGGCAATGGGTCGTGGTTTAGTTAGCAAAGGGTACTGTTTAGGGCGTCGTTTGATGGCTCTTGGCTCGATGCGTCCAGGGCGGTTCCCGACGCTGTGTTGGGCGATCAGGACAAACAGGGCCATAAGAGTATCATCGTTGTCGGCCGCCATTCCACGTTGATGCCACGCCAGCCAAAGCTGAAGGGTATGTTTGAAGCTGAGCTCACGAGGTAGCCTGTCAGCCAACAATGCAGATTGGGCCATCATCAGCCGGATCAGGTTATAGGCAAGCAGGTACACCCAGATTTCTTTCTCGGCCATCTGCGGTGTTTTGCAGCTGAGTATTTCCAGGCCCAACGTGGTCTTGATGTTGCGTAGGTCCAGCTCGACGTGCCACCGGTTTCGATAAAGCGTCTTCACGTCCGTTTTGGGCGTCCGCTTTGGGTTCAATAGGGTCGTCACCAGGATTTTTCCGCCGGCATGCAGCTCGCGCACCTGCAACGTGTTCGGCGTGTTGTCGTAGTCCGCTTGAGCCATCCAGTCGGGTTTAATCGACGGCTTGGTGATCGTGATCAGATGATCACGTGGCCCGAGCCGTTGGCCCAGACGAAAGTCGGTGCTGCGCTTGCGTGCCCCCAGTTGCTCGAAAACCGCGTCCACGCCGCGTGCCTGCAAATCACACAGCAGAAAATAGGTCGCAAAATAGGCATCGCCCAACAGGATGTCACGGGCGTCGAGTGTGTCGAGTATCGACCGGAGCAACGTCTGCTCATCGCCGCCCTTGCCCTGGTAGCGGCCGATCGCCGCATTGAGTACCGCGCCGCTCCCCAGGCACACGATGCCCACCAGGCGGCACAGTGGAAAACCCAAGCCCTGCATTTGGCTGTGCGGTTGCGGATAGGACGCCTGATTGGCAGGCGTGTCCGGCATGGGCACGGTCGTGCCATCCACCAATCGCACCGGCCGGCCCCGCCAATGCCATGCCTGCGGCGATTGCCCAGCCATCAATCGGCCCGTATAGCGGACCAATGCAGTGGCCATCTCCACCGGTAACCTCTGCCTGGCTCGGCAGTAAGCGCCCGTATACGTACTACAGCCAGACAAACCACCCGCCAAGCGCTTGATCGCGGCATCATTCACCGCCTTCTGACACGACCGATCTGCGCCCAGGGCCTGCGCCAGAAACATCGACAGCGTTTCCGTGGGCGGGAACAACCTTTCTCGATGATCGGGCAGCTGCGATTCCACCTGCCCCATCAATTCGTCGCTGGTGAGAAGGTCGAAGAACGCGTAGGAATCGCCGTTGGCAGCACGATGCCGAATCCGTTGTTGTTGATGTTTGCGGGCGCTATGGTTACGATGCATAAGGGCTGGCTCCTTGGGATATAGGTAGTTGTTTGGCGACATCAACCTTATCACTTGGGCCAGCTCTTTTGTACTTTAAATCAGATGGTTGCGCTTAAGTAAGTGCCATTCGGGTCCGACCCCTTTTTTCCGCCTTTTTTCCGGGACTATTTAGAACGCTGGGCTGGGTGCGTATTGATGTGACCGAGGAGTTTTTGTTCCTGGCCGTGAAGATGTCACCATACTACGGTCAATTAATCTGAAACAGGAGGTATGAAATGAACAATATGAAAATACCTGGATTTACTGCTGAAAGTACGCTTGTTGGGCAAAGCGGACACTATGCCGGCGCGCCCCAACAACTGGTCGCGGAGCTTCTGATACCAGCATTGCCGCGAATCTGGGTCTGCTACAAATGTCTGGGGAGTTGTACGCCCGAAGGATGCAAGATTGGCCCGTGCTTTAAAACGATTTGTACATCATAAGCGGGATCGAGCAAAAAGCGTGAAGGACTTTTTCCGCAAGTAGCTTGGCTGAGCGTTGTTTGCGAAATCCAGGGCCTTTTGGTCGCGGACGCCTCGCTCGATAAAAACGGATACCTTTTTGCTTTCCAGCAATGTAAAACCGAAGTCCAAAATAAGGAACTATGGGCGGCGACGTTTGACAGGATTTTTATACGGGATTATGGCAGTGTTGCTGGCGTAGAATATAGCCATACAAAAACCGCCAGGCATCATCCACATGAAAGTAAAACCCATATTAATCACCGGCTGCTCCAGCGGCATCGGCCGATGCGTGGCCGAAGGACTGAAGGCGCGCGGTTACCGGGTATTCGCCACGGCGCGCAAGGCGGAGGATGTGGAAGCCTTGCAGGCCAAAGGGCTGGAAAGCCTGCCCCTCGACCTGAACAGCACGGACTCCATCCGCTCTGCCGTGGACGAGACCCTGGCCCGCACTGGGGGCAGGCTCTATGGGCTGTTCAATAATGCGGGATATGGCCAACCGGGTGCGGTGGAGGATCTGCGGCGAGAGGTGCTGCGGGCGCAATTCGAGACCAATCTGTTCGGCATGCTGGAACTGACCAATCGTGTCATCCCAGTGATGCGCGCTCAAGGCGCAGGGCGCATCATCCAGAACAGCTCGCTGCTGGGATTCGTCGCATTGCCTTATCGCGGCGCCTACAACGCCAGCAAATTCGCCCTGGAAGGCCTCACCGACACCTTGCGCCTGGAACTGGCAGGCAGCGGTATCCATGTTTCCATCATCGAACCCGGCCCGATCAAGAGCCGCTTCCGCGCCAACGCCCATGCGGCCTACCGGCAAAATATCGACCCCGAGCACAGCGCCCACCGCGAACGCTATCGTGGTCTGGAACGGCGCCTGACCAAGCAAGGCCCCGCCGCGCCCTTCACCCTACCGCCCGAAGCGGTGTTGAAAAAAGTGATCCACGCCCTCGAAAGCCCGCGCCCAAAGATACGCTACCCCGTCACCGCTCCTGCGCATTTCTTTGCCACCCTCAAGCGGCTGTTACCCCACGGCGCACTGGATTGGGTATTACAGCAGGTGGCAAAAGGGGAACACCGCTGATATGACCCTAAAAACGGTGGTTGAAAATTACGGTCACATGTAATCCAGGAGTGAAAGCTCCGGACCCAACGAATTATCCTAAAAACGGCAGTTGGGCGGGGTGGAGTGTGCGGTTTTCGGGGTGCAGGGCAAGGCGCGACGACGCGGAATGGTTGTTCCATTCCAAGGAGTTGCAACGCTGCCATGCGCACTGAAAATCGTGCAATCCGCCCCGTAGCGGGCTTCACCAAACATGTGAGCCCGCAGGGCGCGATAAAGTCTCACAAAACATATTGCTAGCCGTCCAGAGAAGCGGTCAACTGCCGTTTTTAGGATTATAGCTTGGAGTAATGTTGGGTCCGCTTCGCTTGATCCAACCTACACCTGATCGGCTTATGACTCAGCATTATTGGGAACAGCATCCGCAAAATAAGTAGTCGCAAGAATCTCTCGAAGCGCGTCGACCAAGGACTGGCATTGCGCGTCCGTCCCCACGGATATCCGTAAGAATTGATTGATTCGTGGCTTGGCGAAATGTCGCACGAGTATATTGCGCTCACGGAGCAGTTCCTGCAACGTAGCCGCATCGCGCAACTCATGCCTGGCAAAGAGAAAGTTGGCTTGCGATGGCAAGACATAGAAGCCCAGAGAGCAAAGCTCGTGGGCAAGCCACTCGCGACTCGCCATCACCTGCTTGCGAGTGCGATCGAAATAATCCTGGTCACGTAGCGCAGCAACCGCCCCTTTGAGTGCAAGACGGTCCAATGGATAGGAGTTGAAGCAGCTTTTCACTAGATTCAGCGCATCAATCAACGAGGGGTGTCCGACCGCGAAGCCTATGCGCAGTCCGGCGAGCGAGCGCGACTTGGAAAGCGTCTGGATAACAAGCAGGTTTGGGAAATCGGCCACCAGCGGGATCACCGTCTCGCCGCCGAAATCGACATACGCCTCGTCGACAACAACCACTGAGCCATCGGTCCCCTCCAGCAAACGCTTCATCTCGCCCCGTCCAACAACGGAGCCGGTTGGCGCATTCGGGTTCGGCAAGACCACGCCGCCGTTGGGTCGCAGATAGTCTTCGATGTGAACTTGCAGGTCAGCATCAAGCGGCACGGCTGAACATTCAATACCGTAAAGACCACAATACACAGGGTAAAAGCTGTAGCTGATGTCGGGAAAAAGTACCGGCCGCCTGTGCTTCAGTAATGCGAGAAACGTATGCGCCAAGATCTCATCAGAACCGTTTCCGACGAAGACATGCTCAGGAGACAGCCCGTGCATGTCTGCGATCACCTGTTTCAGTTCCCGGCCTTCGGGGTCTGGATAGAGCCGCAAGTCTTCATTTGCTGCCTGCCGGATTGCAGCAAGGGCCACAGGCGACGGCGGATACGGGTTCTCGTTTGTATTCAGTTTGATCAGATGGGGAATGGCGGGCTGTTCCCCCGGAGTATAAGGCTCAAGGCCTCGAATACATTCACTCCAAAGATCGTTCATAAAGCGAGCCTAATAATGTGTAAAGCAGTATTATGTGACGCCCGACGCAGGGCTAAGCGGACGCTCGCACGCGTTGGTGAGGTCTTGCATGCAACATCACTTATTCCCCGTATCATCAACAGCCCTGCCCCACCCAACTCACACACGCTATTTGTATTTGTCGAATACAGCACGGGAACGTATCCTGAGTGTCGATGGAGTGAGAACGGAGAAACACCCTGTCATTTCCGTACCATGTTCCTTCACGGTCCATACTACCCGCTCTTTCTTGGCCTGTGCCGATAAGCCAGCGAAGCGCAACAACAGAACCCCCCCATGCAGCCACCCGTTACGATAAACCAATTCGCCAAAATCTTTATCAGCCGTGATCAAAAGAGTATTCGACGAAGAACAAAGTTTCAGAACCTCATCGTCTGTGATGCCTGGCGCAAGTTCTGCCACATATGTAACGGTATAACCATGATGTCTAAGTCCCTCAACGATTGGCCAGTCAATATTCTCATCTGCAATAAGGATCATGCCGCCTTCTCAGGAACTGGGTATATGACATCCGCGTGCAGAACCATCGCCGCGAAGCCCAACGCTGCCCGCACCGCTTCGTGCGTCAGGTGCGGATGTGCTTCCAGAATCTGCTCTACACTCTCACCCTCTGCCAGCCGTTCCAAAATAGATTCCACCGTGATGCGCGTTCCTGCAATCACAGGCTTGCCCATCATCACATTGGGATCAGATACCACCATAGCTTTTTCCATCACACCACCTCGTATCATTAAGCCATACACACAGCAGTGCACAGAAGGGCCAACTCGTGCATTGCAACATCACTCATTCATGTCTTCAGCCATATTCACCGTCCGGCTCACTGCTGAATAATGTACCCCAAAGACGGCCGCAGCTTGATTGAAAACTTGATTAAACCGGCGTCCAAATGTATCTATGGACTCCCCCCGTTTTGCAAGGAAAAGATTGAATTTTTGCTCACAGTGTAAAGATTGCGTGTATCTATCCGGCCTCTGAGTGAGCCATA
>JACPOZ010000015.1 GCA_016191235.1 Gammaproteobacteria bacterium
CAATCCACTAATGCTGTCACCAGCTTGACCGCCACGACAACTGACGTTACGCCGCCCGGCACCTCGGATCTGGCATACACCGACACCAACGGCGTCACGCTGACCGGGTTCACCGGTGTCTTCAATTCCATCAATATACAAGCTGGCGGACTGATCACCGACAACACCAACATCTCTTCTGGTGACGTCACTCTGCAGTCTTCCCTGGCCGTCGGAACAGGCGTCGACATCAACAACGTCATCAACGCCACAGGCAACACCCTGATCACTGCCAACGGCTCCAACATCGCTGTCGACAATGACATCGTCGGCTCCGGCACAACCACCATCAATGCCAATGGTGGGGATGTCTCAATCGCCAACACGGCTCCGGTATCCGGCAGCACCGTTCAGGTCACTGGCGGCACAGTCTCCATCGCTGACTCCGTCTCCGCTACCGGCGCCGCCACCATCACCGGCACGGGCGCCTCCGGTAATGTCATCACCGTCACCAACCAGGGTTCCGTCAGCTCGTCCGGCGGCACCACAACACTTCAATCCACAGGCGGCGGTGACATCTCACTCGCAGGCAACATCTCCGCTACCGGCGGCAACGATGTCACCCTGAGCGTGAGCGGCGCCGGCAACATCGTTCAAGCCACGGGAGTCGGCAACGGCTTCATCTCCGGCAACCTCCTCACTGTCAACCTTGGCTCAGGCGATGCCTCGCTCAACCAATCCACTAATGCTGTCACCAGCCTGACCGCTACCACCACCGATGTCACATCGCCTGGTACCTCCGACCTGGCTTACACCGACACCAACGGCGTCACGCTCACCGGCTTTACCGGCGTGTTCAACACCATCAATATCCAAGCCGGCGGTTTGATAAACGACAACACCAGTATCTTCTCCGGTGACGTCACTCTCCAGTCTTCCCTCGCCGTCGGCACTGGCGTCGACATCAACAACGTCATCACCGCCACGGGCAACACATTGATCACCGCCAACGGCTCTGACATCACCATCGACAACGACATCGTCGGCACAGGCACTACCACGATCAACGCCAACGGCGGTGCCGTATCTATCGCCAACACCGCTCCGGTGTCCGGCAGCACCGTCCAGGTCACTGGCGGCACAGTCTCCATCGCTGACTCCGTCTCCGCTACCGGCGCCGCCACCATCACCGGCACAGGCGCCTCCGGCAACGTCATCACGGTCACCAACCAGGGCTCGGTTAGCTCGGCCGGCGGCACCACAACACTGCAAGCCACAGGCGGCGGCGATATCTCACTTGCTGGCAACATCTCAGCTACCGGCGGCAACGATGTCACCCTCAGCGTGAGCGGAGCCGGCAATATCGTTCAAGCTACGGGCGTCGGAAATGGCTTCATTTCGGGCAACCTCCTCACCGTTACGCTCGGCTCAGGCGATGCCTCGCTCAACCAATCCACTAATGCTGTCACCAGCTTGACCGCCACGACAACTGACGTTACGCCGCCCGGCACCTCGGATCTGGCATACACCGACACCAACGGCGTCACGCTGACCGGGTTCACCGGCGTATTCAACTCCATCAATGTCCAAGCCGGCGGTCTGATCACCGACAACACCAACATCTTCTCCGGTGACGTCACTCTCCAGTCTTCCCTCGCAGTCGGCACTGGCGTCGACATCAACAACGTCATCACCGCCACGGGCAACACCTTGATCACCGCCAACGGCTCTGCCATCACTGTCGACAACGACATCGTCGGCACAGGCACTACCACCATCAACGCCAACGGCGGCGCTGTCTCCATCGCTAACACCGCTCCGGTGTCCGGCAGCACCGTCCAGGTCACCGGCGGCACAGTCTCCATCGCTGACGCCGTCTCCGCCACTGGCGCTGCCACCATCACCGGCACAGGCGCCTCCGGCAACGTCATCACAGTCACTAACCAAGGTTCCGTCAGCTCTTCAGGCGGCACCACAACACTGCAAGCCACAGGCGGCGGCGATATCTCACTCGCCGGCAACATCTCTGCTACTGGCGGTAATAACGTCACTCTGAGCGTGAGCGGAGCCGGAAATATCGCTCAAGCCACGGGCGTCGGCAACGGATTCATCTCCGGCAACCTCCTCACCGTCAACCTTGGCTCAGGCGATGCCTCGCTCAATCAATCCACTAATGCCGTCACCAGCTTGACCGCCACCACGACTGACGTCACATCGCCTGGTACCTCCGACCTGGCTTACACCGACACCAATGGTGTCACGCTTACCGGCTTCACCGGCGTATTCAGTTCCATCAATATCCAAGCTGGCGGTTTGATTAACGACAACACCAGTATCTTCTCCGGTGACGTCACTCTCCAGTCTTCCCTCGCCGTCGG
>JACPOZ010000020.1 GCA_016191235.1 Gammaproteobacteria bacterium
GAAACATCTCCATCGCTTCCTCTTTGACTTTTAAAGGCTTGCAGCATATTACTCATCCAAATTGTGATCAAGAGACAGAGGCTATCCGGGGGTTGCCAGCCATCGCTCGCTTACGCGTCGCTTCCATGGCTGGCGCCGCAGAAAACTCCTTGAAGGCCCGTGAGAACAGGTGCTCACCGGGCATCTTTTTCTTGCGCAGATCGAATCAGCACAACTGTCGCAGCGTTGTATCCACCGCCAAGCGGTCCACCAAGGCTGCCGTCGTCGGCAACCCCAGGACCGTCTTCGCCACCAGCGCGCGTGCCAGTGCGGCGCGTTCGCGCGGCGGACGTCCGATGAGCCCTCGCCACGACGGCACGAAGCGCTCGATTTCGATCATCTCCCAGATGCGCAGCAACTGCTGCAGCTTCGGAGTAAGTTGCTCACCCAGGTCGGCTTCGACCAAGGGCATCAACTCGTGCTGAAAGAGCGAATGTTGTGCGAAAGACGTTGGCGTAGATTAACATTCATGGGCGGGTGTGATGCTTGATTTAGACAACTTGCATTATGCCTTCAATGGCAACACCCGCACTTCTTTTTTTGCCCCTTCGCGGCAAGAAATTTCTGACAGATGGGGAATTACGCAACTACCTCTAATGCCTTATAAAATTTTAATCATTGAAGATAACCCGGAAATCGCGAAGCTGATCCAACTTCATCTTCAGGATATCCACTGTAAAGCGGATATCGCCGCGGATGGGGCTGAAGACGTCCAGCGTTTCCAACAGGGACAGTATGATCTGGTGCTTCTCGATCTCATGCTGCCGGTGATGGATGGTCTTGAAGTATGCAAGCAATTGCGAGCCGGCACACGGTATGTGCCGATCATCATGCTGACATCCAAAGCCTCGGAGCTGGATCGTGTGCTTGGCCTGGAAATCGGAGCCAATGACTATATCACCAAGCCTTTTAGCATCCCTGAGCTATTGGCGCGGGTTAAGGCGCAATTCCGCCATCTCGAAGCTTTACGTTCACCCAAGGCAGAGACATCCCGGCAGCCACTCCAGCTTGGGGACTTGGCGATTGATTTCGACAAACGCCACGTACATGTGCGTGGCAAACAAATCGAGCTAACGGCAAAAGAATTCGACCTGCTATCGCATTTTGCCAGCCACCCAGGGCGGGTTTATAGCAGGTTCGAACTCCTGGATCAGGTGTGGGGCTATTGCTATGAGGGTTACGAGCATACGGTCAACTCACACATCAATCGTCTGCGCGCTAAAATTGAACGTGACCCTGCCAAACCGCGCTACATACTGACTGTCTGGGGTGTGGGGTATAAATTTAGCGAACAAGGCGCATGATAGTGCGCACGCTTTACGCCAAACTTTCGCTGGTTTTGGTATTGCTGCTGGCGGTGATTGGCCTTGTATATGTTTTCCTTAGCCTGTCGTCAGCACACTATTACCTGCAAGAAGTCGATCAACAGCTCGGGCACGATCTGGCGAAAAATCTGGTGTCCGATCGAAAACTCGTGGAAGCCGGGCGCATTAACCAGAATGCCATGAAAAAAACATTCATGGAATACATGGTCATCAATCCCAGCATTGAAATTTATCTGCTGGACTTAAAAGGAAACATACTTTCATACTCCGCCGAACCCGGAAAAGTTAAGCGAAACACAGTGTCGCTTGAACCCATTCGCGCCTTTCTCGGCGGGCAAACGCCTTATCCAATTCTGGGCGATGACCCGCGCAGCCATGATCGCCGCAAGGTTTTTTCTGTAACGGCAGTGCCCTCGCTGGAAAATCCGCAAGGCTACCTGTATGTGGTGCTGCGCGGCGAGCGTTACGATACCGTGGAAGATTTCATTAAAGACAGCTATGCCTGGCGCTTGAGCGGATGGGCGCTGGCCAGCGCCTTGCTGGCAGGCTTATTGGCCGGATTAATCCTTTTTCATCTGCTGACACGCAGGCTAAACCGATTGGCCACAGTGATGGACCGTTTTCGCCAAAATGGATTCACCCGGCTGGAACCCCATATACCCGACGCGGGATAAAACGACGAGATTGGCCGGCTCGGTCTAGCCTTTGATCAAATGGCGCAACGCATGGTCGAACAACTGGAGGCCGTGAAGAACATGGACCAATCACGCCGCGAACTCATCGCCAATGTGTCCCATGATCTGCGAACCCCGATGGCGATATTGCATGGCTACCTTGAAACACTAACACTCAAAAGCAATGAGCTGGATGATGCTGAGCGTGACCGTTACTTGACAGCCGCACTACGCAATAGCGAGCGGCTGAGCCATCTGGTGGCGGAATTGTTTGAATTGGCCAAGCTGGAGGCGCCGGAAGCCAGGCCCGTCTGCGAGACATTCCATCCTGCCGAATTAGCGCAGGACATAGTGCAGAAATTTCAGATCAAGGCCGATCAGCAGCATGTAAGCCTTGATTTGGATGCTGAAAAAAACCTGCCGTTTGTCTATGCCGATATTGGCCTGATAGCCAGAACACTGGAAAATTTGATTAGCAACGCACTGAGCTTCACCCCGGCAGGTGGCCATATCTATCTTAAAATGATGACGGAAAATGATAGCGTACAAATTCAGGTCAAAGACACCGGCTGCGGAATTCCCGCAGCAGATTTACCCCATATCTTTGAACGTTTTTATCGCGGCAACCGTCAGCAGGATTCAAATCATGGCGGACTGGGCCTGGCCATTGCAAAGCGGATTCTGGATCTTCATGGCAGCACCATCCATGTCGACAGCACCCCTGGAAATGGTGCCGCCTTTACCTTCTTCTTGCCCAAGACGCAACCATTATCCCGGCGCTGAGACTTCCGGCCTTCCGCCGTAACAACGTCAATTCCCTGGCGCAGCACTCAAGCATTGATCTGTTTTTTATCAACAAATTACGGCCGACAACCGCACCGAAAAAAATGGCCTGAATCATGCATGCACATCTGAGCGATAAATGAGAGGGACACAAGGGTGCTATACGAACATGAAGACAGGCTGACTCCCATTGACCAGAACATCGGCCTGGCAGACAAGCTGGCGTTTATCCATGCTGCATTAAAAGATCGGTTTCCCTTTGTCGACCGTATCGCCGCGGCACTCTATGATCCCAAAACCGACCTGCTGAAGACCTTCATTCACAGTAGTGGCGGCGACCAGCCGCTGGCTCACTATCACACCACGCTGGCCGAATCCAAATCGTTGCAGGAGATTCTTGCAATGGGTCGGCCGCGAGTAGTGAACGATCTCGCAATATTCAGCGACGGCGAGCACGAGCATACCCAGCGCATCGCCCATCAGGGTTATCGCGCCAGCTATACCATGCCCATGTACAGCCATGGCGGCTTCTTCGGGTTTCTGTTTTTCAACTCCTATGAAAGCGCCCCCTACACCGAGGAAGTGTTGCGCCAGATCGACCCTTTCGGGCATTTGATCTCGCTCGCCATCATCCACGAGCTCTCCTCCATCCAGACTCTTCTGGCGACGGTAAAGACGGCCCGCGACATGGCTCATGTGCGAGACAGTGAGACGGGCTCACATTTGGACCGCATGTCGCGCTATGCCCGGCTCATCGCCTCAAAACTGGCAGAGAAAGAAAATTTGACCGATGAATTTGTGGAGAAGATCTTCGTCTTTTCTCCACTGCATGACATAGGAAAGATCGGCATTCCGGACGATGTGTTGCTTAAGCCCGGGGATTTGACCACGGACGAACGCACGCTCATGCAGACCCATACCTTGCGCGGACGGGAGCTGATTGATCGCATGCTGGGCAACTTCAAGCTGAGCGGGATGCAACACATCGACATGCTGCGCAACATCGCCGAGTTTCATCACGAGGCGCTGGATGGCTCGGGCTACCCTTACGGACGCAGTGGCGAGGAGATACCGCTGGAAGCGCGCATCGTCGCAGTGGCGGACATCTTTGACGCCCTCACCAGCCGCCGTCCTTACAAGCAGGCATGGAGTAACAACGAAGCTTACACCATGCTGCAAAGCTTGAGCGGCCTCAAGCTCGACAAGCACTGCGTGGATGCCTTGATACAAAGTCGCGCCGAGGTGGAGGACATCCAGCAAGCGTTCAGTGAAGACTCTCTTGGGTAAGATGTAGTAGTCAGCACTTGATCTGACAGACTGTATCAGATGTGCTTTAGCCCCGAATGCCGCCATTCGCGTTTCCTGACAGCGGATGATCGACGTTTTCGAACAGCGGAACACAAGATTACTAGCCGTGCAGGGAAGCGGTCAACTGCCGTTTTTAGTTTAATCGGCACCGGCTTTCAAAACAGATATCGCTGCTTCAGTAACGCTTCGAATTGCTCAATTGGAACTGGCTTGCTAAACAGAAACCCTTGGTACTGAGTGCAGCCACTATTCAGGAGGAATTGTCGTTGCTCTTCGGTCTCCACCCCTTCAGCAATGACCTCCAGATTCAAACCTTGTGCCATCGCAATAATGGTGCTCACAATTGCCTTATCGCTGCTGTCGACAGCGAGGTCGCGCACGAATGACCGATCGATCTTGATCTGATCAATCGGCAAACGCTTTAGGTATTGTATAGATGAATAGCCGGTACCGAAGTCATCCAATGAAAACTGGACACCGATTCCTTTCAATGCGTTCATTGTTGCAATGGTGTCCTCGATGTTTTCCAGCAACATGCTTTCAGTGAGTTCCAGCTTAAGCAGCTTCGGATTGATGGCATAGTGCTGCACGAGAGATTGTACCTGCGTTACGAAATCAATCTGGTGGAATTGCTTGGCGCTGACGTTCACTGACAGAACGAGGTCGCTGGTTAGCCTACCTTGCTGCCACACTTTGAGTTGGGCGCAGGCGCTCTCAATAACCCATCGCCCTATAGGCAGTATCAGACCTGTTTCTTCCGCCAGCGGAATGAATTGTGCGGGAGACACTAAACCACGTTCAGGGTGTAGCCAGCGGATTAATACCTCTGCTCCCAACGGACGCCCTGTACTATCCACCTGGATTTGGTAATGCAATTTGAATTGCTGGTTCTCATGTGCTGTGCGTAATTTGCCTTCAAATTCAACACGGGTGTTGATGGTTTCTTGCATTTGCGGGTCGAAGAATTGCAGGGCGTTGCGTCCCGCCTTCTTCGCCTGGTACATGGCGATGTCGGCTTGTTTTATCAGTTCATCTACCGACTGCCGGTGCCCTTTGAACATAGTGATGCCGATGCTGGGGGTGCTGTGATATTCGTGCATAGCAAGCTGGTAAGGCCGGTTGAGAGCGGCCAGAATTCCCTGGCCAACCTCTTCTGTCTGCTCTGCCGCCTCTAGGGGATGCTCACTCAGATCCTCCAACATTACCACAAACTCGTCACCACCCAGACGAGCTACAGTGTCGCCTTCGCGCACACAGGACACCAGGCGTTGCGCAACCTGCCGCAGCAATAAATCTCCCTTGTCATGCCCAAGGGTGTCATTGAGTGACTTGAAATTATCCAGGTCAATGAACAGCAGCGCGCCTTCTTTACCGCTACGCCCGCTAGAAGCCAATGCGTGCTGAAGCCGGTCTAGCAGCAAACGACGATTTGGCAGGCTCGTAAGGTGGTCGTAGAACGCCAGATGCTGGATCTCTTCAGCCGCCAGCTTGCTCGCGGTAATGTCAGCGAGTGTGGCAACATAACTGGAGACAATGCCGTCCGCGTTTTTAACTGCGGTAATGGTAAGATACCCTGGATAGATTTCGCCGTTCTTGCGCCGCCCCCATATTTCGCCCCCCCATGCGCCAGTATTATTGAGGGTCTTCCACATTGCATCATAGAAATTTGCATCCTGGTGATCAGATTTGAATATGTGCGTATTCTTGCCGATGACATCTTCTGCGTTGTAGCCCGTAATGGAAGTAAATGCCTGGTTAACCCGTCGGATAACGTTGCGGGCATCGGTAATGATCATGCCTTCCTGAGCTTCAAAGGCAGTCGCGGCAATGCGCAGGTCGGCTTCATATTGCTTGCGTTTGGTGATGTCTTGAACCGTACCGAGCATTTTCAGGGGGCGCCCTTGATCATCGAAATCCAGCTTGCCTAACCCATGCAGCCAGCGCTCGGACTGATCATCGTGACGGATGATGCGGTATTCCTTGTCGAAGGCCTTGCCCTGGCCAATAACGTCGTTTCTATAGTAGTTGACCATCATCGCGCGGTCATCGGGATGCACTAGAGCGACCCAACTCTCTATAGAGCGTTCGTATGCTTCGTTTATACCAAACAACTTATCAAGTACGTCCGAACTTTTCCAGCGCCCACTGGGGATATCCAGCACATAAGTGCCCAAGCCTGCAATGGTCTGCGTTTCTCTGAGCAATTCTTCGTTTTCGCGCAACACCTCCTCGTTGTGTCGCAACAGAATATTCATGTTCTCGAGCAGCGCATTTTGCTCGGCAAGTTTGCGGTTGATAAGCTCAAGCTCATCTTCCTTGCGTTTTCTGTCATTTATATTGAACGTCACACCGATAAACCGCCGACCCTGGTTGTCGCCATCGAGGTCCATGATTTTGCCGTAGTTGGCGTACCAGACCCATGCGCCGCGCTTGGCGCGCAATCTGAACTCGCAACGGTATTGCGCCGTAATGCCTGTCAAATGGCCGTCGATGGCAACCTTGACCAGCGGGATATCGTCCGGATGTACGATCATGAAAAGGTCGTCGATGTAGGAGAGCGCTTCCTCGTCGCTATAACCGAGTTCCGCAAAAGTTTTAGTCGCCTTGCGGGTGACATCGCCGGTAACCAGATCGTTTTCCCAAAGATCAAGACCGGCTGCTTCCAGGGCAAGTTCCAGGCGTTCCTTATTGAGGTCATGTACGCTCATATCTGCATCTCAACCAGAATAAGGAAGCGCACCGGCATAGCCGATGTTGCGCAGCAGGCCGGCGAACGACGCTACAACACCGGCAGCCTTGCAGAATTCCGGTGCGGCCTCGACTTTGATGACGCTGACGGTCTTGCCTGTGCTCTTGCCTGTGCCCGAATCGAAATACACCGCCAGATCATCGGTGGCATTGGAGAAACCAAAGCCCGTGCTTTCGGAGTAGTAGCAGATTGAATCCGGCGCAATAATATCGGGCACGTTGCTCAGACTCGAATACATGATCAGGTTTTCGTTCAGGTTATAGATATAATGCGTTTCAGTACTGATGTCCTGATCAGGCGTGTTGTCCAGACGGATGATGCCCGTATCGAGCGACGCATTGGTAGTCGACTGCGTAACGGCTGTGATGTAAAAATTGGTGAGTGTGGGTGTAGCCGTGCGTCCGGTGATGCCGGTGATCTGTGCCGCGACCTCAGCGGTCGAGTACGGGCTTGGGGCGGTTAACAAGAATTGCCCGAGAGTCCATGCCTGCGCCAGCGTTCCAGCAATGTAGTTGCCAGTCAAAGCGTAGCCATTGCTCGCGTTGGAAGGCCAGAGCGCAATCCCCGAGAAGCTGCCGAAGGCGGAAACGATGCCGCCAGCCAGCGTTTCAATTTGGGCAGCAGTCGCAGCATTCAGCGTAGCGGACTGTAAAGCTGTTGTCGTCTCGGCATTATTAGCCAGTGCGCACGGACTCGCAGCGAGCATGGTACTGCCGCTATACGTAGTCTGCGGCAACTCCGGCACAGCCCGCCCGGCGCCGTCGCCATCGACGACCCATTGAATAGCATTGCTGGACATGGACGCCGCGATAAGCGGCACAATCGAGTTGATCGGCCCGATTTCGACCGGAATGACGCACCCAAGTGTGGCGCTGGTCGCGTTCTCGAAGAGATTGATTGTGTTAGTGATAGAATATTCGATATCTGCCAGCGTCAGGCTGTCGGCGGCATCGGGCGAACCCATCATGGCCATCACGCAGCAGTTTGTCGCGCCGTCGTAATCCTGCACCTGCACAGTGCCACTCCAGCTATTGGCCAGTTCTTCTATCACGTTGACGGCATCGCGATAGCTGCCGCCCCCACCACTGGCAAGAATCGCGGCACCCGCAGCAATGTATTGAAAATCGGTGATCCCATACTCATGCACAGCCATAGTTTTTTCCTTTCTTATGCGCAAGGTTGTGCAGTCACGTACCCACTTCAGGGCGCTGCTGCCGTACAACAAGGCGCCTTATCGGTGCGGAAAAAAGGCAGCAGACAGGAGAGCGGACGTGCCTCGGTGGAAACAAAAGTAATATTATCATCATTGTTAGTTATGAGGAGCGTTGGTCGGCGATTGGCTCAGGCTAGCCTCGGTCGTCCACCAACGCAACGGTTGGCCAAACGTCAACAGAGCCTAAGTCTAAACCACTACTAGATAAGTGCCTATCCGTGAATAAATCATCCCCTGCGACGGCACAATGTAGAAACGTGCGCCGTCGAGTTATGCTATAATTCCACCAAGTTTTTATCTCGACGCTGTACGGTCCGCGCCAGCCGCACCCGAAAAGGATCTCCTTACCGGGCGCACTGATAAGAACTGCCGCGGTATATCCCTCTCAGGTTATCCCCGCCAAATCAACAGATTAACCCGCCTAGACCGAACCAGGGAGCACGCTCTTTGGGAGGCCACTTCAGGAACACTATCACTATGTCATTTTCAACGCTCGGCCTGTCGGCCGAATTACTCCGTGCCATTGCCGATCAAGGCTACACCGAACCCACCCCGGTGCAGATCCAGGCGATTCCCGTCATCCTTGAGGGGCGCGACATCATGGCCGGCGCCCAGACCGGTACCGGCAAGACCGCAGCATTTACCTTGCCGATGTTGCAGCGGCTCACCATCAACACCGCCGCTGCCAAGCGAGGCACCGTGCGCGCGCTGGTATTAGTGCCAACCCGCGAGCTGGCCGCCCAGGTCGGCGAGAGCGTGAGCACGTACGGCAAACATCTGCCTCTGAAATCCGCCATCGTGTTCGGCGGGGTCAAGGTCAACCCGCAGATCACCCAGCTGCGTGCGGGTGTTGATATCCTGATAGCAACGCCAGGACGGTTGCTGGATCACGTCACCCAGAAAACCGTCGACCTGAGCCGGGTTGAGATTCTGGTGATGGATGAGGCGGACCGTATGCTCGATATGGGCTTTATCCACGACATCAAAAAGGTTTTGGCGCTGCTGCCTAAAGGCCGCCAGAATCTGCTGTTTTCGGCAACCTATTCCGATGACATCAAGAAGCTGGCCGACCAGTTATTGAACTCGCCGGTACTGGTCGAAGTGGCACGTCGCAACATCGCCTCGGAAACAGTCGCCCAGGTGGTGCATCCAGTGGACCGCATACGCAAGCGTGAGCTGCTCGCCCAACTGATCAAGTCTGGCGACTGGCAACAGGTGCTGGTGTTCGGCCGCACCAAGCACGGCGCCAGCCGCCTCGCCGAGCAACTGGAAAAAGACGGCATCACCGCCGCCGCCATCCACGGCAATAAGAGCCAGCCCCAGCGCACCAAGGCCTTGGCCGACTTCAAACAAGGTAAGGTGCGGGTGCTGGTAGCCACCGACATCGCCGCGCGCGGCCTGGATATCGATCAACTGCCTCATGTGGTCAACTTCGAGCTGCCCAACGTTGCCGAGGATTACGTCCACCGTATCGGCAGAACAGGCCGCGCCGGGTGCAGCGGCGAAGCCGTATCGCTGGTATGCGTCGACGAAAACAAACTATTGGCCGGCATCGAGCGCCTGATCAATCGTGACATTCCCAAGGTAATGATCCCCGGCTTCGAGCCAGATCCGTCGATCCAGGCCATGCCTCTCACCAATGGCCGTGACGGCGGCAACCGTCGCGGCGGCGGCCAGCAAGCACGCCCGCCGGGCCAAGGCAGGGACAAGCGCGCCGGGGGCACACATTCAGCCCCCAAGACCGGCGGCAACCGGCCACCGCGCCGCCCTGCCACAGGTGGTGGTTTTGCCAAAGGCCGTAGTGGCGCTTAGGCACCAACACCTACGGAGTGAGGGGGAGCAGAGGCCTCATGCTCTCTGCGCCCTTTGCGCGCTCCGTGGCTGATCGCAAAAAACAGGACCATCCTTAACTATTTTTCTGGAACAGTACCGTGCTTTCTACAGCCAACATTACCATGCAGTTCGGGGCCAAGCCCCTGTTCGAAAACATCTCGGTCAAATTCGGCGATGGCAACCGCTACGGCCTGATCGGCGCCAACGGTTGCGGCAAATCGACATTAATGAAGATCCTCGGTGGTGACCTGGCGCCATCGTCGGGGACGGTCAGCATCGAGCCCCACAAACGCCTCGGCAAGCTGCGTCAGGATCAGTTCGCCTTCGAAGATTACACGGTGCTGGACACTGTAATCATGGGCCACGCCGAGCTGTGGCCGGTGAAACAGGAGCGCGACCGCATCTACTCCCTCGCAGAAATGAGCGAGGAAGACGGCATGAAGGTCGCCGAGCTGGAAGTGGAATTCGCGGAACTGGACGGCTACACTGCCGAATCCCGCGCCGGTGAATTGTTGCTGGGGCTTGGCATCCCGCTGGAGCAGCATAACGGTTTGATGAGTGCGGTGGCGCCGGGCTGGAAGCTGCGTGTGCTGCTCGCTCAAGCCCTGTTCGCCAATCCGGACATCATGCTGCTGGATGAGCCCACCAACAACCTCGACATCAACACCATCCGCTGGCTGGAAGACATACTCAACGCGCGTAACAGCACGATGGTCATCATCTCCCACGACCGTCACTTTCTGAACAGCGTCTGCACCCATATGGCCGACCTGGACTACGGTGAGCTGCGCGTCTATCCCGGCAATTACGATGAGTACATGACCGCCGCCACCCAGGTCCGCGAACGGTTGTTGTCCGACAATGCCAAGAAAAAGGCCCAGATCGCCGAGCTACAGACCTTCGTCAGCCGCTTCTCCGCCAACGCATCCAAGGCCAAACAGGCAACCTCGCGCGCCAAGCAGATCGACAAGATAAAGCTTGACGATGTCAAGCCGTCGAGCCGGGTCAATCCTTTTATCCGTTTCGAGCAGGAGAAAAAGCTTTATCGCCTGGCCCTGGAAGTGGACGGTCTGAGCAAAAGCTATAGTGGGGTCACGCTGTTCCGCGACCTCAACCTGACGATCGAAGTCGGCGAGCGCATCGCCGTGATCGGCCCCAACGGTATCGGCAAGACCACACTGCTGCGCAGCCTCGTTGCCGACGTCACGCCGGACAGCGGCACCATCAAATGGTCGGAAAATGCCCGCATCGGTTACTTTGCCCAGGACCATGCCGCCGACTTCGCTGAGGACATGCCACTGTTCGACTGGATGCGTCAATGGGCACCACCGGGCACCGATGAGCAAGTGATACGCGGCACCCTGGGGCGGCTACTGTTTTCCGGGGACGAGATCAAGAAATCAGTCAAGGTTATCTCCGGTGGCGAGCAGGGGCGCATGCTGTTCGGCAAGCTGATGTTGCAGCGCCCCAATGTCATGATCATGGACGAACCCACCAATCACCTGGACATGGAGTCCATCGAGTCGCTCAATCTGGCGCTGGAAAACTATCCCGGCACCCTGGTTTTCGTCAGTCACGACCGCGAATTCGTCTCGTCCCTGGCAACGCGCATCATCGAGCTGACACCGAAGGGCGTCGTCAACTTCATGGGCAGCTATGACGACTACCTACTGAGCCAGAAAGTTGCCTGATTGGGGTTGAATCTGCTGCAATAGCAAGGGGCGCGGGGATGACGAATGCCTGAACCGCGCCACCCAAAAATGCAAAGTCAAGCGCCGGGAGACACAATAGATGGCTAAATCGTTGCAGGATCAACTTCTCAACTTGGGCCTGGTGGATGAAAACCGGGTCAAAAAAGCAAAAAACGATAAGTACAAACAGAATACGCAAAAGGACAAAAACAAGCCTGGCGCCGTGGATGAGCATAAGCTGCAAGCGCAGAAAGCCCAGGCTGAAAAGGCCGAGCGAGATCGCCAGCTAAATCAGCAACGGAAAGAGGAAGCCGAGCGAAATGCTGTCGCGGCACAGATAAAGCAACTAATAGAAACGCATCGCCAACCGAAAGGTGATGGTGACGTGGCTTATAATTTTATAGACAACGGCAAAGTAAAAAGAATTTTTGTCACTGAGGCGACGCGCGAACAGCTTGCCCATGGAAAATCAGCCATTGTACGGCTGAATAAGCAATATGAAATTGTGCCCTCGGAAATTGCCGAAAAGATACGCGCCCGCAACGAAAAAAGCGTGGTTTTTCATAATAACCCGCAACAAAGCGTCAGCAAGGATGGCGGCGAAGATCCCTATGCGGACTATAAGATTCCTGATGACTTGATATGGTAGGATTGTGGGTCCAAACGGAGACTCATTTGGAACTCTTGCCCTCCAGCGAAGGCAGTTTCATATCCCCCTCTTGATGGAACGGTAGCTCCACTGCTGGACGGGCGAGGTGCACCTTGCCTGTGAGGGTGTAGCGTACCCCCTGGGTTTGGCCCATGACGATGTCGTTGAGCTGCCGGGCGACTTCAGCTAGCGTGCTTACTGCGTCTATCTCAATCACCGCCGTGCCAAAACGCGGCACAGACACCGGCGCACTGCTCATGCCGGATGCAAACGGGCGACTGTTGAGCTGAACCTGAAATTGCACTCCGTCGATGGGCAGATCGAAGTCATTGGGATTCTGCAGACGCAGCTTGATGTGGTAACGCTGCTCGAAGAGATTGGCATCAGTGAGGCTGATGGCGGCAATATTAACCTGGGGCGGCACCGGCCGCGCAAGCAGACCGGCACAGCCGGACAGGAGAGCCAAGGCAAGCCCAAGCAACAGCGTCCTTATCATGCGCCGAACAGTCATAATTACGCATAGATCTCCAAATCGTACGGCAAATGTCCGACACCGCGCGTGATAATCCGCCAACATAATTGAGGGTCAAGGTAAAGATAAATACGATGAATTGCGCTAAAACTCGCCCAACCCATCGCTATTAATATGGCTCCCCGGGACGGACTCGAACCGCCGACCCAGTGATTAACAGTCACTTGCTCTACCGACTGAGCTACCGGGGAAGAATTGCAGCTAGAGGTTGCGTATAGTACTTATACCGTCTCTGCCGGTCAATAGAAACACGGCATAAAATCAGGCCGTTGCCGTAATTTACACCTCTTGCTTGATAACCGGGAAGGTGTAAAATCAAAAAAATTAAAAAATACAATAAGTAAGGCGCAAACAAAAGGAAAGCGGGGTAAGACATGACCGATCAGAATATTGATGAGATCCAACCCGGCGCCATACTTGCCGCAAGCGTAAGCTCCACAAGCGGCAGCTTGTTGCTGGAGGCCGGCGTTCAACTTTCGCGCAAACACCTGCTCATGCTCAAGGCACACGGGATCAAGCAGGTTCGAATCCTGGACACATTAGGGCAAACCAGCGAAAATTCACCCTCGCTCGCGGTGTCCCTTGATCAGCAACCCCACTTGCTGGAATTGTTCCGGCACAACAACGTCAACCACCCGTTCATCAAAACTCTTATCCGACTGTGCGAACTGCGCGTAGGACACCTAAGCGCGGGGGCCTGTCGGCATGACCCTTAGCCCCCGCGAGATCGTCACAGGCACCCTCCACCTGGCATCACTGCCGGAGGTATTCCTGCGCGTTAACGAGATGATCGACAATCCGCACTATTCTGCCGCTGACATTGGACGGGTAATCAGTCAGGATGCCGGATTAACGGCGCGCCTGCTGAAAATCGTCAACAGTTCTTTTTACGGCTTCCCAGGCAAAATCGATACGGTGTCCCGTGCCATCACCATCATCGGCATACATGAATTGCGTGATCTGATTCTGGCGACATCGGTCGTTAAATTTTTTTCAGGCTTGCCGAACGATATCGTCACCATGGACAGCTTCTGGCGCCACAGCATTGGCTGTGCCCTGGTGGCACGCGGACTGGCGGCCCGGCGCGGCGAATCTCATACGGAACGTTTTTTCGTGGAAGGACTGCTGCATGATGTGGGCAGCCTGCTGATCTACCGCAAAATCCCCGAACTGGCGCGTGAGGCGCTGTTGCGGGCATCGCATGGTAGCGAGACGCTCTGCCAGGCAGAACGGGCGGTGATGGGGTTTGACCATGCCACCGTGGGCGGAGAACTGCTGCGCGCATGGAAGCTGCCCACACATCTGGAAGAGGCGGTTGCCTTCCACCACACGCCCTGGATGGCACAACAATTCCCGCTGGACGCGGCGATAACCCATCTTGCCAACATCATCGCGAGTGCCGTGCAATTCGGCAGCAGCGGCAACCGTCACGTAGCGCCTTTTGAGTCTGCGGCGTGGGATGTTGTCGGCCTTTCTGAGGATATGATCGAGCCGGTGGTTATCGAGGCGGAGACGCACTTCAGTGAGGCGCTACGCCTGATCTCTCCGGATGCGGCGTAGGCGGCCACAATGATGACGGCTGCGTTTAATCCGGTACTCGCGCTGCTGTTGCGCTGGGCGATCATCACCCTCGCCTTATGGGTGGCAAGTTATCTGTTTTCGGGCATATCCTTCGCGAACGCCGCCACGCTCTGGGTGTCCGCCCTGCTGCTCGGCTTTGCCAATGCCATTATCCGCCCTGTGCTGGTGATACTGACCTTGCCGTTATCGGTGCTCACCCTGGGATTTTTCCTGCTGATCATCAATACGTCGATGTTGTTGCTGGTGGCGTGGCTGGTGCCGGGCTTTACTGTCGATGGGTTTTGGACCGGTTTTTTTGTTGCGTTGTTTATTTCCATTTTCGCTTTTTTTAGCAACCTGCTCATCGGCAAATAGCAGGGAGCAAAGGACACTTTCATGACTCAAGAACCCCTCCCGGCCGCCGAAATCACCCACGAAACACACCCCACCGCCAGCATCATCTGGCTGCATGGTCTGGGCGCCGACGGCTATGACTTTATGGATATCGTACCTCAACTGCTTTTACCCAAAGAGTTGGGTGTACGCTTTGTGTTTCCTCATGCACCGCAGCGGCCAATAACGATAAACGGCGGCTATCCGATGCGCGCGTGGTATGACATCGCATCCATCGACATACCCACTGTCGAAGACAGCATGGGCATACGCGCCTCGGAGCAGGCGCTACATGCGCTGATTCAGCGTGAAATTACACGCGGCATCCCTGCGCACAGGATCGTGCTGGCGGGATTTTCTCAAGGCGGGGCCATTGCATTGCACACAGGGCTACGTTATCCACAGCAACTTGCGGGAATCCTCGCGCTCTCAACCTATCTGCCGTTGGCCACAACGCTGCGCAATGAAGCGCATCCTGCCAACGCAAACATACCGATAATGATGACCCATGGCACGGAAGATACCGTCATTCCGCCCATATATGGACAGATGTCGTGCAAGGCGCTGGAAGATGCGGGTTACCGCGTCGAATGGCGAAGCTATGCCATGCCGCACACACTGTGCGCAGAGGAGATTCACGACATGGGCGAGTGGTTACGCCGCGTACTGGCCACCTGAGCCTGCCCATCCTGCCGGTCCAGTTCGTGAAGCGCCTCATTGAGCCTATCTTCGATCTGCCGTTTATAATTCAGAAAATGAATGGTTTGCCGCCGCCCCGCCTCCTCGCCAAGCATCGCTGAGGGAAGATTGATATCCGTAATGTAGATAGGGTAGCGCAAGCCGCTTTGCCGTTGCGTCATCACATGCCTGGCAACCTCACGGAATAAGCCGTTGCCATATTCGAGCGAAGTAAATTCCTCGTCACCGCAATAAATGGTAAAGGCCAGCTTGCCGTCCTTTACCTTATCGACGATGATCTGCACGTTGTAATAGTTTTTCAGCCCCTTTTTCCGGATAGGATCATTTCTCACCAGCACGGTCTTACCCATCCCATCCTTGCCGATCTGATAAAACTCAACACCAATCAAACCATCCCCCTCCTGTCTCTCACTCGCCCCCAGGAGATGTTGCCGTCTCAATACGGAATCAAAGAACAAGGTGTACTGATTGATTAGCGCCACACTCTCGCAATGGAGCATGCGCTGGTAGTAAAGCGAGCCACTTTCATCGACCACATAAACATCGGCACAGTCCCCATCCATCCGGTAAAAAACCTGGATCATTTTTGACTTGTTGGCGGCAAATATTTGCGGGAGAGGTGTGCCGTGGAGGGCATGCTGATCTATTTCAACATGGCTGAACGACCGCTGCTCCGCAGCCAGATTAACCAGTAAATCGTCATATGACTCAATTCGCTTGTAACGCAGCGCATCATTCTCGCACCACAACAGGTAATAAATGTTTTCAACAGATAGAACATAACGCAGGGAGGCGCCCTGGGCACTTCGATAAAAACCATCGACAATGTTACGAAATAATTCTTCTATTCTTTTCCCAATAGTGACGCCATGATTCGCGGAAAAACACTGTATCGAAACAGGGGGCGGCAATATACCCATGGAAGGTGGCATCCAACGCACATATTCACACAAACAGTTCATCAATCCATTGAGACCCACATACCTGAACGTCAATGCCTCTCTCCAGCTTGTCAGCGTTACCATATCGAATGTCAGCGCAAGATTTTCCCCCACACCGCCGTAGCTCAAGGCATCGGTCTTGTTGCTGGTATAGTGCATACCCTGGCGTGTGTGTATTGCCATCGGATCAACGCCCAAATTAATAAAGAGGGCGGCCTTCTCCATCCGTGACACCTTGGAAAGATCTTCCATGCTCGTTTCCGGAGACTGGGCTTTCGGGAATAAATTTTGAAGGGAGTTGATCAGCAGCTTGATTTCCCGGAGCGTAAGGGCGCCATCCTGGGCATGCAAGCCTATCGCCGTCGCATCATTCACCATATCGTTGAAGTAACACCAGACCACAAGGTCAACAACGTTATGCGCCCGCTTGATGGGCTGAAAACCACCGTGCTCGACTTCATTGTACGACGCTATGAACAGCGCCCAACCATCGTATTCATCATCTTCCTTTTTATGAACAAAGGTGAGATGGCTCTCCCACAATCCCTGGGAAATGCCACGATTGACTATCTCAACCTTGCCCGCCTTGCGCTCAAAAGCCGCATACAATTTACGGCCAAGGATATTCAAATCCTTTTGGTTTATCAGCGCCAACTGGGCATGCTCATGAGCGAAATCAGACAAAAACCGGTAACTTTGCGTCAATTCGCTGGTCAGGATCCTGCGCTCCCTGAGCACGCGGTTTATTTTCCACGAAAGGCGCGCATCGAGCGTTTCAAGATAAGCAGGATCCCAATCCCAGGCATGAGCCAGACTCTTGATGAGATCGCGCCGCCAACTGTTCTGACGAGGTGAATCCGGCGTACTGAGGCGCTCGTTGACTTTGAAATAAAAACACCGCCTGAACAATTCAAGGCGCTCCTTCTCGGCGGTCTTTTTCAGATGTTCCTCAATTTTGTAATACAGCATGATATAAGGATCAAGCGCGTCAAGAGAAATTTCCCCTTCATAGATCACCTTTTTGAAACGCTGGCAAAGCAAATCGCTCGCAGGATATTCATGGGCATAAACCTCCATCAGCAGGAGCTTGAGCACCGATTTATAGGGCGAGTCGATACCTTTGAAAAGCTGCCACAAGGCGGCGCCAAAAAACTCCTCTGCCGGTATTAGAGGAATCCCGCCAAAATCAACATACTCCGTTTCTCGTACCGCGAAACTATTTTTCAATCCCTCAAGATAACTGTCATACTCTTTTTCTTTATCAGGAGGCACCAGCCACCAAGCCGGATAACGACCTGCCAACAACAACCCTGTGCGATAAAATTCCTCCAGCAGCAAATAATGCTGCGCGCTGCCGCTGCCTTCCTTGGATAATTCGCTCTGCTTGCCGGCCCTGAATGATGACGGATCCATGAGAAAGAAATGGACTTCAAGATCAAGGCTGGCCGCCCATTTTTCGATGGCCTCCGCCTTCTTGCGAAGCTCTTCAAGCAGTTCTTCTTTAATGTTGGCGGGGTGGCAGATCCAGATATCGAAATCGCTTTTCTTTGAATAGGCAATCGTGCCACTGCTGCCCATCAGAAAAAGCGATAGAATCTCAAAGCGCGGCAATGCCTTGCGCTTGTATGAGAAATTCCTGGAAATCTTCTTCGCGGCCTCAAGGGTACGTTTGTCCGGAGCATAATCGGATACCCCCATCGGGGTGTTACTGGAAACAAACCCAGGCAGCAGCATATGATTAACATGAAACAACAGGGGCAAAAGATCGAGAAAATCGCGCTGCCGTTCACGCAGGGATGACTGCGCGCGCTGCAAGCGCTCGCGATTGAGCGCCAGAAAGCGTCGCTTGATGGCGTTTATGTCAGCCAGCCTTGCCCCGAAAGTCATATTTTTTGCGTCATTGATCACACCCCGAGATAATAGCGGCAGAAGACATGGAAACATAAACTAAAGTTTTTCCCGCCAACGTCCGATATACTCCTTTACAGGCACGTCTCGCGGCTTGCCTGTACGGGAATGAACCACCATGGAGAGTTTAGCTATGATAAAGCGTCTTGATTCAGCCATTGCACTGGCTATCCTTGAGAATGCCCCTCTTGGCATTTTGGTTCTGGATAACAAAGGACAAGTGTTATCCATCAACAAAACACTCCAGAGCCTTCTGGACATCCAGGAAGGTCAGCTTTCCCTGAACATCTCAAGCCTGTCACAAGATGCCAAAAAATGCCTGTTCGACCCCCAGGAGGTCATGCACGTTCCGGCGGCAAGCTCGCGGCCGGCACGCTGGCTGAAATGCTGGCGGCAATCGCTGGGCGATGGGGTGGGCAACGTGCATTTTTACGCAGACATTACATCTCAACAAGAGGCACAAGAGCGATTGACGGAAGAGTTGGCGCTCTACACCCTCAATGACCCGCTCACATCCTTGCCAAATCGCCGCGCCCTGCTGCAAAGCCTTGAACCGCAAATCTCACGCAGCCGGCGCTACGAAAATCCCCTCGCCGTGATCGTGTTAAAAATCGCCAACCTCGCACAGATTGACGCTATCCACGGGGATTCCAGCGCCGACCGCGTCATGATGGCTGTCAGTCAATTTCTCAAGGACCAGATGCGCTGGGTTGATATGATCGGGCGCATGGACACCGACGAGTTTCTGCTCATTTTGCCGGAAACAACGGAGGCCGCTGCCGTCGAGCTGGCCAACAAACTCCAGATACGCCTCGCGGAGGTAAAAATAACCGGGGCTGATGGGCAACCCATCAGCCTGGAAAAGCACTGCGGAGTGGCGGGCTGGATCAAAGGTGACGACACCAACAAACTATTGCACCGCGCCTACCAGTCACTCTAAGTTATTCAATATTTTCGTTAAAAATGACAAAGATTTTGTAGGGTGCGTCCCACGCACCCTACGATATTTCACTTTTTATTGTGAAATGGAATTGACCGCCTCTACCAGCTCGAACGTATTCCCGTCGGGATCCCGTACAAATAGTGCGGGACGCCCCGAGCGGGAGCGAGTGAACGGAACGCCCGCCCCTTCCAGCGCCACCGCTATTCCCTCGACATCATCCACCGCCAGTGCTACGTGACGATCCCGCCCGCCATGCACAGGCCGGCCGTTCGCGGGATCAGGATTGGTCAGCTCCATAAGATGGATCTGTTGGCCTGATCCGAGCGTATACCACACACCAGTGAAACCCAGATCAGGACGGGACTCATCCAGTCTCAACCCCAATACATCCTCATAAAACTGCCGTGCATGTTCAAGGTTAGAGACTAGCCAGGTGATGTGCAAAATAGCATGAACTTTTGCCACCAAAATTCCTTCCTAAAAAAACAAATGGTACTCCTGCATGGTTTTGTTTTCTATATATCGCGGATTGAGTACACGATCACTATCGCAAATGATTCGGGCGGCTCGACGGCTACGAACATCGTTGTAACCGACCGTCTGAATGCCGAGATTAGCGGAGGCAGACTGGCGTTCAATCCCAATACCTATGCCCCCGGGCAAGGGATACGGGTCACCGCCCCCAACATCAACGGTGGCGCGACGCTGAATCTTACCGATGCCGATGCGGGCGATTTCAACGTGACGGGGGCGAATACGGTTACGGTTTCCGGCATCGCACTCAACGCCGGGCAGTCCGCCACGGTCAAATTCGGGTAACCGTGCGGTGGATGCCGCCGTGCGCACCCTACAAAGAGTGCTTATCTTTGCTCTCTTCGAGGTGCTGCCGGGAGCAATAATAGCGATCGCCGTCGCGCACTGCTTCGATTTTTGGGATATGCAGACCGCATTGCTCGCAGCGCACCATATCGCTGGGTTCAGGTGGAATACGGGATGACGTTTTGGAAGGGCGGTTGAGATAGCGTTTGACTATGCGAAAAATCAGCCAAATCGCCAGTACCAGAAGGATGAAGCGGAGAAGGTTCATACGGTTCCGACGTTATTGGTCGGGGTGAGAGGATTCGAACCTCCGGCCCCTAGCTCCCGAAGCTAGTGCTCTACCAGGCTGAGCTACACCCCGTCATCAACGTTAATAACTGCGGTTCACAGAAAATTCTGCCAAGGCGTACAACGCATCCCGGTAAGGAGAATCGGGAATCACCGAGAGCGCCTCGGCGGCCTTGCGGGCCTCCGCTTGCGCAGAGCGCGCAGTGTACGCGATAGCGCCGGTAGATTCAATGGCCTGCGTGACCGCAACGATATTTTCCCGCCCGCCGTTTTCAATGGCATGGCGAATGATGGCCGCCTCCTCCGCTGTACCGGCGCGCATGGCATGGATCAGCGGCAGGGTGGGCTTGCCTTCGGCGAGATCATCGCCGACATTCTTGCCCATCTCTTGCGATGAGGCGCTGTAATCCAGCACGTCATCGATGAGCTGAAAGGCCGTGCCCAGATGCATCCCATAGGCGGCCATGGCACGCTCCTCCTCTTCCGGGCGCCCACTTAACACCGCGCCCAGCCGCGCGGAAGCCTCGAACAGCTTGGCCGTTTTGCAATGGATCACGTTGAGATAACGCTCTTCGGTAGTATCGGCATCGTGGCAGTTGAGCAACTGCATCACTTCGCCTTCGGCAATGGTATTGGTGGCATGGGCCAGAATCTCCATGATGCGCATGCTGCGCACGTCCACCATCATCTCGAAGGACCGGGAATACAGGAAGTCGCCCACCAGCACGCTGGCTTCGTTACCCCAGATGGCATTGGCGGTATCCCTGCCCCTGCGCAGCTCCGAACCATCTACCACATCGTCATGCAGCAGCGTGGCGGTATGGATGAACTCTATGACCGCGGCAAGATCGACATGATGCGCCCCGCCGTAATCGAAGGCGCGTGCGCTCAACAATACAAGTTTCGGGCGCAGGCGCTTGCCACCGCTGTTGATGATGTAATGCCCAAGCTGATTAATAAGTACAACGTCAGAATGCAACCGCTTGCGGATCAATGCATCAACGGCACGCAGGTCATCCTCAATCAGAGCACTTACGGTTTCGAGGCTCATCATTGCCTTGTTATAATGATAGTGGATACTGTTTTTGGCGAGTTCTGGCATGTTGCCATTGTAGAAGCTATAAACGACGCCTTACAAGGGCTAGTCATATTGAAATCCAAGTTTGTTTGTAACTACTCAGGTACCCCGAGGCCGATCACGTGAAGCGAGGCTGAGGTGGGCTACCCTGAAAGGTGAGCGCGAGAGCGTGGTACAGGTTTTGGCGCTGCTTGTGCAAAGTGGCGAGGTAGGAGCGGATGATGCAGAA
>JACPOZ010000035.1 GCA_016191235.1 Gammaproteobacteria bacterium
ATGACCTGATTTTCATCGACATCGAAGCCAATGCCTTTCTGCATCACATGGTACGCAACATCGCGGGGGTCCTGATGGCGGTTGGCGCGGGCGAGCGTGAGCCGCTGTGGGCGCGCGAGGTGCTGGAAATGCGCGACCGCACCCTGGGTGGGGTCACCGCCCCGCCGCATGGACTTTATCTAATGGAGGTGGGTTATCCAGAACAGTTTGATATTCCGCGACTTTCGCAGACCTCCATGGTCTGGTAGCTTTTGACATTGCGTACGGTAAAGCGTACCATTTCAGGGTGCCAGGACATTATGGAGAAAGCAATGACCACTCTCACTGCGAGCGAAGCAAGAGCAAAACTGTACCGCTTAATGGATGAAGCAGCTGCGACACATACCCCGATTTTCATTACCAGCAAGCGTTCAAACGCTGTGCTTATTTCGGAGGACGACTGGCATTCTATTCAAGAGACCCTTTATCTATTGTCTGTTCCAGGGATGAGAGAGTCTATCCGTGAGGGGTTGGGCACATCGATTGAAGAATGCTCGAAGGAGCTTGATTGGTGAAATGGTGTATTGTCTATACCAAGCAGGCCCAGAAAGACGCTAAAAAATTGGCCGCTGCCGGATTGCGACTCAAAGCTGAAGCATTGTTGTGTATTCTCAGCGAGAATCCGTTTAAAAATCCCCCGGGTTATGAGAAGTTGATCGGTGATCTGGCAGGTGCCTATTCACGAAGGATCAATATCCAGCATCGCCTGGTTTATCAGGTGCTTGAACAGGATCGCACTGTTAAAGTCATTCGCATGTGGACACATTACGAATAGCCTGCGGTTAAAATGAAAGCTGCTTTCACAGGCTTCCATGGTCTGGTAACCTAACTGCCTTTATGAATCAGCCACTTTTTACTCAAAATCCCGCCCGTGTGCGTGTTAAAATCTGCGGGATTACCCGTTGCGAGGACGCCCTCGCCGCTGTCCGGCTGGGCGCGGATGCTATCGGGCTGGTGTTTTACGCGCCCAGTCCGCGTGCGGTGACGCTTGCGCAGGCCCAGGAGATTGCCCACGTACTGCCGCCGTTTGTGACTTTGGTTGGTCTGTTCGTGGACGCGTCGCCGGAGGAGATCAGATCTGTGCTGGAAGGTATGCATATCGACCTGTTGCAGTTTCACGGCGATGAGGCGCCGGGCGATTGCAGCGGATACGGCAAGCCTTATATCAAGGCGGTGCGCATGCGGGAGGGCGTGGATGTGGCGGAAATCGCCGGTTGTTATGCGGATGCCAGCGGTTTGTTGCTGGACAGCTACCGCGCAGGCGTAGCAGGTGGCACGGGGGAGACGTTTGACTGGGCGCGTGTGCCCCCCGATGTGGATAAACCGATTATTCTGGCCGGCGGACTCACGCCGGAAAACGTGGCCGATGCGATTGTTCAGGTCCGTCCTTATGCAGTGGACGTGAGCGGCGGAGTGGAATCGGCGAAAGGTATCAAGGATGCGGAAAAGATTGCCGCATTCATGCGAGGTGTAAAGAGTGCCAATGTCAATTAAAGCGAAAGCAATTAATACCAACAGCCTGCCCGATGCCAACGGCCATTTCGGGCCTTACGGCGGGCGCTTTATCCCCGAAACCTTGATGGGGCCAGTAGAAGAGCTGCGGCAGGCCTACGAGGATTTACGTAACGATCCGGCGTTTCTGGCCGAACTGGACAGAGATCTTGCCCAGTTTGTGGGCCGTCCTTCGCCGCTTTACCATGCTGAGCGCTGGAGCAAACAGTTGGGTGGCGCCCAGATTTACCTGAAGCGCGAAGACCTCAACCATACCGGCGCGCACAAGATCAATAACACCGTGGGGCAGGCGTTGCTGGCGCGGCATATGGGCAAGACGCGGGTGATCGCCGAGACCGGCGCGGGCCAGCATGGCGTCGCTTCGGCTACCGTGGCGGCGCGTTTCGGCATGGAATGCGTGGTGTACATGGGTTCTGAGGATATCAAGCGCCAGGCAATCAATGTCTACCGCATGAAGCTGCTCGGCGCCGAGGTGGTGCCGGTGGAATCCGGCTCCAAGACGCTCAAGGACGCGCTCAATGAGGCGATGCGCGACTGGGTGACCAACATCGACAATACTTTCTACATCATCGGCACCGTGGCCGGGCCTCACCCCTATCCCATGATGGTGCGCGATTTCCAGGCCATCATCGGCCGTGAGGCGCGCGCCCAGATTCTGGATCAGGCAGGCAGACTGCCGGATGCGCTGGTGGCGTGCGTCGGTGGCGGCTCCAACGCCATCGGCCTGTTTCATCCCTTCCTCAGCGATACCGGCGTGGCCATGTATGGCGTCGAGGCGGCGGGCGAGGGACTGGAAACTGAACATCATGCCGCCACCCTGTGCAAGGGCCGTCCCGGCGTGCTGCACGGCAACCGCACCTATCTCATTGAAGATGCCGACGGCCAGATCATCGAGACCCACTCCATCTCCGCCGGCCTTGACTACCCCGGCGTCGGTCCCGAGCATGCCTGGCTCAAGGATAGCGGGCGTGCCACTTACGTCGCCATCACCGACGACGAGGCGCTCGCTGCATTTCATGCATTGACCCGCACCGAAGGCATCATGCCTGCCCTGGAGTCCAGCCACGCCCTGGCCTACGCGACGAAGTTGGCGCCTACCATGGATCAGGACAAAATCATCATCGTCAACCTGTCAGGGCGTGGCGACAAAGACATTCATACCGTGGCCGCGCGCGAAGGAATCAAAGTATGAGCCGTATCAAAAGCTGTTTCGACGCGTTGCGCCGCGACAAGCGCAAAGCCCTTATCCCCTATGTCACTGCGGGCGATCCGCAACCGGATGTCACGGTCTCCTTGATGCACGCAATGGTGGAGGCAGGTGCGGATATCATCGAGCTGGGCGTGCCGTTTTCCGACCCCATGGCGGACGGTCCGGTGATCCAGGCGGCCTGCGAGCGCGCCCTGAAGCATCATGTCAGCCTGCGCAATGTGTTGGGCATGGTGCGCGAATTCCGCACGCGGAACGGCCATACCCCCGTGGTATTGATGGGTTATCTCAATCCTGTTGAGGTGATGGGCTACGCCGAATTCGCCCGCGCGGCGGATGAGGCGGGTGTGGACGGTGTGTTGACAGTCGATCTGCCACCCGAGGAGGCGGAGGCATTGGTGACGGAGTTGCGTACCCGTCATCTGGATACCATTTTTCTTCTTGCGCCGACCAGTTCCGCCGAACGCATCGCCAGGATCTGTGCGATGGCCAGCGGATTCGTCTATTATGTCTCGCTCAAGGGCGTGACCGGTGTGGCGAGCATTGATGTATCGACAGTAGCCACCAAGCTGCAACAGATCCGCGCACTAACCGACCTCCCTATCGGCGTCGGCTTCGGCATCAAGGATGCCGCATCCGCCGCGCAAGTGGCTGCCGTGGCCGATGCGGTGGTCGTCGGTAGCACGCTGGTGAAAAAGGTCGGCGAATTCGCCGGGCAGCCGGAAAAAATTGAAAAAGAAGTCGTGTCGCTGCTGGCAGAGATGCGCCGGGCGATAGATGCGGTAAAGTAAGTGTAGGGTGCATTTCACGCACCACATGAAAATGAACGGTGCGCATGGCGCACGCTATTGATAGAACGATAATCCATGAGCTGGTTCGGAAAATTAATCCCTTCAAAAATCAGGACTGAAGGGCGCCAAAAAAAATCCATTCCTGAAGGATTGTGGGCCAAATGTCCGGCCTGTAGCGCGGTGCTGTACCGCGCCGAGGTTGAGCGTAATCTTGAAGTGTGTCCCAAGTGTACGCACCACATGCGCGTCAGCGGGCGCAAACGCCTCAACAGCTTTCTTGATCCGGAGTCCCGCGAGGAGATTGGCGGTGATCTCATCGCCGTGGATGAACTCAAGTTCCGCGACAGCAGAAAATACCGTGACCGCCTGACGCAAGCCAAAAAAGAAACGGGCGAAAAAGACGCGCTGATCGTCATAAAAGGCCAGGTCAAGGGCCTGCCGCTGGTGGCGTGTGCGTTTGAATTCAGTTTCATGGGCGGTTCCATGGGCGCGGTGGTCGGCGAGAAATTCGTGCGCGCCGCAAATGCCTGCATGGAACACAACATTCCGCTGGTGTGTTTTTCCGCAAGCGGCGGCGCGCGCATGCAGGAGGCACTCTTTTCGCTCATGCAAATGGCAAAAACCAGCGCCGCCCTGGCGCGCCTGGGCAGGCAAGGTATCCCATACATTTCCGTGCTCACCGATCCGACCATGGGTGGCGTATCGGCGAGCTTCGCCATGCTGGGTGACATCAACGTCGCCGAACCCGGCGCCCTGATCGGCTTCGCTGGCCCGCGCGTCATCGAACAGACGGTGCGCCAGACCCTGCCGGAAGGCTTCCAGCGCAGCGAATTCCTGCTGGAGCATGGCGCGATAGACATGATCATCGACCGCCGTGAAATGCGCGACCGCCTTGCCTCCGTGCTGGCTATTCTTACCCACCGGCCCGCGCCTGAGAAAGCGGTTTAGAAGAGGCTTTGTACTGCATCCCTTGATCACGTGCTGTCCGTCACCTGCCGGCGACAGAAATTTTGTTGGCGAAGCCGCGACCGGCAATGGTTGCCGGCTACCTGGATACCGCTCCTCACGCCACACTACGCCACCCTTTTTGCAAGTTTCGTGAAGCAGTTGGCAAGGTTTTTGTCTTGCATGTCGCAGCAAAGAAAACCGCTCTGTAATACGCTATTCCGTACTTGCTTACTCATGGCATGAAATGTGCTGAAGTAGGCCCAAGCGCCAAAACGCCGCTTGAACGACCACCGGCGGCCGGCGATTTTCTGGGACGATAACACTGGAGCTGCAACATCAATGAATCTTCCTTCTCTGGAGTTCTCTTCTTTAACGCGAACAGATTGTGGGCATAGACGCCCCCTTCCAGACTCCCTTTGGAGAGCGCCTGATGGTGTATTGCGACTACACCGCCTCCTGCCGCAGCCTCCACTTCATAGAAAACTACCTGATACAGCTGCAACGCAGCTACGCCAATACGCATACCGAGGATGACATCACTGGGCGGCGCATGACGCAACGGCTGCACGAGGCCGAGCAGATCATCAAGGGTGCGGTCAATGCGGGGCCGCAGGGCCGTATCATCGCCTGCGGCACCGGCTCTACCGGCGCCATCGACAAGTTCCAGCAACTGGTGGGAATAGCCTGTCCGCCTGCCACCCGCCAGATGTTGTATGGCATTCTTGGGGACTGGCTCGGCGCCGATGAAGTGGATGCCGTCACCTATTTTGTGAAGGCGTGCTCCCCCGTGGTCTTCGTAGGCCCCTACGAGCATCACTCCAACGAGGTCACCTGGCGTGAGGGCCTGGCTACGGTGGTGAAGGTTCAGATGGCTGCCGATGGCAGTGTCGATCTTGCGCATCTGGAGGCGCTGCTGCAAGAGCCTGCCTACCAGGGCCGGCTGCGCATCGGCTCATTTTCCGCCGCCTCGAATGTCACCGGCATGATCTCACCTGTACACGAGATTGCGCGCCTGCTGCATTGCCACGGCGCCTTGGCCTGCTTCGACTTCGCGGCGAGCGGACCCTATGTGCATATCGATATGACCCCGCCTTCTGGCCCCAATGGCGGTGATCCATCCCTGGATGCGGTTTTTATCTCGCCCCACAAGTTCCTGGGCGGCCCCGGTTCGAGTGGTGTGCTGATATTCAATGAGCGGATCTATCAGCGTCACCTGGCGCCCAGCGTCGGAGGCGGCGGGACGGTGGACTACGTGGGCTATGAGGAGCATGACTTCACTCAGGATATCGAGCAACGCGAGAAGGCCGGCACCCCAGGCGCGCTGCAGACCATGAAGGCCTCGCTGGCCTTTCAGGTGAAGCAGGCCGTGACCGTGGAGCGGATTGAAGCCCGCGAGCAAGAACTGCTTCAGCGTGCCTGTGTAAAATGGCAGGCCAACCCCAACATCGAGATCCTCGGCAATCCGGACCCGGCGCGCCGCCTGGCGATCGTTTCCTTTAACGTCAGGGACGGGGAGGGCCGTTACCTGCACCCCAAACTGGCCACCACGCTGCTCAACGATCTTTTTGGCATCCAGTCGCGCGCCGGGTGCTCCTGTGCCGGGCCTTACGGGCATCGCCTGCTGGATATCGACAACGAAACCTCAGAGCGCTACCGGCAATCGATACGCGAGGGTTATTTTGGCATCAAGCCAGGCTGGTGCCGATTGGGCTGTAAGCGGCCAGCCGTCCCACCTGTAGTTTTCCGCGAAGCCCGTGCACTCTTGCTGCTTTTTCGGAGGGACTCCAGATGGCGAAGAGGCATGGGCAGGAATTCTGGCGAGAGCATCTTGAAGCCTGGCGTCGAAGTGATC
>JACPOZ010000036.1 GCA_016191235.1 Gammaproteobacteria bacterium
GGATTTGGTGCAGCAGTGGAATAACAACGGCCGCCTGTTCTTATATCCGTATTTGTCGACAGGGACTGGTTTTAATCCCGCCGGCAATTGGATCGACAGCGGCAACGGTTTCACCCCTGATCTGATGGCTCTGGACATCAACGGTGACGGCAAGACGGATTTGGTGCAGCAGTGGAATAACAACGGCCGCCTGTTCTTATATCCGTATTTGTCGACAGGGACTGGTTTTAATCCCGCCGGCAATTGGATCGACAGCGGCAACGGTTTCACCCCTGGCCTGATGGCCTTGGATATCAACGGTGATGGCAAGACGGATTTGGTGCAGCAGTGGAATAACAACGGCCGCCTGTTCTTATATCCGTATTTACCATATAGCCCTATCCCGGATCTCCTCACCTCTCTAACCCCCGCCCTAGGCGCCCAAACCACGATCACCTACAAACCCCTCACCGACCCTGCCGTCCACACCAGGGAAAACACCGCCGCTTACCCGGTGATGGACTTCCAGGCCCCGATGTACGTCGTCGCCTCGCACAGCGCCAGCAACGGCATCGGCGGGATGAACACCACCTCTTACAGCTACGCCGGCGCCAAGCTACACCAGACCGGGCGCGGTTTCCTGGGCTTCCGCAGCGTCGTGGCCACCGGCCCGGACGGCCTCAAGACCACCAATTACTATCATCAAGGCTATCCCTACACCGGTCTGCTCCAGCAAGCCGATACCCAGCAGCCCGGTGGCGCGTGGCTGCGCCGCACCGTCAACACCTGGACCGCGCACAACCTCGGCGGCGGGCGCTATTTCCCCTATGTTGCGAGCAGTACCGACTCCGCCTGGGAACTCAACGGCGCGGCCCTGCCAACGGCAACCACCACCAGCAGCTACGACCTGTTGGGCAACCCCACCGCCGTCACTTCCACAGCCAGCGACGGCCACCGCACATCCACCGCCAATATCTACAGCAACGACACCAGCACCTGGCTGCTCGGCCAGTTGACCCAGGCCCAGGTCACCCGCACCCTGCCCGGCGGCCAGAGCCAGACGCGCACCTCCACCTTCGCCTATGACGGTGCAGGACGGCTCGTCCGCGAGGTCATCGAGCCTAACACTGTCTTTACCCTTACCACCGACTACGGCTACGACGCCTACGGCCACCGCAACCGCGCCACGGTGAGCGGCGCGGATATAGCCACACGCACCACCGCCACCGACTACCTCACCAGCCCCAGTGATCCGTATCCGCAGATCCGCACCACCAACGCCCTGGGCCACACCGAGGTCCAGACGCTGGACGCCCGCTACGGTGCGCCCGCCAGCCTCACCGGCCCCAATGGCCTCACCACCGCCTGGGCCTACGACGGCTTCGGCCGTAAGGTGCAGGAAAACCGCGCCGACGGCACCGCTACGACGTGGAGTCTGGCGTGGTGCCCCTCCGCCACCTGCCCGTGGAACGCCCGTTATCTCGCCACCAGCCAGTCCAGCGGCAGCGCCCCGCTGAGCGTCTATTACGACATCCTCGGCCGCGAAGTGCGCAGCCATACCCAGGGCTTTAACGGCCAGGCAGTCTACAAAGACACCCAATACGACATCCTGGGCCGCCTGCAATACGCCTCCCAACCCTATTTCGCCGGTGGTGCAGCCTACTGGGGCGTCATCTCCTACGACCTGCTCGGCCGCCCCGTCACCGAAACCGCGCCCCACGGCGCTGTTACCCGCACCAGCTACCAGGGCCTGACCACTGTCGTCACCAACGCCCTCAACCAGACCGCCACCCGCGTCAAAAACAGCCAGGGCCAGCTCCTCCAGGCTATTGACACCCTGGGCAGTCTCACCCGCTACAGCTACGACCCCTTCGGCAACCTCATCCAGACCGTCGACCCCAAATCCAACATCGCCACGCTCACCTACGACCTGCGCGGCCGCAAGCGCAGCATGACCGATCCCGACATGGGCTACTGGGAATACAAATATAACGCCCTCGGCGAACTCACCTCCCAGATGGACGCCAAGGCCCAGACCGTTACCCTGACCTACGACCTGCTCGGCCGCATGATCAAGCGTGTCGAAAAAGAAGGCATCAGCACCTGGGCGTATGACACCGCCCCCATGGGCAAGGGCAAGCTCGCCCAGGTTATCGGCCCCAACGGCTACAAACAGACCCCTGTCTACGACGGTCTGGGCCGCCCGGTGCGCGTCTCCACTTTCATCGACAGCGCCACCGTCCCCTATGACATGGACACCGGCTACGACGCCTTTGGCCGTGTCGGCAGCGTCGCCTATCCCGTCGCCAATGGTAGCCGCTTCACCCTCTACAACACCTATAATCCCCAAGGCTATCTGGCCGAGGTCAAGAACGCCGCCACCGGCCAAAGCTACTGGAAGGCCGACGTGATGGATGCCACCGGCCGACTCCTTGCTGAAACCTTCGGCAACAATCTCTCCACCGTGCGCACCTACAACCCCGCGAGCGGCGCCCTCGAAGCCATCAACACCGGCGCCACCATCCAGAGCCTCAGCTACAGCTACGACACCCTCGGCAACCTCACCCGGCGCGCCGACGCCATCAACGGCGTCAGCGAAACCTTCGCCTACGACGCCCTCAACCGCCTAACTGGCGTCAGCGGCCCCGCGCCCAAGACCTACGCCTACGACAGCATCGGCAACATCACCAGCAAATCCGACATCGGCACCTACACCTACGGCGCCAAACCCCACGCCGTCACCGCCACCGCCACCGCAGGCGTGGTCAACGCCAGCTACACCTACGACGCCAACGGCAACATGACCGGCGGCAATGGCCGTTACCTCATGGATTACACCAGCTTTAATCTGCCGCAAGGCATTAGCAAAGGGGACACCCAGCTCAACTTTGGGTATGGCGCCGACCATCAGCGCACCATTCAGGTCAACCGGAGTACCGGCTTCCCCTCCGTCACCCGTGAAATCACCGTCTACGTCAATCCGCGCTGGGACAGCGGCACCCACTACGAAAAGACCACCCGGTTCCTGGGTGGCAACATTGAGCACAAGCACTACATCTATGCTGGCAACACCCCCGTCGCCCTCTACACCACGGGCGGCTCCGTCCCCACGGTACGCTACCTGCACAAAGACCACCTCGGCTCCATCGACACCATCACCAACGAGACCGGCAACGTCGTCGAACGCCTCAGCTACGACGCCTTCGGCAAACGCCGCCAGCCCAACGGCCAGGACGCCGCCATCAACGGCGCTTGGACCACCCACCACGGCTACACCGGCCACGAACACCTCGACGGCCTCGGCCTGATCCACATGAACGGCCGCATCTACGACCCCGATCTGGCCCGCTTCACCCAGGCCGACCCCTACATCCAGAACCCGGCCAACCTGCAAGACCTCAACCGCTACAGCTATGTCACCAACAATCCGTTGAAGTATACTGATCCGAGCGGGTATAGGCCGTTTTGGAAGCAGAAGTGGTTCCGGGAAACGGTGAAGGCGGCAGTGGCGGTCGTGGCGGCAGCATATACCGGTGGACTAGCGGCAAGCGCCTATTTTTCTAGTGCGATAGCTGGCACCGCGACAGTGGCAACCGCAAACATCGGTGCAGCGGTAGCGGCCGCATCTGCGCAGGCCGTCATTGTCGGCGGCATGGCAGGCGGGGCGGTGGCGGGTGGCATCATGGGCAACGGCAGCCTCAAAGGCGTGGTCAGCGGGGCGGCAACCGGGATGTTATTCGGCGCGGTCGGCGCGTCGGGTATATCGGGGTTCAGCAAGGTATTGGTTTCGGGGATGGTAGGAGGCATCACCACCGATGCGCAGGGCGGAAAATTTGAAGACGGGTTTAAGATATCGGGCATTACCTCGTCTATGAGTTGGGGGTATAGCGCCATGGTGGGGTACAAGGCTGATCCATTGCCGGGGAAATCTGACCCGAACCATACGACGTATGATCCCGAAGTCTACCCTGCAGGGCCGCAGGGCATGGATGTTTCTGGTTTCAATGCAGAAGGAAGGTGCTTTTTTTGCCAAGGTGGGATAGGGGGTAGAGTCATCAACGCATTGCCAGGCGGACAGGCGGTTTCGCATCTGGATGATTGGTTTAATAATACTGCAAATCGCTATTATCCGGGCTTGGGTGACACGCAGTGGCTTAAGGGCGTGACGATCCCCGCCGCCGTGGTTGTAGGGTTTCCTGCGCTATTGGATGGCCCTATGGCAGTGAATCTGAGTGTTGGGCGGCGATAGTTGGGTGATTAAAAATGGCGAATAAATTCGCAGTGTCATGCCTTCCGCTTTTAATTGCGGTCTCGGCTTGCGCAACGGATCATAGTGAGGCGATGAAAAGATTTAAGGCCCAAAGAGATAAAAATGTTTCTGAAAAAGCTAATATCAATGACTTCATTGGGCCGAATAAACTATCTGTAGTACGGGATGTGCGGGAGGTGCGTCCTGGCGTGTTGGAGTACTCGTTCGAGCCTAGGCACTACTGGAGTGAAGAAGTGAAATGCAAATATATCTTCGTAGTTGCAAAAGATACGGGTACGGTGATCGGTTGGAGATATAACGGAAAGCCGGAAAACTGTCTTCAGGCCCGATAGCAAGCTCGGAATCTATGCAGCCTGGTAGGGTGGGCACGTTTTTTTGTGCCCACGCGTAAAATAAACCTTAACCCATGATGCAATGATGTCGTTATGTCGCGCTATCGCCGAGCCAATACTGCGGGGGCCACTTATTTTTTCACGGTGGTGACGTATCGCCGCCAACCGATTTTGTGCGATACGCCGGTACGCACGGCGTTGCGAGACGCTATTGTTGCGGTGCGCGAACAACGGCCCTTTACGATTGATGCGTGGGTGCTGTTGCCAGATCATTTGCATTGTATTTGGACGTTACCGCCGGACGATGTCGATTTCCCTGTGCGTTGGAGCATGATCAAACGGCGGGTAAGCGTGGCGTGCGCTGCGGCGTATAAACGCCCCGACTGGCTCACTGCATCGAAACGTAAACATCGGGAATCGACGCTGTGGCAACGCCGTTACTGGGAACACCAAATCCGCGATGAAACGGATTTTATACGGCATGTGGATTACATCCATTACAATCCGGTCAAACATGGGTTATGCCAACAGGTGGCGGAATGGCCCCATTCAACGTTTCACCGCCATGTTGCGCAAGGTGTCTATGCGCTTGATTGGGGAGGTGTGGAGGCCGGGATGGGGGAAGCATTCGGTGAATGACATAACGGCGTGGGCACAAACTACGTGCCCACCCTACTTGGCTTGTTTAACAAAGGGATAGTCTCGTCGTTTACCTTGACGACCAACATAGCAACGATACCTCCTGCTATGTTGATTAGCTATGGCGCATTATTGGATGGACCTATTGCCGTTGATCTCGCGGTCGATAGATCTCGATGAAACATGTGATGGCATTTGTGGCGTATGTCTGCAAGAGCATGATAGGGGCAGTCCCGTTGGTGCTATTGGTTTCTGCATGTAGTGCACTTACTCCACATGAGAATTTCAAAGTGTTTTTATACAGAGACGTTGGAAAAAGTGTCGATGGTGATCCTCGCTTCTTGGCGTGTTCCTCATCTGACAAGGATATTGTTGCTCAGGAATCATTATCAAATGGCAATATTGAATAGTAACTACTCACTCCCTTCACACGAAAAATAACTTAAAAATCTCTTGACAGGTTTTTTCTATCGAAAAAACCACTTCCTTGTCTCGATGTAAAATCTATTCTCTATTGCCGCTGGCAGGGGCTTTGATCTCTTCAATGAGCCGCCTTGCCGTTTTAAGTCGAAAAAACCATTTCAGCCTGATCTGACCGTTATCAGAGGGTCGAAAAATGCCATGTTATCCTTTGGCTATTCCAAACGTATAGTCCCCCTTTTAATGGCAAGCCTAGACAAAACCTCGGTCAGAAACGAAGTCAGCCGGTTGAAAGCGGATTTTGAGCAGCTCAGTTGCGACGGTAAAGTGCCCCTCGAAACTCAGGTGCTTATGAATAGCATGTTCATGATGATGGAGCTGATGCTCTCCATTTTTCTGGAAAGAATAACCAGGAAAGACAGCCGCAACTCCAGCAAGCCCTCCTCCCAAACGGAAAAGGACGACTCCTCGTTGAGTCATCCGGGGAGCCAGGGTAAGGGGAAAAACGAAAACGGCGCCCTGCTGAAAAACACGCGCGTCAAAGAGAGCGTGACTCTCTCTCGAGTCCGCCTCTGCGATGTATGTGGCGAAGATCTGGATAATACGCCCTGTAGTCACCATGAAAGACGGACGAAGATCGATATTGTTTTTGAGAAAGTCGTTGAGCATGTGGATGCCGAGGTCAAGCAGTGTCCGGTCTGCGATGCGACGGTCAAAGGGAAGTTCCCGGCGGATATGCACGGCCCGTTGCAATACGGCGATGGCTTAAAGGCCTTTGTCATCACAAGCTGGTGTCTCAGATGGTCGCGATCAATCGCGCGCAAACACTGCTGACCTCCATGATCGGTGTTGTGATTTCTGAAGCCACTCTTCTGGCTTTTGTGCTGCGGCTTCATCGTGCCTTGGAGCGGTGGGAGCAGCACGCCACCGCACAGCTGCTGAAAGCACCCTCTATGCATGTGGATGAGACCTCCTTGCGGGTGGATAAGCAAAACCACTGGATACACGTGTACTCCGCAGGGGAGATCACCCTCAAGTTTTTACATCGAAAACGGGGCACGGCAGCGATCACGTCGATCGATATTATTCCGCGCTACGGCGGTGTCATCATTCATGACTGCTGGTCATCTTATTTATCCTATGATAACTGTGATCACGGGCTGTGCGGTTCGCATCTGCTGCGCGAATTGACGTTCATTGTTGACGCCCATGACTATGCCTGGGCGCGCCACATGAAACGCCTTTTACAGGAGAGCTGCGCCACCGTCTCCAGAAGCACGGGAAAGAGATTGACCGATGAAGCACTGGCGCGGTTGCAAAAGCGCTACCGCACGATCCTCACCCGTGGCGAAAAAGAGCTTCCACCTATTCCCCAAAAGCCCAGCGGGAAACGCGGCAAACTCGCCAAGTCAGATGCGCACAATCTGCTAGACCGATTGCAAAAACATGAGGCCTCCGTCCTGCTGTTCGCCAAAAACCCTCATGTCGCCTTCACCAATAACCGGGCCGAGCGTGATTTGAGAATGTCCAAGGTGACGCAAAAGGTCTCTGGCTGTTTCCGCTCAGAGATTTATGCTCAGGCTTATTGCCGAATATCAAGCTATCTGCAAACTATGGCCAACAAGGGACATAATCCTCTTATTGCGATTCAAATGGCTCTCGCGGGTGAGATCAACTTAATCGGGGGTGAGTAGTTACTATTGAATATAAGCATCAATATCTCGCTGGTGGCAAAAGAAAGATCTGTTACTACTACTGTGAGGTTGATCCTCGTACACGAACTGTTGTGAAAGTTCGATATGAAGGCGATGAAGATAGTTGCGTCATATACCCTTGACAAAACGCGGTAAGCAAGTAGCAAGCAAGCGTAGCGTGCGCTGCGCGCACGACAGGAAGGGCCGCATAAATGGCAACATTTCGTAGATCGCTGACGCCGGGCGGCACGTATTTTTTTACGGTCAACACCTACCGTCGGCAACGCACTCTGACCGAGCCGCGAAGCCTGCCTGCGGGGGACATGAATTACTCGCTGAGATGGAATTTGATCAAGCGACAGGTGAGCCAGGCGGTGCGTGATTGTTTGGTGGGGAGCGTTACGGAGTCGCGGGTGAAACGCCGGGAACTGGGTTTGTGGCAACGGCGATTCTGGGAGCACCAGATTCGGGATGACGGTGATTTCATGCGGCATGTTGACTACATTCATTTCAATCCCGTCAAGCATGGCTATGTGCAGCGCGTGATGGATTGGCCGTATTCGAGTTTTCATTCGCATGTGAAGCAAGGCTTATGCCCCATTGATTGGGCGGGAGGTGGTGATGATGGCGAGGTATATGGTGAGCGGGCTGACAGTGATTGATCGTGCGCACAGCGCACGCTACGCTTGCTTTGGGTTGATCCAATGAATACCGTTACGAGTTGGCGAATCCTCCGTGAGCCGCAGATGAAACAGAGGTCGTATTCTTCTGTGCGCGTTTTTTTTCTGGCATTTATTTGCTCACAATCACTCGTCGGCTGTGCGATACCAAAGAACCTTGGGTCATTAAAGTCGCCAGCAGGTATTACGTCCGATCAATTTAATGCGGATACCAAGGAGTGCATGGAATGGGCAGTAAAATTCAGAAACGCCCCTCTGAGCCATGAAGAACAAGTTCTCCTTGATGGGATAGAAACCGCTCGCTTCTCTACTGAAGGTGGCCGTGGAAGAAATGGATATAGCGATCATTATGTCTTGTGTCTTATCAATCGGGGGTATCAGTGGGTGCCGGATAAAAAATTGAAGTGGTTCTGATCCCGAAAACGCGGTAAGCAAGCGTAGCGTGCGCTGCGCGCACGACAGGAAGGGCCGCATAAATGGCAACATTTCGTAGATCGCTGACGCCGGGCGGCACGTATTTTTTTACGGTCAACACCTACCGTCGGCAACGCACTCTGACCGAGCCGCGAAGGGCAATACACCGTTTCATTGCGCAACAGCGCCCAGCCCATGCGCGCCAGCACGTAGGGCGTAATAAGCGGAGCGCATTACGCCGAATGTATGGTGTGGTGCCATGTAATCGCCATGCGGCGCAATGCCCGTTGGTTATTGCGCCCTACAGCACTTGCACATCCCTGTGCATCGGAGGTAGAGCAACGCATGGCGCGGTTGCCGAGACCCAGCCTACACCTTAAATTAATCAACGTGATATTATCCGCCCTATACAACCCGGCAACAACGTGGGTTTTGTGCGGCACACCCTGCGGTGGCTGCCGCTCGTGTTGATTCTCTCTTGTGTCCCCCGCTCATTTGGGGTAGTTTTGGCTTTTCCTGCATTTTAGTAAGAATCCAATGAGCATACTGGTCAATAAAAACACTAAAGTCATTTGCCAGGGCTTTACCGGCAAGCAAGGCACCTTTCATTCCGGGCAGGCGCTCGCCTATGGCACAAACCTGGTGGGGGGAATAACCCCCGGCAAGGGTGGCCAGATGCATCTGGATCGTCCGGTGTTCAACACCGTGCGCGATGCAGTGCGGGAGACGGGCGCTGACGCCAGCATGATCTATGTGCCCGCAGCCCACGCGGCGGATGCGATATTAGAGGCGGCGGATGCCGGTATCAAGGTCATCGCCTGTATCACCGAGGGGATTCCGGTGCAGGATATGCTCAAGGTCAAGGCGGCGCTACGCGCCTATGACGCGCGCCTGATTGGCCCGAATTGTCCGGGATTGATTACGCCCGGTGAGTGCAAGATCGGTATCATGCCGGGCGCCATACACAAGCCGGGCTCTATCGGTATCGTATCGCGCTCCGGCACGCTCACGTATGAGGCGGTGCATCAGACCACGCTTAATGGTCTGGGGCAGAGCACATGCGTGGGCATAGGCGGCGACCCCATTCAGGGTATGAATTTCGTCGATTGCCTCGTATTGTTTGAACAGGACCCTCAAACCAAGGGCATTATCATGGTGGGTGAAATCGGCGGCAGCGCCGAGGAAGAGGCCGCGGAGTTTATCAAACATCACGTTACCAAGCCGGTGGTGGCTTATATCGCTGGCGTCACCGCTCCTCCCGGCAAGCGTATGGGGCATGCAGGCGCGATCATATCCGGCGGCAAGGGTACAGCGGCAGAAAAGTTCGCGGCGCTGGAGGCTGCGGGTGTTGCTGTCGTGCATTCGCCTGCGGAGATGGGGGGGCGGATGCTGGAATGTGTTGGCCACCAGCGGTGAAGTTACAGATCAGATTGATGGACTGTAATGTGGTTTGTATTGACAGGCAGTGATCGCATTGAACCCACCCTCTAATACCGGGCATCCCCAGCTTCGCATCGTTATGGCCCAGCTCGATATGCGGGTTGGCGATGTTACCGGCAATGCCGCGCGCGTTATCGCCGCCGCATGCCGGGCGCGTGACGAGCTGAATGCCGACGCCATCGTGTTTCCCGAATTGACGCTGACGGGCTATCCGCCTGAGGATCTGTTGTTGCGCCCCGATTTGCATAAACGGGTGCTGCACGAACTGGAAGAGATCAAACGCAAGGTGTCCGGCATCGATGTGATCGTCGGCTACCCCAGCCAGGAGTTGAGCGGGTTGCATAATTCCGCGTCCTTGATCCGTAACGGCAAAATTGTGGCTACCTATCACAAACAACACCTGCCCAATTACAGTGTATTTGATGAGAAGCGCTATTTTCAGCCCGGCAGCAAGTCCTGTGTGGTGACTATCAAGGGCGTGCCGGTCGGTATCACCATCTGCGAGGACATGTGGCATCCCGGACCGATGAGGCAGGTGTTTGATGCGGGTGCGCGGCTGATGCTCAATCTCAATGCCTCACCGTTTCACCTCAGCAAGGGCCAGGAGCGCGAGGAGGTGCTGCGGCAGCGCATCGGTGAAGGATTCATGCCGGTTATCTATGTGAATCTGGTGGGCGGTCAGGATGAGCTGGTCTTCGATGGTGAATCCCTGGTTCTGGATGCCGATGGCGACGTGGTATTGCGTGGGGCACCCTTTGTCGAAGCTCTGTATCCAGTGGATTTCCGGGTAGATGAAAAGATCACGCCCCTGCCGGGTGTGCATCACGCACCGCTTCCGGTGGAGGAGAGCGTTTATAAGGCGCTGGTGCTGGGGGTGCGTGATTATATCGAGAAGAATGGTTTTCGCGGTGTGGTGATAGGCTCATCGGGCGGTATAGACTCGGCGCTGACACTGGCGATTGCCGTTGACGCAATCGGCGCGGCGCGGGTGGAAGCGGTGATGATGCCATCGCGCTATACGGCGCAAATGAGCCTGGATGACGCGCAGGCGCTGAGCAAGGCGCTGGGTATTGAGCATCATGTGATTTCCATCGAGCCGGTGTTTCAGAGCTTTCTCGATAGCCTCAGGGAGGAGTTCGCGGGTGCCTCTATCGATACTACTGAAGAAAATATCCAGGCGCGTTGCCGGGGCGTGATATTGATGGCGATCTCCAACAAGAAGCGCAAAATCGTCCTGACCACTGGCAACAAGAGTGAGATGGCGGTGGGCTATGCGACGCTTTATGGTGACATGGCAGGGGGATTTGCACCGATCAAGGATGTGCCCAAGACCCTGGTTTATCGCTTGGCGGAGTACCGCAATTCGATATCCAAGGTGATTCCTCGGCGTATTTTCGAGCGACCGCCGTCGGCTGAACTTGCACCCGATCAAAAAGACGAGGATTCCTTGCCGCCGTACCCAATATTGGATACGATTCTGGCAATGTATATCGAGCAGGATAAATCCCTGCAAGATATCGTTGCAGCAGGGTTTGATGAAGCTACCGCGCAGCGCGTGATGGCGATGGTGAATCGTAATGAATACAAGCGCCGCCAGGCCCCGCCGGGCGTGAGGGTTACACGGCGGGCGTTCGGGCGCGACAGGCGCTATCCGATTACTGTGTTTTATTAAGGAAGCTCCGAATAATTCCATCCTGGAATTCTCAGAGCACGAAAAGCAAAAAATGTGATTTTTGCTTTTCTTCATTTTTAGTTGCAGAGGCTGACCATGAAAAAAATTGAAGCTGTGATCAAGCCTTTCAAGCTGGATGATGTCCGCGAGGCATTGTCGGAAATAGGCATTACCGGTATGACGGTAACCGAGGTCAAGGGGTTTGGCCGGCAGAAGGGTCACACCGAGTTGTATCGCGGTGCGGAATATGTGGTCGACTTTTTGCCCAAGGTGAAGATCGAGATCGTGGTTGCCGCAGATCAGGCTGAGCGTTGCGTTGATGTGATTACCCAGGCAGCGCGGACGGGCAAGATTGGTGATGGCAAGATCTTCGTCACCTCTGTGGAACGGGTGGTCAGAATAAGAACCGGCGAAGAAAATCTGGATGCGATTTGATTTTGGATGTTTGCCACGGAGAACACAGAGAAAGCACCGCAGATACAAACCATTGAGTTCATAGAGATGATGCGGGCTTTCTGATCCCCGAACGGGCAAGATTTACGGTAACTTATTGTCACCTATTGTCCATAATCACCGCGCCCCCCCGTTTTACGGCTGTCTCTTGATCACAATTTGGATGAGTAATATGCTGCAAGCCTTTAAAAGTCAAAGAGGAAGCGATGGAGATGTTTCTGACAGAGGCAGCAGCGTGGGCTGAACAGACCTTTGGGGCTTGCGATTTAGGTGACGAGCGG
>JACPOZ010000037.1 GCA_016191235.1 Gammaproteobacteria bacterium
CGGCAGCGCGATCTTTTTGTCCCCCCGCGACACCCAGCTTGGGCGTGGCGAGCCGGTGGAGGATACCGCGCGCGTATTGTCGCGCATGGTGGACGTGATCATGATCCGCACCTATGCCCATGAACTCATCGAGCGTTTCGCCGCGTACTCACGCGTGCCGGTGATCAATGCCCTCACCGATCAATGGCACCCGTGCCAGTTGCTGGCCGACATGCAGACCTGGTTTGAGCACCGTGGCGATATCCAGGGTAAGACCGTGGCCTGGATCGGTGACGGCAACAACATGTGCCACACCTATATCAGCGCCGCCCGGCAGTTCGATTTTCACCTGCGCATTGCCTGCCCGCCGGGTTATGAGCCTGACAGCGCCATCATGGAATCCGGCGGCGGGCATGTCACCTTCATGCGCGACGCGGCCTCTGCCGCACGCAATGCCGACCTGATAGTCACCGATACCTGGACCAGCATGGGATGGGAGGAGGAGCAGGAAAAACGTCTGCGTGACTTTGCGGCGTATCAGGTCAATACCGGAATCATGGCCCATGCCAAACCCGATGCCCTGTTTATGCACTGCTTGCCCGCCCATCGCGGCGAGGAAGTCAGCGCAGAGGTGATCGACGGGCCGCAGAGCGTAGTGTGGGATGAGGCTGAGAATCGCCTGCATGCCCAAAAGGCATTGCTTGAATTGTTGCTCGTACAAAAATGAGAATAACCATAGGCTGGGTCCGTTGCGCTTGATCCAGCCTGCAAAATTACTCACATGACCCCTCTCCTCGAACTCAAAAACATCGAGTGCCGCTATAACAGCAATACAGTGGTGCGCGATCTTTCGCTGCGCATTAATCAGGGTGCGCTGGCCTGTTTGCTGGGACCCAGTGGTTGCGGCAAGACCACGGTGTTGCGTGCCATCGCGGGATTTGAGCCGGTTTACGGCGGCGAAATTGTGTTGCGCGGCAGTGCGGTTTCTCGCCCTGGCTACACCCTTCCACCGGAGAAGCGCCGTCTGGGGATGGTGTTTCAGGATTACGCGCTGTTCCCGCACATGGATGTCGCATCCAACATCGGTTTCGGTCTGCGCGGCGTCTCAAAAGAAGACAGGCGGCAGACTGTTGCACGTCTGTTGGATATGGTGGGATTAGGCGGGCTGGGCAAGCGCTATCCTCACGAACTCTCGGGAGGCCAGCAGCAGCGTGTTGCCCTGGCACGGGCGCTGGCCCCACAACCCGAAATGATCCTGATGGACGAGCCTTTCTCCAATCTCGATGTCGAATTACGTGAACGGCTCGGGTTGGAAGTGCGTGACATTCTCAAAAGCCAGAACATCGCCACCATCCTGGTGACGCACGATCAGCAGGAGGCGTTCGCGCTCGGCGAGATGGTGGGCATCATGCACCAGGGGCGCATACTGCAGTGGGATACGCCGTTCAATCTCTATCATGAACCCGCCAACCGCTTCGTCGCCGACTTCATTGGCCAGGGGGTATTTCTCGCCGGGAAGCTGTTGACTCCCGACACGGTAGAGACCGAGGTTGGCGTGATTCGCGGTGACCGCGCCTATCCCTGGGCAACGGGCACCAAGGTAGATGTGCTGCTGCGCCCCGATGATATCGTGCCCTGCATGGAAAGTTCTCTGCGCGGCGAAATTCTCAACAAGGCCTTCAAGGGCGCGTCGATCATGTACACGCTAAGGCTGGCCAGCGGCAGCAAAGTTCTCGCTCTGTTCCCCAGCCACCACGATCACGCCATCAACGAATGGGTGGGCATCCGCATCGCGGCAAATCACCTGGTGACATTCCCGCATGAGGGCGGAATTTAGTCCTACTGTGTTACAAAGCGATCAAGGGATGCAGTGCAAGGCAAAATCGGGTGAAAAAGCGGAGTTTACACGGAGTCTGCCGTTTCACGGCCCCGCATTTTGAGTTCGATTTTAACGCAGCAACGCGCCCTTCAGCGCTTTCTAACACAGTAGGTTAGCTGGCTGCTTCGATATAAGCCAACGCCTTGTCAATTCGCCGCAACGTCCGCTCGCGCCCAATCAGGGCTACCGTCACGTCAATCGGCGGTGACACATCGGTGCCGCACACCGCCACGCGTAGCGGTTGGGCGAGCTTGCCCATCTTCAGGCCGTGCGCCTCTGCGATTTCTGTCACCGCTTGGTGAATCCCCTCGGCATTCCACTCCTGCAAGCCGGAAAGACACGCGCGTAGCCCTGCCAGGATATCGCGAATCTCGGGTTTGAGGTTTTTAGTGGCGGCTTTTTCGTCAAAGGTGTCGAAGTCCCGATAGAAAAATGCGCTGTTGTGCGCCATTTCCACCAGGGTCTTGGCGCGCTCACGCTGCGCTTTGACCACCTCAACCAGTTCCGGGCCGGTGGCAGGATCAATGCCGATACGCCCCATGTGCCAGCTCAAATGATGTGCTACATGGGCAGGATCGCCGGTCTTGATGTAATGCTGATTGAGCCATAGCAGCTTGCCGGGGTTGAAGGTGGATGCAGAGTTGTTGACATCGTTGGTGTCGAAGAGCCGGATCATTTCGTCGGTCGAAAATATCTCCTGATCGCCGTGCGACCAGCCCAGCCGCACCAGATAGTTCAGCACGGCCTCGGGCAGAAAGCCGTCCTCGCGGTATTGCATCACGCTCACCGCGCCGTGGCGTTTGGACAGGCGCGCGCCGTCCTCGCCGAGGATCATTGGGACGTGGGCATAGACCGGCGGTGTGGCCCCGAGTGTTTTCAGGATATTGATCTGGCGCGGTGTGTTGTTGAGGTGGTCGTCGCCGCGAATGACATGCGTTACGCTCATGTCATTATCGTCCACCACCACGGTGAAATTGTAGGTAGGCGTGCCGTCCGAACGGACGATGATCAGGTCATCCAGCTCGTTGTTGTTGAACGCTACCCGCCCGCGGATTGAGTCTTCGACCACGACGGAACCCTCTTGCGGATTTCTGAAGCGGATCACCGGGCGCACTCCGGGCGGGGGAGCGTCCGGCATGTCCCGGCAATAGCCGTCATAGCGCGGTTTCTCTTTGCGTGCCATCTGTTCATTACGCAGCGTTTCAAGCCGCTCCTTGGAGCAGTAACAGTGATAGGCCTTGCCTTCAGCCAGCAACTGCTGCGCCACCTCACGGTAGCGGTCAAAACGGTCGCTCTGTGAAAACGGCCCTTCGTCATACTCCAGTCCCAGCCACGTCATCCCTTCCAGGATCGCATTCACCGACTCCGCCGTGGAGCGCTCCAGATCGGTGTCTTCAATGCGCAGGATAAACGTGCCGCCGTGCTTGCGCGCATACAACCAGGAAAACAGCGCGGTACGGGCACCGCCGATGTGGAGATAGCCGGTGGGGCTGGGGGCGAAACGGGTGCGGACAGTCATGGGTATTCCTTTATGAAATCGTGCTTAAAGGCGCGCAGGTGGCTGCTCGATATATGACAGCATTGTAGCGGAAAAGCATACAAGGGGCTAACTCACGCCCACATGAAGGCGTGACTGTGCTTATGTAGACGCGAGGCCGATACAATTTAAAGTATACTAAAGGCGCCCCTTTTTTCACTTGAGACAACTTTGCAATAACCACCGGATGAAAACCCATGCGGCATTTTGATGTTAATCGACGCCTGATGAAAAGCTCGTGCTTTTTGGCGGGCGTTTTTTGCGTTCCCGTTTTATCCCATGCCGCTGATCCCCTACCGCTGCCCGCCGTGACGGCGGAGCAGTGGGCGAACCCGCGCAACGGCGAGGCCATCGTATCGATGCCCCCGCTTGCGGCCGCGATGCAGGATGTCATGAGCAGGCCCGCGAGCCGCATTGCACTGCGCCATCCCGGTGGCGAGGAAGGCATTGCGTGGGCGCAGGAACTGCGCGACTGGCTGGTAGCGCTGGGCATGTCTTCCGATCGCATTGAGATGGTGCAGGGTGGCGCTGGCGGCGCCATTGAGCTTGCTGTTCTGGCTGTACCCAGTAATAACACGGGTAAGGAGAGTGCCGACCAATCGGGTAGCGCAGGCATGGCATCCTTTCCTGTTGTGGATGTTCCCCCGATGGATCAAGGAGAGACCCCATGAGCCGCGTCGCCGCAATTCAGATGGCCTCCGGGCCGAGCGTCAGCGCCAATCTGCTGGAGGCCGCCAGACTGATCCGCAATGCCGCTCAAGCGGGTGCGGAGCTGATCGTGCTGCCTGAAAATTTCGCCATTATGGGTGCCGCGGAATTCGACAAGGTCAAGATCCGCGAGCAGGACGGGCAGGGACCGATCCAGGATTTTCTCTCCCAGCAGGCCGCAAAAAACGGTGTCTGGCTGGTGGGCGGCACTATCCCGCTGGTGGCGAACAGCCCCGGCAAAGTGCGCGCCGCCTGCCTGCTGTTCAATGCCAAAGGCGAGCGCGTGGCGCGTTACGACAAGATACATATGTTCGATGTGCGCGTCGAAGAAAGCGGGGAAAACTACGTCGAATCGGAAACGATAGAAGCCGGAGATACGACGGTGGTGGTGGATACCCCTTTCGGCAAGCTGGGCCTGGCGGTGTGTTACGATCTGCGTTTCCCGGAGTTGTTCCGGCGCCTGCTGGATGATGGCGTGGAACTGATGGCGGTGCCATCGGCGTTTACCGCCATCACCGGCAAGGCCCACTGGGAAACGCTGGTGCGCGCCCGCGCCGTGGAGAACCTGTGCTATGTGGTTGCCGCTGCCCAGGGCGGCTATCACGTCGGCGGGCGTGAAACCCACGGCGACAGCATGATTGTCGGGCCGTGGGGTGTCGTGCTGGATCGCCTGCCGCGCGGCTCAGGGTTTGTCAGCGCGGAGATTGACCGTGGCCGTCTGGAGAGCATGCGCCGCAATTTTCCGTCGATACAGCACCGCAAATTGCGCTGCTCATAAAACAAGTAAAAATGATGCAGTGCAGGATGCACGAATGCCTCAGAGACGTGTAACTGTCGCCAATATGCCAAGAACCTGGAACCCGAAATCATGAATACATCGCTTGATATTGCCCGCCACATGTTGCTTGCCCCTTCGGGCCTTACCGAGGCAGACCTGCACGGCGTACTGGGTCAGGTGTTGAACCACGCCGTGGACAGCGCCGACCTCTATTTTCAGGCCACGCATTACGAATCCTGGTCGCTGGAAGACGGCATCGTCAAGGAAGGCAGTTACAGCATAGATCGCGGCGTTGGGGTGCGTGCCATCAGCGGCGAAAAAACCGGCTTCGCCTATTCTGATGAAATCGCTCTGCCCGCGCTGACCGAGGCCGCCCTCGCCGCGCGCGCCATCGCCCGCAGTGGACAACAACAGCGGGTAAAAGCCTGGTCTGCTGTCGCAGGCCATGGCCTGTATTTACCCACGAATCCGCTTGGGACCTTGCCCGAGCAAGACAAGGTGGCCTTGCTGGAGTCGCTGGACGCAGAGGCGCGCAAGCAAGATCCGCGCGTCAAACAGGTGATGGTCAGTCTCGCGGGCGTCTATGACGTGGTGCTGGTGGCCGCGTCGGACGGCACCCTGGCCGCCGATGTGCGTCCGCTGGTGCGCGTCAATGTGAGCGTGATCGTCGAGCAAGATGGCCGCCGTGAGCAAGGGTCGAGCGGCGGTGGCGGGCGCGCAGGCTACGCGTTTTTTTCCGCAGATGGGCGTGCTCTTGGTTATGCGCGCGAAGCGGTTCGGCAGGCGCTGGTCAATCTCGACGCGCGCGACGCACCTGCGGGCGCCATGCAAGTGGTGCTCGGGCCGGGCTGGCCGGGCGTGCTGCTGCATGAGGCAATCGGCCACGGTCTGGAAGGCGACTTCAACCGCAAGGGTACCTCCGCGTTCGCCGGGCGCATCGGCGAACGCGTCGCCTCCCCGCTGTGCACCGTGGTGGACGACGGCACCTTGGATAGCCGCCGCGGTTCGCTCAATGTCGACGACGAAGGCACCCCGACGCAGCGCACCGTGCTCATCGAAAACGGTATCCTCAAGGGCTACATGCAAGACAAGATGAACGCCCGCCTGATGGGCGTCGCCCCCACCGGCAACGGCCGCCGCGAGTCCTATGCCCACCTCCCCATGCCGCGCATGACCAACACCTACATGCTGGCCGGCGAGCATGATCCGCAAGAGATCATCGCCTCGGTGAAAAACGGCCTGTACGCCGTCAACTTCGGTGGCGGCCAGGTGGACATCACCTCCGGCAAGTTCGTGTTCTCGGCGAGCGAGGCCTACATGATCGAAGACGGCAAAATCACCTACCCCGTCAAAGGCGCCACCCTCATCGGCAACGGTCCCGACGTTCTCACCCGCGTCAGCATGGTCGGCAATGACCTGAAGCTCGACGCAGGCGTCGGCACCTGCGGCAAGGAAGGCCAGAGTGTGCCGGTCGGCGTGGGGCAGCCTACGCTTAGGGTGGATGGGTTGACGGTGGGCGGGACGAGCGCGTAATGCTCGTCAGGGCCAGATGAATATTTCGGCTCGTCGTTGTACGCCAAGGATTCATCGGTATAGGTAATACAGTGGAAGGTATTTCAATTCGCAATGCGGAGCCATCGGATTACAAGGCCATCATCTCCGTTATTGATGAGTGGTGGGGTGGTCGAAACATGGTTGATATGTTGCCGAAGCTTTTCTTTATTCACTTTCACCAAACAAGTTTTGTGGCTGAACGTAGCGGTAGAATCGTTGGGTTTCTTGTTGGCTTTGCTTCTCAAACATTTGAGAACGAAGCGTATATCCACTTTGCGGGCATACATCCTGAGTTCCGCAAGAAAGGATTAGGGCGCGCCCTCTATGAGCGATTTTTTGAGGCTGCAACGAAGCTTGGGCGTAACGTGGTTCGCTGTGTAACCTCTCCGGTTAACAAAGAGTCTGTTTCCTTCCATCTTCGTATGGGCTTTTCTGTGGAGGCAAGCGGAAAAGTTATAGAGGGTATTCCAGTGGTCGAGAATTATGACGGCCGTGGTGGAGATCGCGTGCTGTTTTCTAAAACATTTGCGCATAACAACAAATCGCTTAACCCGAGCGCATAAAAAGTGTCGCTTCGCTCTGCTTTTGCCTGCTGGTAAGTTGAGTTTAGCGCGGTGCAATAACCCAAGGGCATTGCACCAAGCGATCTAAAAACGCGCCGCAGCCAGCGCCGCGCCCATCAGCCCCACCTTGGGATTGATGATCACATACACCGGCACGCCGTCCAGCAGCCCCGACATCCTGCCTTTGTTGGCGAAGGCGCGCATGAACTCGCCGGAGGTGATGTGGTTCAGGATCTTGGGGGCGATGCCGCCTGCGACGTAGACCCCGCCAAAGGCGAGATTGAGCAGGGCGAGGTTGCCTGCCTGTGCGCCGTAGATCGACACAAACATGTCCAGCGCGGCACGCGCCAGGGGATCATTGCCCGCGTCGGCGGACGCGGAGATTGCCGCCGCAGGGTCGGTGTGTTGCATGATTTTCTGTAACTCGAGGGGTGATGCGTTGGCGGCCTCATGCAAAAAAGAGTAGATGTGCGCCAGCCCCGGTCCGGACAGGATACGGTCATAAGAAACGTGGGCGTAGTGGCGCTGCATATGGCGCAGCAGCCCGATCTGCGCTTCGTCGATGGGGGCGAAATCGGCATGGCCGCCCTCGGAGGGGATGACCTCGTAGCGCTCGCCTTGCCAGATCATTTGGCCCACGCCCAGCCCGGTGCCCGCTCCGATGATCATGCGCGGCGCATGGGATTGCGGCTGGCCGGTTTGCAGCACGGCAATGTCATCCGCTGCAAGCGCCTCGATGCCGTATCCCACCGCCTGAAAGTCGTTGATCAGGGACAGCCGGGGGATGTTAAGTGCGGCGGCGAGCGGCTGGGCGTCGATGTGCCAGGGCAGATTGGTGACCTTTGCGTATTGGCCGGTGGCGATTGTGCCGATGGGGCCGGCAACGGCAATGCAGGCATGTTCAATGCCGCATGCCACAGGCGCGGCGCGCAGAAAATCCTGGATCAACGGCAGCAACCCGCTGTAATGACGGTTTTCCAGGCGCTGCTCGTGCAGAACCTGATAATCCTTGCCGGCGATGTCCGCGATTTGCAGCAGGGTCTTGGTGCCACCGAGATCGCCCGCCAGCACCCTCATGGCTGGGCCTCCGGCAACGCCTGCGCGGCGGCGGCGTCGAGATACCACTCGAACATCCCGGCGGGACGAATCATTTGCACGGGATACGGCACGGTGCGCGGGCCTTCCGTGAGTATCTGGCGCACAATCTCCGCCTTTCCCGCCCCTGCCACGAATATCATGATGTGCCTGGCGTTGTCGATGACCGGCAGCGTCAGGCTGATGCGCCACGTGTTCAGTTTATCTACATGCACGGCAGCAACCTGACACATGCTTTCCTGGAGGATGGCGGTGCCGGGAAACAGCGATGCCACATGGCCGTCCGGACCCAGCCCGAGCAGGATCAGGTCAAATTGCGCCATGCCTGCGGCAGATTTTGGGATGGTGGCGGTAATCAGGGCTTCATAGGCCTGTGCGGCATTATCCTTCTCGGCCTCGATGCGATGCACTTGCGCGGGCGGAATCGGCACATGGCTCAGCAACGCCTCGTAGGCCATGCGGTAGTTGCTGTCGGGGTGATCGTGGGGGACGGTGCGCTCGTCGCCGAACCAGACATGGACATGCTGCCAGTCGATGCGCCCGGCAAGCTCCGGTGTAGCCAGGCGCTCATACAGACTGCGCGGCGTCGTGCCGCCGGAGAGCGCTACGTGGAATTGACCGCCTGCCTTGATGGTCTGATCCGCAAGCTCAATCCAGCGTTGCGCGGCGGCGCGGCCTAGCTCATCGACGTCGTTATAAATGTGTATGGGGTATTGGCTCATGGCTTGGTGGGGCGATTTGGTTATTTGTTGATATGCAGCAGGGCGAGCTTTGCCTGTGCGACAAATTGCGAGAAACCGCGTCGCTCTTCGGCTGTCATCGGTGAGTTTGAGACAGCCTTGTCAGCATAAAACAGGCCCACGGGCTTGTCGCGATGGTGCAATGACGACAGCATAAAACTGGATGCCTTGGTGCGTGCAAAAAAATCGTCGCGGATCAGGCCGCGCCAAGAGGCATCCGAAACATTCTCGACAACCAGTTCGCTGCCTTCCATGAGCACCTTTGAGAGTAAGTCGCGCGCGGTGTTGATCCGCAAACAAAAATAGCGTTTGAGGTCTTCCGCGTCTTCCCCAAGCGCAAGCCTGCCGGAATAAGACGCACGATCCGTGCTCAACAGACACAGTACCACCCGTTCAAAGCCTACGCCAAGATGGATGCCTTCCAGCACTTTGAGAAATATCGTGCTGAGGCTGGCCGAATGGGTGATGAGGCCAGTGATCTGTTGGATGATTTCCAGCTGGAGCATAGGGTTGCCGCTGTGGCTGGCAGAGGGGCGCGCTGTGTCTTGCTGCGCCACGAGGGTGGCGATTGCGCTATCCGGTGCCGGGTTTTGATTGACCGCGTAATAGGCAAAGGTACGGGCTATCCTGTCGCGCGATTCGTCTTCACCTTCCCTCATCAATGGCTGGAGCATCTTCCTGTTGAGTCCGTATTCCCCTGCCAGGTCGCATGACATCTTGAAGGAGGCGGACAGCCTCTCTTCTATCACCCCGACATCGGTGCCGGCGGCCTTGGCCAGCTCACCCAGAAGATGCTGGAATGCCATCTCCGAGGGGGCGTGCTCTACATACAATTGGTCGACCAGCCGGCTGGCAAGTGATGACAGCGCACGGTTTAGCTGGCCGCTGCTGCGTATCGGCCCCTCGCGATCGGGCAGGTAATCGGCCAGGGTGCTGGTCACTGTAGAAGGAAATCCCCAATTCGTCGCCAGTGCTTTGCCTATGTTCATAAATGACATACCCAGCACGGCCTGCTCCGCCTCCCCGGCACATAGCGTTTGGGTTTTTTTCAGGTTGAGTAATTCTATGTATTTCCCAGGCAGAAAGTAGGCGCACGCCACCTCGCCGAGGTTATGCAGCAACGCGCAGATGTAACTTTCTTCAGGATCTTTTACGCCGCATTTGATCGCCACATTACGTACAAAGCCCGCAGTGAGATAACATCGCACCAGGATCTTGCCCATGTCTATGCCTGGATAGTCTTGCTGAAAGCTTTCGATGAACTTCAGCGTGAAACCCAGGTTTTTGACCGTATTGAAACCCAGCAGGATCACCGCGCGGGAGATGGATCCAATCTTGCCTAAGCCGCGGTTGTAATGGGTTGAGTTGGCCAGGCGCAGCAGCTTGACGCTCAGATTTGTGTCCTTCATCACCTCCTGCGCCAAATCCATGGCATTGCTGTCAGGATGCGTGCTGACCAGGCGGATGCGGTTGACGCTGGCACTGAACACCGGCAAATCGCCCATGTGGTCCATCTGCGCGTAGATATCCCTGAGGGTCTGCGATTGTTCCAATATCTGAGCTCCGTTAATTCTCCATAACTGACAATAGCATAAGCACGCCTACCCACACCGCACCTATGCTCAGAACTAAAACGGCAGCGGCGGCGCAATCTTTAACGATTTTAATGCGCGGATGGCGTTCGGGGTGCAGATGATCCACCAGATGCTCCAAAGCGGTGTTGATCAGTTCCGCCGCCAGCACCAGCGCAATCATTATTCCCACCAGCGCCCACCACAGCAGCGTGGGCCGCAGCACCGCCATGACGGGGATCACCGCCAGTGCGATCCATACCTGTGTGCGCAGGCTGCTTTCGCTACGCCATGCCGCGCGCAGGCCCGCCCAGGCGAAGCCCAGGCGTGCACCAAAGCCCTGGTTTTTCACGGACGATTCCCCGCCACGAGCGGTTGTTGTGATATCAAGACCACGTCACCGTTCCAATGTGCATTTTGCACCGAGGGGCGTTGCGCCAAGCGCCAGGTTATGCCTGTGAGAAAGGGCTGCAACTCGTGCAGCGGGCCGTTAAATTCGTTTTCGCTGAACGGGACGGTAAACAGTGGCAGCGGGTGCGCCAGGTGCTGCCAGGTTACGGTGCCGACCCATAGCGGAACCTCCTGCCCCGGCAAGGCCTGATCCAACGTGGTGTCAGACGGCCATAGGCGCAACACAAGCTGACGGTCTTTCGCCGTCGTGGTATGAACCAGCAGCAATGCCTCATGACGGCCATCATGCGCCTGCGGTAATACCGGCAATTGCGCAAGAATCGGGTTGGGTGTCAGCCAGTTCAGCATCCCGGCGGCACTTATCGGAGCTGGCGCGTGCCAGCCCTGTGCCTGCAAATGCCTGCGCAGATTTTCGATAGTCCCCGCCCACTGCACGGTGAGGGGCTGCTCCAGACCGCCCCCCAGGTCGATGCGGCGGGCTGGCAAGGTTTGCCATTCGTGCGCCCACCACGTCTGGGTGTCCAGTGTGCGAATTGCATAACGTGGCGCGTAACGCTGCATGTCCTGGTCATAGTGACGGCTGATATACCAGCCACCGCCCACTACCAGTGCCGCCAGCGTTGTTAAGAGCATCCCGCGCACGGACAAACCGGGTGGTTGATGCCTGACATAGGCGATACCCAAGAGCGCGATCCAGGCCAGACCCAGCGTGAGACCGCCCACCACATCCGACAACGAGCGAGCGCCGAGATACAGGTGGGACAGCGAAACAGCAATGATTACCAAGCCGCCTGTGGCATAAGGCAACCAACGTTGCGGGCCGGGCAGTTCGCGCGCTACCAGCACCGAGAGAAAGCCGTACATGATCATGCTCATCGCGGCATGGCCGCCAGGAAAGCCCAATGTCATCAAGGTGTTATAAGTAGCTCCTGGGCGCGGCACCTCCAGTGTCACCTGGAGAATAAGTGGCAGCAGGGCGGCAAAGGCCACCGCCGCCACCCAATGTGCCGCGGCAAACCAGCGGCGCTGCCACGCCAGCCACAGCAGGATCATCAGCACCAGCAGCAGAACGGCGGAGGCATCGCCCAGGCCCGACAACAACACCATGAATTGATCCGCCCAAGGGGTACGCAGACCCTGCATGATGTGGGCAACGGAACTGTCGAGATAAGTAAGCGGGTTGCCGCTGACCACATGACCCACTGTCCACAAAAAGGCCCACGAGGCGAGCGCCAGGATACCCGCCATGATAACCAGACCCTTGGCCTCGGGATGATCGGGGTCGATCACCGCCGCAGTGACACCGCCGAGCACCGGGTGCGCGCGACTCCACGCCAGCAGACGCGCCAGCAGCACCCCGGCGCGTGGCTGCAACGCCAGGAACAGGCGGCGCATCCCCCATACCGTCAGCCACACGCCCACCAGCAGCCCCACCACCAGCACCGCCAAGCGCGAAGCGACCTCCGAGGCAAGCCCCAGCGACGCACCGAAAATTATCCCCGGCAGCAGATAGGCGGGCGCCCAGGTCACCGCCGAGGCGACGTTTACCACCGTAAAACGCATGGGGGACATGCCCATCATCCCCGCGATAGTCGGGATAACGGGCCGTACCGGCCCCACGAAGCGCCCGAATAGCACGCTCTTGCCGCCATGGCGGAGGAAAAAAGTCTCGCCCCGCGCTACCAGCCCCGGATAACGCCGCAGCGGCCACATACCGCGCAGGCGGTCTTTGTAGTAATAGCCTATCCAATAGCTGACGCCATCCCCGACGATGGCGCCGAGCGTCGCCCAGCCCAGCGTTTCCCATAATTCAAGGCTCCCCGTCGCCACCAGCGTGCCGATGCCGAACATCACTATTGTGCCCGGCACAAACAGCCCCACGATCAACAGCGACTCGGAGATGGAAAGCAGAAAAACGGCAAGACCCGCCCAGGTCTGATGCTGGGCGATCCAATCAAGCAGCGGTTGCAGGTACTCGGAATGCATGACTTGGGATTATAGCCATATGAACACGCTTTGGGGGCGATAAATGGCGTATGTCATGTTCCGTATCTTTGCCAAACTGTGATGGGCTTAACGGAACAGCCCTGCCGTGACTTCTACAATCTCCTCAGAACCTGTTTAAGATCTCGATCAAGGGAAGAGCGAAGCGAAGGGTTCCCGGTGCAAGGCAAAAGCGAACGGAAAAGCAGAGCATACACAAAGTGTGTGAGCATTTTTCGTTCGCTTTTGACGCCGCAATGCGCCCTTCAGCGAGATCTTAAACAGGTTCTCACGACAACCCAATCCGCCAGGAGATAGCCATGTTTAAAAAAACGTTTTTGCCCGCAGCGCTGATCTTTTCTGCGCTAACAGCTGCACCACTGACTCAGGCGAGCGATACCTTCGATGGCCTAGATGCCGCCCGTGCCGGAGATTACGGCCAGGCGGCCACTCTGATCACCCCTCTGGCGATGCAGGGCAATCCCCAGGCTCAATTCAATCTGGCGCTGATGTACCACAGTGGTGCCGGTGTGGTACAGGATGAAAAAGAGGCCGTGGCCCTGTATCACAAGGCGGCGGAAAATGGCTCCAGCCAGGCCCAGGAATTTTTGGCGGTGGGTTACGCAGAGGGTTGGTTTGGATTGCCGCACGATGCGGCAAAGGCCAAATATTGGTATCAACAATCCCAGGTTGAGTAATACCGCAGGTGCAAGCCACAGAGCTCACAGAGGTGATGCGGGTTCGCGTATTTTTCCTTATCACCGACTGGGTGAGGGAAATATTTACGGTAACCAATCGTTTTTTCTCTGTGAACGCTGTGTTCCCTGTGGCTAACTGCTTTTTATAGGTTGATCTGACCCCGCGCCGCCGCTTCAAGCTGCGCACGGCTTAACGTGTAGGCGCGCGCAAAACCGCCAGTGTAGCGCGCATCCAGAGGTAGCAGCCGGAACAGCATGAAGTCGCCAAAGCCGAATAACTGTTCGGCCTCCGGCAAGCGCTCAAGATAACGCTCGCGCGCATCAGTATAATCGGAGCTGCCGCGCGTCAGCTCAACCACGGTGCCCTGGATGCTGACGCGCGCTAACGTTTGCGGATCATCGCCGCCGGTGTCGGATTCGCTGATGACCAGCGACGCCCGTGGATCAGCCATCAGGTTGCGGGTGTGTGGCGCCAGACGGCTCAGGTGCAGCAAAAAGCCGCTGAAATCCGCTTCGGGTGCATAGGCAACCATTGAAGCAAAAGGGGCGCTCTCATGCAGCGTAGCGAGTGCGGCCCAGCGGTTTGCGCGTATCAACTGTGCCAGGCGGGGGTATTCGTCGGCGTGCATGGGCTAGTGCCATGACTCGGAAATATCGAAACATAAAACGACGTCTTTTGCCGCAGGGCGGCGTTGCTCGTCGTTGCCATAGAATAAGCTATGGCGCCTCCTCGCGCCTTGCCCCGCACCAAAATCCATCCGTTGCATTTGTCCCAATATTTCCGAGCCTAGGGCGCGACGATAAATGTCACGTTGTCCACGCCAGTGTTGCCGTTGGCGGGATCATAGGCATAAACCGAGGCCTGGTACGTGCCGGGCTGCTTGATTTCCCAGTTGGCGGAAAACTGGCTTATGGCTCCGGCATATTCAAGAGGCAATTCACCGGTGGCCTCGCCGTTACGCTTGAGCAGCGCCCTCACTTCGAATTTGCCGGCATCCCACAAACCACCGGGTTCGATGGTGCAGCCGCACATCATGGTGACATTGGCGCGCAGCTTGACGGTTTGAGGCGTGCCGCTCAACTTGATATGCGGGGGCGGGTCGAGCACGTCGACCACGAAGCCGGGGAGTTGGAGCAGAAAGCCATCGCCACCGCTGATGTGTTTGCCGGGGATGATCCATTGGGTGGCGGACACCCTGTTGGCGGATTGGCGCTGTGCGAGGGGGCCGTAGGCGGCGATCTCGATCAGGCGCGGCTCGTTGACGTCGAGCGTCACCGCAAATTTTGCCGACCCCTCGCTGGACAGCGCTTCACCGCGCTTTCTCTCGGTGGCCATGATGCGTTTGGTATCCCCCGTGTCACCTTTGGTTTCGCCCTTGGCGAGCAGTTCACCGGTGTCCGCGTCGCGAATCGTAATCAGTACCCCGCCCATCGACGTGCCGATAAATTTGCCGTCCTTGCTGATGACGCGCACGGTAATGTCGGTGGGTTTCGCGTGAATGGCGGTAGCGACGGACAATCCGAACCCTATCCCGAGAAGGGTGGTGCATAACTTATTCATGAGGTGTTCCTTTAGGACTCAGGGAGGGGGCGCTTGTCCGATCAGGTGGACATTTTCGGGTACGGCGATTTCCAGCGCGATAGGCAAATGGTCCGATACCGCGTGGCTCAATACGCGCATGTCACACACCTTCAGGGAGGGTGTGACCAGGATGTGATCGATATTGCGGAACGGGCGCCAGCTGGGGAAGGTATGCAACGCCTCCAATGGTTCGCACAGCCGGGTATTTTCCAATAGCGTTTCCATTTCATTGCTTTGCGGCTGGCAATTCAGGTCACCCATCAGCACCACATGTTCATACTGGTTGGCGATTTCGCCGATGAATGCGAACTGCTGCAAGCGCACGCGCTTGCTGAGTGCCAGATGGGCGAGCAAGACAATCAGCGGGTGGTCATCGCTGCCATAGCGCACCATCATCAGGCCGCGCCCTGGGATCAGTCCGGGCAGCTTGTGTTCGATGATATCCCGTGGCTGAATTCTGCTCAGCAGGCCATTGCTGTGCTGCGCGAACTTGCCGAGATTGCGGTTGGTCTGGTGGTACCAGTACGGAAAGTGTCCCCGACGCGCCAGGTATTCGATTTGATTGACAAAATAACTGCGCATACTGCCGGCATCGACCTCCTGCAGCGCAACCACGTCATAATCGCTCGCCAGATGCGCGATACGATCCAGGTTGTCGAAGCTGCCCAGATGCGGTAGTACATGCTTCCAGCTTTGGGTGAAGTAATGGTGGGGACGTGTGGAGGCAACACCCGCCTGGATGTTGTAACTCAACAGGCGCAGACGCGTCTTCACCGCCAGTTTAGCGCTGGACTGGTGATACATTGAATGGGCGGTATGGACGACGGCACTCATAGCTGAAAGATCATTTCCCCCAATTTTTCGGTGAGCTTGAGGTTTTCGCTGTAATCGACAGGGCAGTCTATAATGCTTACAGTGTTGTCCGCCAGCGCCGTTTTCAAGATCGGCAGTAAATCATCGGCGTGCTGCACGCGATAGCCCTTGGCGCCGAATGAATCGGCGTATTTGACGAAATCCGGGTTGGTGAATTTAACGTGTGCCGCGCGGCCATAGGCATTCATCTGTTTCCATTCGATCAGCCCGTAACCGCAGTCATTCCAGATCAGGATCACAACCGGCGTGTTCATGCGCATCGCAGTCTCGATCTCCTGCGAGTTCATCAGAAACCCGGCGTCGCCCGTCACCGCCACCACGGCGCGGTTCGGGTAGGCCAGCTTCGCGGCAATCGCGCCCGGCACGGCAATGCCCATGCTGGCAAAACCGTTGGAGATGATGCAGGTGTTGGGATATTCGCAGCGGAACATGCGTGCCATCCACATCTTGTGTGCGCCGACATCGCAGATCACGATATCTTCCAGCCCCAGCGCGGTACGCAAATCCCAGATGATTTTTTGCGGCTTGACAGGGAAGCCCTGATCCGCACTGTGTACCTTCATCTCGTCGATCAGCGCCTGGCGTAGCGGGCGCAGGCGGTGGCCCTGATGTGGCGCGGCAAGCTCCGCGATGCGATCCAGGCTGTGCCTGATGTCGCCGATCACGCCGACCTCCACCACATAGTGCGCATCCACTTCTGCGGGTGACATGTCGATGTGGACGATCTTGCGGTCGCATGTCGGGTGCCACAGATAGGGGTGATACTCGACGAGATCGTAGCCCACGCAAATGATGACATCGGCCTCATCAAAGCCGAAATTTGCATAATCATGGGCTTGCAGGCCCGCGCTGCCCAGCGCCATCGGGTGCTTGAAGGGGATGACGCCCTTGGCCATAAAGGTGTTGGTGACCGGGATATTGAGCTTGCCCGCAAAGGCTGCAAGCTGAGCCGAGGCTTGGGCGCGTATCACACCGTTGCCCGCCAGGATGATGGGGTTGCGCGCATTGGAGATAACTTCGGCGGCGTACTGCACCCGGTCGGCGGGCGGTTCGGGTGGCGTGGGGTATTGCGCGCGCAGTGGCGCGGCCTCGATGGGCATTTCCGCAAGATTCTCCGGGAACTCGATAAATGACGCCCCGGATTTTTCCATCTGCGCCTGCTTGAACGCCTTGCGCACCACTTCGGGGATGGTGTTGGGCGTCAGCAGCCGGGTGGAATATTTGGTGATCGGGTCAAAGATCTTTTGCAGATCGAGCACCTGGTGGGACTCCTTGTGCAGGCGGTTGGTGCCCGCCTGCCCAGCAATCGCCACCACGGGCGCGTGATCCATGTTCGCGTCCGCCACACCCGTGATCAGGTTCGTCGCGCCGGGACCGAGCGTGGACAGGCATACGCCCGCGCGCCGCGTAAGCCGCCCATAGACATCCGCCATGAACGCCGCACCCTGCTCATGGCGGGTGGTGACGAACGTGATGGGGGAATCCAGCAAGGCATCCATCACCGCCAGGTTTTCCTCGCCGGGGATGCCGAAAACATATTCCACCCCTTCGTTTTCGAGGCATTTGACAAAGAGTTCGGCTGCTTTCATGTTATTCCATTGTTGCCCGGCGAAGCCGTTGGGGAGAGGGGGCGCATTCATCCAGATAGCGGCACCTTTTTCCTATTTTTTAGCGATCAGGCCATCAACAATTTGCAAAAACCTGTCGTTTAGCCCGCCCGCCATCTGGCCGTCGACCCGGTATTTGCCGTTCACTACCATGGACGGTGTGGAGTTGATGCCGTAACGCCGTGTCAGCTCCTTGGACCGTCTCACCTTGCTGTCCACGGCGAACGAATTGAACACTTTTTTGAAATCCGCATTGCTGACGCCCTGTTCCGCAAAAAAGGCCATCAACGCCACCTCGTCACCCAAGCGGCGTTTCTGCGCATGAAGGGCGCTGAAGAGCGGCCCATGGATTTTATCCAGCACCCCCAGGGCCTCCGCAGCATAGTACGCCTTGGCATAGATAGCCCAGTCGTCCCGGAAGATCACCGGCATGCGCACGAACTTGACGTTTTCCGGCTTGGTCTTGAGCCAGCGTTCGATAGTTGGCTCAAAGTGGTAGCAATGCGGACAGGCATATGAAAACAACTCCACCACCTCAACTTTTTCACCGCTGACGGTGGGCTGTTCGGGGGTGATCACCTGATAGGAGACCCCCTCCTCAAGCGCGGGCGAAAACAGCCCCGCCGCCGCCAACGCCGGAACAAACAGCAGAAACAACAGCCATTTTGTCATATACTTCATATGCCTATTTCCTTTTATTTGAATCAAGTCGGTACAGGCCGCTAGCCTATGCAAGTCATAGCACTAAAGCAAGCGCCCGATTATTTGCTATGCTATAGACAGTCCCGATCAAGGAGTGTTTCCCATGACCCTAAAAGAAAAAATCAATCTCACCCAATTCCTGAACCAGCAATACCTGTGCGCGTCGCTTACCGTCAAGGAGGTGGAAACCCTGCTTGAATACACCGAGTATGTCGACTACGAGAAAGACGCAGTCATCGCCGATATCGGCGATGTCGGCGAGGCGCTGTATTTCGTAGTCGGCGGCGAAGTTGCCCTGCTGCATGATGACGGTAGTCAAGTGGTCGAGGTGGGACGCATGAAAGAAGGCGAGTTGATGGGCGAGATGTCGTTTTTTGACCGGGAGCCACGCTTGTTGCGCATTGTCGCCATGACAGACGACACCCAGCTTCTGAAGCTGGCACGCGCCAAGTATAAGCGCCTGCGCGTGGAGCACCCCTACATCGCGGTGAACCTGCTCGAACACGCCATCATTAGTCTGGATCACCTGGTGCGCCGTGTCAGCGAGGATGAAGCGACCCTGTCACGTTATATCTTTGGTCCCGGAAAAAAGTAATCTGAACATACTCGACATTCGGGGCGGCCACCGTGGCCGCCCATTCAACCGGTAACAGCCCCATGAATCCCTTTTACCGGCGTGCAGCATTTGCCACCGGCGCCCACACCACCGACCAGTTTCCACCCGACATCGGCAGCGAAGTGGCCTTTGCTGGCCGCTCTAATGCCGGAAAATCCAGCGCCATCAACCGTATTACCGACCAGCGCGCATTGGCACGGGTCAGCAAAACGCCAGGGCGCACCCAGCAGATCAACTTCTTCACGTTGGATGAGACGCGCCGCCTGGTAGATCTGCCCGGCTACGGCTATGCCAAGGTCGCGCTCACCACGCGCCAGCACTGGCAACAAGTAATGGAGCAATACCTGGTCGCTCGCGAGTCATTGAGCGGTTTGGTGATTATGATGGATATCCGTCATCCCCTCACCGATTTTGACTGGCAAATGCTTGAGATATGCCGCCACGCGCAACGCCCCGTCCATATCCTGCTAACCAAGGCCGATAAGCTCAGCAAGGGTGCGGCGGGCGCGGTATTGCAAAAGGTTCGCAACACCTTGAGCAAGCATTATGTAGAAGATAAAGTACAGTCACCCACTGTCCAGTTGTTCTCGGCCTTGCAGGGGGTGGGCATAGAAGAGGCGCATGCCAAACTTGACGAGTGGCTGAAACCTAGAAACGGCAGTTGACCGCTTCTGTGGGAGGTTAGAAATATGTTTTCAATAGGCTTTAATGGGTATCCCCTTCACGCCCCTAACATTGAGCCGACCGGATTTTCACGGCGCTGATAGATCGAACCCCGCGCCGGACGGCAATAATGGGCCGCCGACACCTCGAAAATGGTGTAATAACGCGGATTTTTGCCGTCACGGGCAGCGACTTTCCCATTATTTCAGGCGGACGGGTAGCGGGGGTGTGAAGGGGATACCCATTCTAGGTTAAAAAGCCATAAAAAAAGCCCCGGCGCTTCAAAAAGGGGAGGAGCTGCCGGGGCAAAAGTACCCGGCTTGGGGAAACCGGGTATAGGGGTCCCCGTCCCGGGAGGGGTGGGACGGGAAAGTGCAAACTAAATCGCACTCACTACGTTATATCGGGCGTTTCCCGGAAAACTCAAGAGGTGCAGCGATATTTTTTTGTTGGGAAGGTTGGGCGCGGTTTTTATGTCCTGTTTTTCCAAAATTTTTCAGATTTATCCCCCAGCATCAAAATCCAGCGCCGCAGAATTAATACAATAACGCAGTCCGGAAGGCGGCGGACCGTCGCTGAAGACATGTCCCAGGTGTGCCTGGCAGGAGGCACAAGTCACCTCCGTCCGGTTCATTCCGAAGCTGGAATCAGACGTGGTTTTCAGGTCCTTGCCGCTGATGGGTTCCCAAAAGCTTGGCCAGCCGCTGCCGGAATCATATTTTTGCGCGGAGCTGAATAGCGGCGTGCCGCAGCACACGCAGCGATAAACCCCCTTTGCCTTGCGATCATAGTGTTCTCCGCTAAACGCCGGTTCTGTGCCACCCTGACGTGCAATGCGGTATTGCTCCGGTGTTAGTTGCGCGCGCCATTCATCATCGGACTTGTGAATTTTTTCAGCCATGACGATGCTCCATTGTTGGTGCGATGGGGGAAAGATTAGCGAATTTCACTCAATAACGCATCCATCATCCGTTCCGTCTGCGGCAAATACGCGCCACCGAACAAATTCAAGTGGTTGAGTATGTGATAGAGGTTATAGAGGGTCTTGCGGGTCTGATAGCCGCTGTCCAGCGGATAGGCGTCGTTGTAAGCATGATAAAACGCCGTGGAAAACCCGCCGAACAGCTCCGTCATCGCCATGTCGGTTTCGCGGTCGCCATAATACACCGCCGGGTCAAAAATCACCGGATCACCGCAGGCAAGAATGCCATAGTTGCCAGACCATAGATCACCGTGCAGAAGTGAAGGCGTAGGCGTGTACGCCGTAAAGAACGCAGGAATGTCACCGAGCAGCCGTTCGCCCTTGCGCTGTAGCGCGCCGCCATAACCGTCGCGGGCCGCCAGTTGCAGTTGAGCTCCCAGCCTCCGTTTGCGCCAGAACGCCGGCCAGTTATCGGCGTGGGTATTGATCTGGGGGGTGCTGCCAATGGTATTGTTGATATGCCAGCCGTACTGCCCAGTGCTGGCGGTGACGCGGTGCATCTGCGCGATCTTGTTCCCTAACTTTTCCATGTTGGCTGGGGAATTGCTGCCGCGCAGGCCGAGATATTCCTGTACAAAGTATGCGGCATCGCCCACCGTGCCCCAGCAGACAGGCTCGGGTGCATGGATGGTTTGGGTTTGGCCGATCTTCCGCAACCCCGCCGCCTCCGCTACAAACATGCCGACCTTGGATGCGTCATTGAGCTTGACAAAGTATTTCCTGCCGTCTTCGCCCTCTATGGCAAAGGCGGAGTTGATGCAGCCGCCTCCAACGGAAAGACGGTGGCGCAGCTTGAATGTGGAATTTGTTGTTGCTGAGATTTCTTGGCTTAGTGCGTACCACATGGGGGGTATAACGTTAAAGCTAAGCGGCGGCGTGCTTTTACACCGCCCCGCTTGAGCACAGGATTAGGCTATCTATGAGAAACTCATCAAGTGCGAGGCCGATGTCTTTGGCAATTTGACGGAGCAAGATTGGGGAAATGTCACGACCTTGATGGAATGGAACCGTTGTGCAGCGGCCTGCTGTATCGCGGAATTGTTTGTGTGATCCACATTGGCGGACTTCGCTGAAGCCGAGTTTGATGAGAATGGCGATGACTTCGTTGGGTTTGAGGACGGGAATATTGCCCATGACTCAAGCAACGGCGACGTTTTGAACCCCAACAAACTCGGATTCCAGTATAGGTTCGCCATCTTCCAGAAGCATTGTAATGACATCGTGCAGGTTGTGATTGACTTCATCCAGCGTTTCCCCTTGGGAATGCGCGCCGGGAAAACCGGGAACAAAACCAACGAACATGCCCGTTTGTGGGCACCGTTCAATTACCGCTGAATAGACTTTCATGGAAGACTCCAGAATACACGGAAAACATGATTATCATTCTATGGCATGTAATAAGCAACCGCCGCCGCCTAGCGAGGCTGTAGAAAAAGCCTGTTTTCGATGAAAAAAAGCATCGTAATTGGCAATACTTTGGACATGATAACTCTCCCTAGTTGACTGTTTAGAAATGAATCGTATGACAGGCCATGCGCACCCTATGAAGCCATTCACCCCCGGCGACGTTGTCGTGGCAGATAACGAGTTATGATTTATTGGTGAGCGGAATTATCGTGCGGTTATTGTTGGTGTATTTGCAAGGGCTTTTTTGCATCCCTGGCCTGCGCGGCTATTAACCCGGTCGGGTAGTCATAGGCCAATTCACGAAGCCTCTTGTTCACCGTGCGGGCCGGGCTTTTGCGTTATCGCGCAGGTATGCCTTACCCACCACTTGCGGCGACAACGACGAGGCTTGCACATTGAAGGACGTGTTAGGCGCGCGCCGCAGCAACCAGTGGAAATGCCGATGGGTTACGGATGGATGCAACAGCTATATCAACGTCTAACGATGGCCAATAAAGATGGTCTTCTGTAGGGTGCTCAATCTCGCAAAGCTGATCAATAGTTGCAGCTTTGAACCAAGGAAAATCGGTAAATGAAAGAAACAACTCTTCGTCGTCCAACAGCAGCCAGAGGCCATGCTTTGAGACATGAGTAACTTCAGTTTGGGAAGTGGGTATTCCAGGCATGAATTATTTCCTCCAAATGAGCCACAACAAGCTTTTCGGCTTTCTGGAGCTGCTTCGATGAAAGACCTATACTCGTTGCCAAAGACAACTCTGGGGTTAGCCAGAACTTTGCCTCGCCATCCGGGTGCGAGACGTGTACATGCATTCTCGTCTCTTCGCGGGAGAAGAAAAAGAAGCGAAAGCTGCCTTCACGAAAAATGGTCGGTGCCATATTTTCATTATAGCACCTGACATGATGCTCCTGCATTGAAAAGTAACGGCTCGTTTCAGGTTTCCTAGCAGCCTGTCTGACTTAGGCCGAATCTACTGCGAAAGCGGGAGAGCGGTCCATTTTTCCGCTACGATCCCCTAAGTCAGACAGGCTGCTAGCGTGAAGCCAAGAGGCTGCGCGAGGGCTTATTCGCCCAGCCCTGCCTGCACGGAGAGGGGGTTTACTTGGAATATTCCTCCTGACCCTCGATCAAGCCATGGCGCGAGACTGGCCGGTCATCGCGGCTGCCTTGGTCTCTATGGCGTCGAGCAACGTTTTAAAGGAGCTGATGAATGATTCCACGCCCTCGTCTTCCAGTTGCTGGGTGACAGCATCCATGTCGATGCCGAGTTTTGTGAGGAGCGTGATGCTGACGTGCGCATCAGCCACACCTTCCTGCAATGTTGAAGCCGTCTTGCCGTGCTCCTTGAATGCCTTGTAGGTGGCTGGAGGGATGGTGTTTACGGTGTCCGGGCCGATCAGGGTGTCGATATACATCACGTCGCTGTAATTCGGATTCTTGACGCCGGTGCTGGCCCATAGCAGGCGTTGTGCATGCGCTCCGGCTTCGCGTAATTTGGCGAAACGGGGGGTTGCGAATAGCCTTTCATAAGATTGGTAGGCGATCTTGGCATTGGCGATGGCGGCCTTGCCCTGTGCCTCTTTGAGTAGAGCCTGTTGTTCCGGGGTGGCGGTTTTGATCTTTTCGTCCAGAAGTTTGTCAACCAGGGCATCGACGCGGCTGACGAAAAAACTTGCGACCGATGCGATGCGGTTGAGTGGTTTGCCGTTCTGTAGCGCTTGCTCCAGGCCCGAGATGTAGGCCTCGATGACTTCTTCGTAGCGGAGAACCGAAAACAGCAGTGTGACGTTAACGTTGATGCCGTCGGTGATCAATGCGGTAACGGCAGGAAGGCCCTCGCGTGTCGCGGGCACCTTTATCATGAGATTGGGACGGTTCACGCGCGCGGCGAGGCGGCGTGCTTCGGCGACGCTGCTTGCAGTGTCGTGCGCTAGATCAGGCGATACTTCAAGGCTGATCATGCCGTCGCAGCCACCGGTCTTGTCATAGACGGGGCGCAACAGGTCGGCGGCCTGCTGGATATCTTCAATGGCCAGGGAATAGAACAGGTCGCGGCTGCTCTGCGCGGGATTCTGTGCGAGCAGATGCGCCAGAGCATCATCATAATCGTTGCTGCCGTTGATGGCCTTTTCGAAAATGGTGGGGTTGGATGTGACTCCTTTCAGTCCATCTTCACGGATCATTCGCTCCAGCTCCCCTGAGCGCAGCATGGCGCGCTGGATATTGTCATACCAGGGGCTTTGTCCGTAATTCTGTAGATCCACCAATGGATTCATATTTGATTCTCCTGATCTTCGGTTTCTGAAGTGATTGTCCTGCAATACGAGTGTGCCGGTGCCTACATTTATTTTATGTGATACGCCACACACGCGCCCGCACTATTTTGCGTCATGATGTTGACGATTTTATAACGTAAAAGATATTGCAATACCAATGCCAAGATGGCATTCCGCCGTAATTGGGTGTGCAGCACCTTTAAATTCCCGTTTTGTGACCCACGTCAAAGTAATCTTCTTGCAATGGGTAGACACTATTCTCGCACACAATGTTTATTGTGTTTCGGGAGCAGGAAGATGTGGTCGTGCAGATGTATCATAAAGCGTATTCTGCTGGCGTTTGTTGGCCTGGGTTTTCTTTGCGCCAACTGTGCCGGGGCGGATGAAATTGCGGGACTTACGCCTGCCAAGCCAACTATTGGGTCTGTTAACTGCACAAATGCCACATCTGGTGCGCCGTCGTGCCCCCATATGCCAATGCCTTCGTATAACAGGGAAACGGCGGCGCCGCCTTCCGTGAACCCATGGGCGGTAGTGCGCATGTTTGTGACCAAGTACTGGATGCACAAGGATAGCTTCGATTTTGCAAACTACAACCCAAATCAAATAAATGCGCCACAACGCGGTTTTGCCGTCAATATGACGCTATCCTACCCGAATACCAGCATGAATATGGACATGCGTGATCTGAACGTCAAATGGGCGGTGATGGGTGGCGCGGTCAAACCTTTTGATAGCAATAGTCCTTATGCGGTGGTGCGGTTCAGTTATCGCTGGTGACAAGTCGTTCACTAATGATGGCGCTTACCCAATCGCTCCAGCGTGATATCCACCCCGCCCCAGAACCACTCCAGCAGACGGCGATACCAGGGGCGTGCGCGCCACTCATCGAGATGATACTCCCGGCTTGATGTGAAATCGGTGGCGAACATGGCGTGCACCGCGGCGGCAAACTGAGGATCCTCCACCTCCTGATTGGCCTCAAGATTCCAATGGAAATTCCAGCGGTCGATATTGCTGGATCCGATAGAAACCCAGCCATCGCACAGCAACACCTTGGAGTGCGTGAAGCGCGGCTGGTATTCGAAGATGCGTACTCCGTGGCTTAGCAGATGGTAGTAAAAGCGTCGTCCGGCGTGGCGTATCGCGGGGTGATCGGTGTGTTCGCCCGGCAATAGCAGCCGCACATCGACACCACGCCGGGCGGCTGCGCGCAAGGCGCGCCGAATCTTCCAGGAAGGCACAAAGTAGGCGGTGGCGATCCAGAGGGTGTGGCGGGCATTGTGTGCCTTGTTGAGCAGGGAACGCTTGATCTCGGCGTGGGTCGCGCCGTTGGCTATAGTGAGCTGTCCGCGCTGGTTTGCAACTGCATGTTGCGCCATGGCGTGCGGTAAGACAAGGATGAGGTCTGTACAGTGCCGCCAGTTTTCCTCGAACAGGGTTTGCCAGTCGGCAACAATGGCGCCCCTGATCTCGATCATGGTTTCGCGCCAGCGCAGCGCTGGATTGCGGGGCGGATCGAAGTCGTCGGTGATCCCCGCCCCCCCGGTAAATGCAACTTCGCCATCGACGAGCAGCAGTTTGCGGTGATCCCGGAAGAAGTTGTGGTGCAGCCTGCGGTAGTGTACCGGGTTGTAATAGCTTAAGCGGATGTTGCCCTGTTCAAGCCGCAGCCGGTCCTGCTTAAGCAGTCCCTTCGCCCCAAAATCATCGAGCAATAGATATACCGCCACTCCCCGCGTTGCGGCGGTGATGAGGGCGTCGATAAACCGGCTGGCAACCGCGCCGGACTCGAAGAGATAAATCTCCATCAGGACATAAGCGCGCGCCGATCCGATGGCGTCGAGCATGGCGGGATAGAACTGACCACCGTCGATCAACAGGCGAAACTGGTTGCCGTCACGCTTGGGGAACTGGTATTTAGAATTGCGCAGGTTGATCATGTGATGGGCTATGCTGCCGCAAGTCGCGCGAAAGGTCAAAGGCGCACTTGCTCAGTGCTCATGCGCATTGCCTCAAGATAAAAGGTTACCGTAGGGGGTGATCGTTTCCTCAAGTTTGGTGGCTATCGAAGAAGTTTGAAGATGGCTCTCAGTTTACGCTGAATCCGCTCCTGGATCAGGAAGGGGTTGAGCGCTTTTATCTGA
>JACPOZ010000021.1 GCA_016191235.1 Gammaproteobacteria bacterium
ATGAGAATCATTACCGATTGTATAGGACAAGCATTCCGTAAGCAATAGCAGGCAAGATGTTTTTCGCGCCTACCACGCCATTCGGTGCATTTGATATTTAGGGAACATCTGAAAAACGTCATGGGGTTTATGGGGGCAGAGCCATTTTTGAAGGCCGCCCTCGCCTCAATTGCCCAGCTTTTTTCTTGAGCTTAGCTTCGACCTCATGTCACCCCTTCGACTGCAATGGCAGCACGCGCAAACGCGTGCGGTTCAGGTCAATGGAGAGCAACGCGCCTTCTTCCAGCTCGGATGCCATTTGCCGCAGGGCGGCGATAACCTGCTTGCCGATCACGTCCGGGCTAATATCCTCGGCACGGATTTGCACTACGCTAGGCTTCTCGCCGTGGGTAGCGGCAAGGATCGCGCTGAAGTCCAGATAGTGGGTGAGTACCACGTAGTCGTTTGCACTGGCATAGGCCATGATCTCCGAGTCCGGCGCGTTCTTCGCCCCAAGCGTTGACCAGTGAGCCGCCTCGATGCCAACGTCGGCCAGTACGCCCACCCAGCGAGGCGACAGGTTCATATCGACGAGCACAGCCTCATGCGGTGGCCAGCATGACCTCGCGTTCTTCGGCACGCCATGCGGCGTAGCGTAGCGCCTGCATGATGTCCTCACGTTCAAGGTAGGGGTAGTCGGCCAGAACTTCATCAATGCTGTGACCAGCCCCAATCTGACCCACGACCATGCCGACCGTAACGCGCATACCGCGGATACACGCCTTGCCGCCCATCACATCGGGCTGCTGGGTGACACTAGTGTCCGGTTAAATTGGGCATTGACCGCGCAAAGCTCAGCATTGGTGCGGGTTTCAGAGCGAAAAATTTGGTGCCGATTTGAAATCAGTTTTCCCACATTCCGATGCGAGTAACCTCCAGAGAGTGATTTCTCTGGAGGTGAGCTATGAATTTGGGCAAGACGTTGTTCGCGCAACTCATGGAGTTTGTGCCATGGACCAGCTTTGCGAGAATCGTAGCGCGATATGGCGGCGATTCCGGCGTGCGCGCCTTGAGTTGCACCGAGCAATTCCGCGCCATGGCCTTCGCGCAACTGACTTACCGCGAGAGTCTGCGCGACATCGAAATTTGTTTGCAGGCCAACCAGAAGAAGCTGTACGGGATGGGCTTTCGCTCGCCAGTCAGGCGCTCGACGCTTGCCGATGCCAACGAAGGCCGCGATTGGCACATATGGGAAGAATTGGCGACGGTGCTTATCCGGCGTGCGCGCAAGCTGTATTGCAACGAGAGTTTCGGCATCGATCTCACCAACACGGTCTACGCCCTGGATGCCACGACCATCGACTTGTGCCTGTCTCTTTTTCCATGGGCGCCGTTTCGTTCCACCAAGGCGGCAGTGAAGCTTCACACCCTGCTGGATTTGCGCGGCAACATTCCGGCTTTCATTCATATCTCGGACGGCAAGATGGGCGATGTCAACGTGCTGGATATGTTGCCCATCGAAGCCGGCGCGTTCTATGTGATGGATCGAGGCTATCTCGATTTTGGTCGGCTGTTCGCACTCCACCAAGCAGGAACGTTCTTCGTGACCCGAGCCAAGCGCGGCATGAATGCACACAGGGTGTACTCGATGCCGACCGACCGGGGTACCGGAATCATTTGCGACCAGCGCATCGCGTTGGACGGGTTTTATGTTTCGCAGAACTATCCCGAGCAGCTCGGACGCATTCGCTTCAAAGACCCGGAAACCGGCAAGACATTGGTGTTTCTGACCAACAATACTGCTTTGCCCGCGCTGACCATCGCCGCGCTTTACAAGAGCCGTTGGCAAGTCGAGTTGTTCTTCAAGTGGATCAAGCAGCATCTGCGCATCAAACGTTTCATCGGCAACAGCGAGAATGCCGTGAAGACGCAAATCTGGTGCGCCGTCGCTACCTACGTGCTGATTGCCATTGTCAAAAAGGAGCTTCAAATTGATGCCTCGCTCTACACTTTGCTACAGATTTTGTCGGTCTCTGTTTTTGAGAAAACCCAGCTATCTCAAGCCTTCGCAGGCAGCGGGTACATTCCAGAACAAACCGACTTCGCTAACCAATTAAATTTGCTCGACTTTTAACCGGACACTAGTGGCTGGGTGATGCGATTCAGTTGTCCCATGCTCTGCTCCTTATCGAAACTCATTGGCACAGTTTAAGGGGTCAGAGTCCTTTAGTTGATGGCTGTAAACTGACTGAGTCCCCTACTGCGCCGCCTTCCTCACGCCATGAACCGAATCGGGCAACACCACGTTCAACTCCAGCACCTCGAAGTTGCCGTCGTGTTCCAGGTTGACCTTCACCTGATCCAGGTCGATCTGGACATATTTGGAAATCACCTGGAGCAGCTCCTGGCGTAGTTCGGGCAGGAAGTCGGGGCCTTTGCGGTCGACGCGCTCGCGGGCGAGGATGATTTGCAGACGGTCCTTGGCCACGTGCGCCGTTTTTTTGCGTGTTCCCAGCAGATAATCGAGGAATGACATGGCTCAAGCTCCAAACAAGCGGCTGAAAAAGCCTTTTTTCTCGGCCTGCAGAAAACGCATCGGCAGGTCTTCACCCAAAAAGCGCGCGACCACATCGCGGTAGGCTTGGCCCGCAGTGCTTTCCGCATCGTGGATCACCGGGACACCGGCATTGGAGGATTGCAGCACGGCCTCAGCCTCGGGAATAACACCCAGCAAGGGAATACTCAGAATCTCCTGCACATCACTCACGCTCAGCATTTCACCCGCATCCGCGCGCTTGGCAGAATAGCGAGTAATCAATAGATGCTCCCTGATCGGATCCTGCCCTTCTTCGGCGCGCTTGGATTTGGCGGCCAGGATGCCCAGGATACGGTCGGAATCGCGCACCGATGACACCTCGGGATTGGTCACGATAAGGGCCTCGTCGGCAAAGTACAGCGCCATCAGCGCGCCCTTTTCAATGCCCGCCGGGGAGTCACAGACGATGTAATCATAGCTTTCGCGCAGTTCATCGAGAATCTTGCCGACCCCTTCCTTGGTGAGCGCATCCTTGTCCCGTGTCTGGGAGGCGGGAAGCACGAACAGGTTGTCGCAATTTTTGTCCTTGATCATTGCCTGCTTTAATGTCGCCTCGCCGTTGATGACATTAACAAAGTCATACACCACGCGGCGCTCGCAGCCCATGATCAAATCGAGATTACGCAACCCCACATCAAAGTCAATGACAGCCGTCTTGTGGCCGCGCAATGCCAGACCGCTGGCGAAACTGGAGCTGGTGGTGGTTTTGCCCACACCACCCTTACCAGATGTAACGACGATAATCTTTGCCAATGTTATCTCCTTGAAAGACTTAAATTAATGGTGCGATGATTAGCCGCTCGCCGTCCAAATACACCTGGACGGGCTTGCCGAACACATCGGCGGCAGGCTGCTGTTCAAAAATGCGGTAATGACCCGCCACAGATACCAACTCCGCCTCCAGCGACTGCGTAAACACACGCGCATTTGTGTCACCATTCACGCCCGCCAGGGCACGGCCTCGCAGCGGTGCGTATACATGAATATTGCCATCAGCCAGCACCTCGGCCCCGGCATTGACCGGCGCGAGTAGCACCAGGTCGCCGCCCCGCGCATATATCTGCTGCCCCGAACGTACTGGCTGACGCACGATTTTCGCCGCCGCAGCTTGGGGAGAACGGGCGACAGGTTCGACGGCAGCGGCCTCCGCCACAGGTGCCTGCTGAATGGATGCTTTAGGCTGGGGGGGATGGCTAACCGATGCCACATCCACAGTCTCCGGCTTGGAGCCGCCTTGCAACACCGCCAACCCGGCAGCAATCGCCGCATCTAGCTGTTCCGGCGTGGCGTGACGCACACCCACTGGCACCAATTGATTGTCACGCAGCAAACGGACTAACGCGTGAAAATCCAACCCAGCATCACGCACCGCTTTGACGTCGATCACCACCGGTGCATTCTGGAAAAATCGCGGCGCCTGCGCCAGGCGCGCTCCCAAGGCCCGCGCCATGGCATCAATATCATTGCTTTTCAAGCACAATACGGACAAGGTGAACACCGAACCTTTTATGTCCAGAGCGTCCTTCTCCGCTCCGCCTGCCTGCCGCACATCCTGCTGTGATCTCTGCACTATCTAACTGCCCCGCTCTGTCACTAGAAACAATAGCGCCATTTTACGCAACTCGCCTGTTGCAAAGCAAAACAATAAAACGCACCTGAGAAATTCAGAGGCCTCAAGATATATAGGTGAAGCGAAAAAGACGGCATCCTGTGAATCGCCATCCCACTGGTAAGTGGACAACCTTGTCCTGGGGGGCTAAATGCGAAAAAGAAAAAAGCCTCGGGCCAATGATCCAAGGCTTTGTTTTGATTGGTGGGCCGTCTGCGATTCGAACGCAGGACCAACGGATTAAAAGTCCGCTGCTCTACCGACTGAGCTAACGGCCCGTTCAGGAGTGATACATAAGGTGGTGCATGATACCGATCTTGTGAAAAATAACAAGATGCTGGCGCGACAAAAATGCCGATTCCGGCCCCTTTCCATGGATTGGGAAAGGGGCCGGTTCGGCCATGGTTTATTTCACGCGAGGATCAAGCGAGCCGTTGGCGTAGCGCTTGTACATTTCCTCCAGGTTGATCGCCTTGAGCTTGGAGGCATTGCCGGCAGTGCCGAAGGCTTCATAGCGGATCTTGCAGATATCCTTCATCGCCTTGGTGGCGGCTTTGAAGAACTTGCGCGGGTCGAACTCTTTGGGGTTCTCGCCCATTGCCTTGCGCATCGCGCCGGTGGCGGCCAGACGCAGGTCGGTGTCAATATTGACCTTGCGCACGCCGTGCTTGATGCCTTCCTGGATCTCTTCCAGCGGCACGCCGTAGGTTTCGCCGATGTCGCCGCCATACTGGTCGATGATCTTCAGCCATTCCTGGGGCACGGAAGAGGAGCCGTGCATCACCAGATGGGTATCGGGGAGACGGGCATGAATCTCTTTGATGCGGCCGATAGCCAGGATGTCGCCGGTAGGCGGACGGGTAAATTTATACGCGCCGTGGCTGGTGCCGATGGCGATGGCCAGGGCATCCACCTTGCTCGCCTTGACGAACGACGCGGCTTCTTCGGGATCGGTCAGCAGCATGGAGTGATCCAGCACGCCTTCCGCGCCACTGCCATCTTCCTCGCCCGCCATGCCGGTTTCCAGGGAGCCCAGGCAGCCCAGCTCGCCTTCCACGGAAACACCGCAGGCGTGGGCCATATCCACCACTTTACGTGTCACTTCGACGTTGTATTCGTAGCTGGCCGGGGTCTTGGCATCTTCCATCAAGGAACCGTCCATCATCACCGAGGTGAAACCACTCTGGATGGAACGCATGCACACAGAGGGGGAAGCGCCATGGTCCTGATGTACAACAATGGGGATATGCGGGTACATTTCTACCGCAGCGAACATCAAGTGGCGCAGGAAGGGTTCGCCGGCGTAGGAACGGGCGCCAGCGGAAGCTTGCACGATCACCGGGCTGTCAGTTTCATCGGCCGCCTGCATGATGGAGTGCATCTGCTCCATATTGTTCACGTTAAATGCGGGCACGCCATAGCCGTGTTCAGCGGCATGGTCCAGAAGCTGGCGCAGGGATATTAAAGCCATTGTATTCTCCTCATAGATTTATCGAAGGTTAAAAATTCTTTATTAATGATTCACCAGTTGAGCGTATCCGTCAACCTTGAGGGGCAACAAGATCGCCCACCCGCACAATCTTCATGGCGTTGGTTCCGCCCTGCACTCCGGTCAGATCGCCCTTGGTGATAATCACCAGATCGCCATCGCGCACCGCGCCGCGCCGCACCAGCTCATCAATGGCTTCTTTGTTCACCAAGGCATGATCGGTGGAGTTGACATCAAAGCTGACGGGGTACACACCACGGTACAGCGTCACTTTTCTGCGCGTCGCCACGTGCGGCGTCAGGGCATAGATCGGGATGCCGGAGCTAATGCGTGACATCCACAAGGGCGTGGAGCCGGATTCGGTCAACGCCGCGATAGCCTTCACACCAAGGTGATTCGCGGTATACATGCACGCCATCGCGATGGCCTCGTCAATACGCCCGAAGTGTGTGTTGAGGCGGTGATCGGAGGTCATTGCCAACGGCTGCTTTTCCGCCTCGAAACAGATGCGGTGCATCGAGGCCACTGCCTTGGCGGGGTATTTTCCACTCGCTGTCTCCGCCGACAACATCACCGCATCCGTGCCATCCAGCACCGCATTCGCCACGTCAAAGACTTCGGCGCGGGTCGGGATCGGGTTTTCGATCATCGACTCCATCATCTGGGTAGCGGTGATCACCACCCGATTCATGGAGCGGGCCAGTTTGATGATGCGCTTTTGCACGGCAGGTAGCTCGGCATCGCCAATCTCGACACCCAAATCGCCACGCGCAACCATCACCGCATCTGTGGCGGCAATGATTTCTTCCAGGTCTTCAATGGCCTCGGCGCGCTCAATTTTCGCCACAATGCTGCCATGGCCACCAGCGGCACGCAGCAGGCTGCGGGCGTAGTTGACATCAGCCGCACTGCGCGGAAAAGACACCGCCACATAATCCGCCTGGATTTCCGCCGCAGTTATGATGTCGGCGCGGTCCTTGTCGGTGATGGCCGCCGCGGACAACCCGCCGCCCTGGCGGTTGATTCCCTTATTATTGGAGAGCGCACCACCCACCACCACCTGGCAGATAATCTGCTTACCTGTGACCTGCTCCACCCAAAGCACGATACGACCGTCGTCAAGCAACAGGGTATCGCCGCGATTCACGTCATTGGGCAAATCCTTGTAGGTAAGCCCGACCCGTTCCTGGTCGCCGTCGTTGACACCGCAGCTTGCGTCCAGGACAAACCGTGCGCCCTCGACGAGGATAATCTTGCCATCGCGGAAACGGTCAATCCTGATCTTGGGACCCTGCAAGTCCACCAACACGCCCACCTGACGGCCATAAGCAACCGCCCGGTTGCGCACTGCCTCGGCGCGCCGTTTATGGTCCTCGGAGGAGCCGTGAGAAAAATTAAGGCGGACCACATCGACACCCGCCTCGATAACGCCATCCAGCACTTTTGGATCATCGGTGGCGGGGCCGAGTGTTGCAACAATCTTGGTTCGTCTTAGCAAATCAATAACTCCGTAGCGTAATCCAGGTCATTCACGCAAAACCGCGCCGTTGAATGCACTATCTTTGCTATATGTTCCACATGCCTGTCACAGTGGTTTTTTGTGCATCAACTCTTTGCGGCTCTGCGTGACATTTTTACTTCTTCGCAGCACGTTCTTCCAAAATCGCCACGGCAGGCAGCTTCTTTCCTTCCAAAAACTCAAGGAAGGCGCCACCACCGGTGGAGATATAGGAAATCTTATCAGCGATATTATACTTGGCCACCGCCGCCAGCGTGTCCCCGCCGCCCGCGATGGAGAAGGCCTTGGAGTTGGCGATAGCCAGCGACAACGCCTTGGTGCCATTGCCGAACTGATCAAACTCAAACACGCCAACCGGGCCATTCCAGACAATAGTGCCGGCATTGGCAATGATTTCTTCCAATTGTTTGCTGGACTTGGGGCCGAAGTCGAAAATCATGTCATCATCGGCCACGTCTTTAACATCCTTCAATGTGGCAACGGCGGATTCGGAGAACTCCTTGCCGCACACCACATCCACCGGAACAGGCACATCACCGCCTTTGGCGCGGGCCTCGGCAATAATGTCCTTGGCTTCTTGCACCAAATCGGCTTCCGCCAGCGATTTACCCACTTTGTGGCCTTCCGCCAGGATAAAGGTATTGGCGATACCGCCGCCAACAATCAGCTGATCCACGATTTTCGACAATGATTTAAGTACAGTGAGCTTGGTCGACACTTTCGAGCCGCCAACAATGGCAACCATGGGGCGCGCGGGCTTGTCCAACGCCTTGCCCAATGCTTCCAGCTCGGCGGCCAGCAGCGGACCGGCGCAGGCTATGGGGGCGAATTTGGCAACGCCGTGGGTGGATGCCTCGGCGCGGTGCGCGGTACCGAAGGCATCCATCACATAGATGTCACACAGCGCGGCATACTGCCTGGAAAGATCATCCGCGTTCTTTTTCTCGCCCTTATTAAAGCGCACATTTTCGAAGACCACCACCTCACCGGGGGCGACATCAACGCCGCCCAGATAGTCCTTGATGACCCGCACCGGCTTGCCGAGCAGGCCGGACAGATGTTCCGCGACGGGTTTCATGGAGTTGTCTTCGCTGTAGACGCCTTCTTCAGGGCGGCCCAGATGCGACATCACCATCACCTTGGCACCCGCCTTCACCGCCAACTGGATGGTAGGCAGGGAAGCACGAATGCGGGTGTCGTCAGCCACCTTGCCATTTTTGAGCGGCACATTGAGATCTTCACGGATCAACACCCGCTTTCCAGCAAGGTCGAGATCAGTCATTTTGATTACAGACATGGGTTTACTCCTGGCTGAATTTAAAAGTCATCAGCGAAGGCTCGCCGCCTTGGCTAATGGCTCTTTAAGTAAAAAAACAGGGCGGGTTAGGCAAAATGCGCCAACCCGCCCGACATTTTTACTTGGCGACGTGCTGCACCATGCGCATCATGTTGCAGGTATAGCCGTACTCGTTATCGTACCAGGAGACCACCTTGACGAAAGTGCTATCCAGGGCGATACCGGCCTCGGCATCGAAGATGGAGGGGGCGCTGACGCCACGGAAGTCCGTAGACACCACTTTCTCATCAGTGTAGCCCAGGACACCCTTCAGCTCGCCTGTAGAGGCGGCCTTCATCGCAGCGCAGATGTCAGCGTAGGTGGCCTCTTTGTTCAGCTCAACGGTCAGGTCGACCACCGAAACGTCGGAGGTCGGCACGCGGAACGCCATGCCGGTCAGCTTGCCCTTCAATTCCGGCAAGACCACGCCCACAGCCTTGGCGGCGCCAGTCGAGGATGGAATGATGTTTTCCAGGATACCACGGCCACCGCGCCAATCCTTCGTGGAAGGACCGTCGACCGTCTTCTGGGTGGCGGTCGCGGCATGTACGGTGGACATCAGGCCGCGCTTGATGCCGAAACTGTCGTTCAGCACCTTGGCCACTGGCGCCAGACAGTTGGTGGTGCAGGAAGCCGCCGAGACAATCGCTTGACCGGTGTAGGTCTTGTGGTTGACGCCATAGACGAACATCGGGGTGTCGTCCTTGGAAGGCGCGCTCTGCACCACTTTCCTGGCGCCCGCATCGACATGTTTCTGGCAGGTTTCCTTGGTCAGGAACAGGCCGGTGGATTCGATGACGATGTCGGCGCCGATTTCGTTCCACTTCAACTCGGAGGGATCCTTGATGGCGGTAAGACGAATCTTCTTGCCGTTCACGATCAGGGTGTTGTTGTCCACGGAAATGTCGCCCTTGAAACGGCCGTGCACCGAATCATATTGAAGCATGTAGGCCAGGTAATCCGGCTCGAGCAGGTCGTTGATGCCGACGATCTCGATATCTTTAAATTCGGATTCCTGCGTGACCGCGCGAAACACCATACGTCCAATACGGCCAAAGCCGTTGATGCCGATTTTGATAGCCATAGGTTTAACTCCAACGATTAATAAAAAAATCTTTCTCGCCGGGCCAGCCATTTAAAACGGCCAACCCAGGCTGATAATTCTTGATTTCAGAACGCAGGGTGCGTCCCACGCACCCGCAATAGCGCTCGACGCGGCCAGGGTGCGCCCTTCGGGCCTGCTCAGTGCAGGCCACAGCGCATCCTACGCTCTTGATTGTCAGAGAACGCCCTGGACAGCCTTTACGACATTGTCCACGGTGAAACCGAACTCCTTGAATAGGTCACCCGCCGGGGCCGATTCGCCGAAGGTGTCGATGCCGACCACCGCGCCTTCCAGGCCGACATACTTATGCCAGCACTCGGTCACACCGGCTTCCACGGCTACGCGCACTATACCCTTGGGCAGCACGCTGTCTTTATAGGCCTGGTCCTGACGGTCAAAGACGTTCGTGGAGGGCATGGACACCACGCGCGCGGCGATGCCTTTTTCCGCCAAAACCTGTTGCGCACCCGTCGCCAGGGCCACTTCAGAGCCGGTGGCAATCAGCACAACCTTGGGCTTGCCGCCTGCGGCTTCGGAGAGAACATAACCGCCCTTGCTGACGTTGACAATAGTGGCTTCATCACGTTTCTGGAAAGGCAGATTCTGGCGGCTGAAGATCAGGCTGCTCGGGCCATCCTTGCGCTCAATGGCGCGCGCCCAGGAAACAGCGGACTCCAGTGTATCGCAGGGGCGCCACACATCCATATTGGGGATGAGACGCAGCGTGGCGGTCTGTTCGACGGGCTGGTGGGTCGGGCCGTCTTCGCCCAGACCGATGGAGTCATGGGTGAATACAAAGATTGAACGAATCTTCATCAACGCCGCCATGCGCAGGGCATTACGCGCATATTCGGAGAACATCAGGAAGGTCGCGCCGTAAGGAATCACGCCACCGTGCAACGCCATGCCATTCATCATGGCGGACATGCCGAACTCGCGCACGCCATAGTACACGTAATTGCCGCCGTCCTTTTTGGAGACGCCGCGCGAACCGGACCACAGCGTCAGGTTGGAGCTGGCCAGATCCGCGGAACCGCCGAGCAGTTCCGGCAGCGCGGGCGCGAGGCCTTCGATGCTGTTTTGCGAGGCCTTGCGTGTGGCGATGGTCTCGCCTTTGGTGTTGACATTGGCTATGAAAGCATCGACGTGCTCGCTCCAATTCGCAGGCAGCTCGCCGCTCATGCGGCGCGTGAACTCGGCAGCCTCGGCGGGGTAGCTCGCAGCATATTCGGCAAACTTGTTGCTCCACAGCTTCTCAAGACCTTCACCTTTGGTGCGAGCATCCCAACCCTCGTAAACATGCTTGGGGATCTCGAAGGGAGGATAGCTCCAGCCGATGTTGGCACGGGTTGCGGCCACTTCAGCATCGCCCAGCGCGGCGCCGTGGCAATCATGGCTGCCTGACTTGTTGGGCGAGCCCATGCCGATCACCGTTTTGCAGCAGATCATCGTGGGCTTGTCGGTATTGGCCTTGGCGGCCTCAATCGCGGCCTCAATCGCCGCCGTGTTATGACCGTCAACGTTCGGGATCACGTGCCAGCCATAGGCCTCGAAACGCTTGGGGGTGTCATCGGTAAACCAGCCTTCAACGTGGCCGTCGATGGAAATGCCATTGTCGTCGTAGAAGGCAATCAGCTTGCCCAGGCCCAGTGTGCCGGCCAGCGAACAGGCCTCGTGGGAGATACCCTCCATCAAGCAACCGTCGCCCAGAAACACATAGGTGTGGTGGTTGACGATTTCATGGCCGGGCTTATTAAACTCGGCAGCCAGCACCTTTTCGGCAATCGCCATGCCGACGGCATTGGTGATGCCCTGACCCAACGGGCCAGTCGTGGTCTCGATACCAGGCGCGTAACCGTATTCAGGGTGTCCAGGGGTTTTGGAGTGAAGCTGACGGAAGCGTTTGATCTCTTCCATTGGCAGGTCATAGCCGGTGAGGTGCAACAGTGCGTACAGCAGCATCGAGCCATGGCCATTCGAAAGCACGAAGCGGTCGCGGTCAGGCCATTTGGGGTTGGCCGGGTTATGGCGCAGATGGTGGTTCCACAAAACTTCCGCGATTTCCGCCATGCCCATGGGCGCGCCGGGGTGCCCAGAGTTGGCCTTCTGTACGGCATCCATCGCAAGCGCGCGTATGGCATTGGCTAAATCTTTACGGGAAGCAGACATGCATTTTTCCTCTAACTCTTTAAAATAAAAACTAAAATAGTAAGTTGACCCGATCTTTTCAGGACCCAAAGAATGTTATTTTCTCTTAGATTGGACTATTCGGCAATAGCGGGCGCCCAAATGCCGTGGGAAGTGGGGAGTATTACCGCATATTTCCTATCGAGGATGACTATCGGAAAACACGGATTGCTTGCTCAGGAGCCGTAAAAATATCCGCCGCCGCAGCGACGGCTGCATGGACGCGAGAGATAAGGCACATTTAACCCGAATGTTTCATAGATTCGCGTGACGGAGGCATGGCAAGGCATAAAAAGTTATTTCTCGAATCGGTGATTCACCCTTGAGATTGCTTTCATGGCATGAATTACATATATTAATTTATAAATACAATATGGATTACACATATGACTACAGTCTCAGTTCGTCTACCGGATGATCTCCTCAAGGAGGCTGACAAACACGCCCACGAATTGCACATACCGCGGGCCGAATACATCCGCCGGGCAATTGAAACATTGAATGCAGAGGTCACCTCCCAGCAGCGCCGTGACCGCATGATAAAAGCTTCCCAGCGCGTGCGGGCGGAAAGCATGCGTGTCAACGCCGAATTCAGCACTATAGAAGATGCCCCCAATGCGTAAGCGCGGGAGCGTCTGGCTTGCCAATCTCAATCCCGGCCGCGGCACGGAGCCTGGCAAAATCCGGCCCGTGCTGATCGTGCAAAGCCAAGCCTTACTGGATGCGGAGCATCCTTCTACCCTCGTGGTACCGCTCACTACCCACTTGATAGAAGATGCCGAACCACTGCGTTTGCGTATCGCCGCCCAATCTGATCTCGACAAGGAATCAGATCTCCTGCTCGACCAGTTACGTGCCATTGATAACAAACGGTTGATCCAAGGCCCCTTGCTTCAATGCACTTCCGAATTCATGAGGCGGGTGGATCAAGCATTGATAGAAGTACTGGATATCCTGTCTGTTTAGTCTCCGGTCTGCCGCAACAGATGGGGACTCACAGCATCTCACCCCGCCGGAAACATTTTGTCCGGGTTAAGTATCCCTTTGGGGTCGAACTGATCCTTGATGCGTTTCATCAATGCCAGGGTGGGCGGGTCAATCTCACGGCTGACGAAATCGCGCTTTTCGATGCCTACGCCGTGCTCGCCGGAGAGTGTGCCGTTCAACTTCAGGACGAGGCTGAAGACCTTATCCAGACAGTGTTCGGCATTATGCATCTGTACCGGGTCATCGGGATCGACTAGCAGATTGACGTGGATGTTGCCATTACCAGCATGCCCGAAATTGACGATGGTGATGTTGTGCTCACGCGCCAGCACGTCCAGGCCGTCGATAAGTTCGGCCATGCGCGACACCGGCACCACAACATCCTCATTGATCTTTTTTGGCGCAATAGTGCGCAATGCGGGGGATAGCGCCTTGCGTGTTGCCCATAAATCGCTGACTTCCTGAGGGGTACGGGCGGCCCATAGATCCAGCAACCCTTCGCCTTGCGCGGCGCGGCTCACTGCCGCAACCGCGTCATCCATCGCGGCCTGCGAACCATCCACCTCGATCATCAGCAATGCCCCCGCCCCCACTGGCAGATCGGCCTTGGAGTAGCTGCGTATCATCTCGATTGCGCGGCCGTCGATGAATTCCAGTGCGCACGGTGTGACGGGCTGCGCCATGATGCGCGATACAGCGGCGGCGGCGGCGCGCATGTCGCTGTAGACGGCGCGCAGGGTACGCTTGGTCTCCGGCAATGGGGTGAGTTTCAGCGTCGCCTCGGTGATGATCGCCAGTGTGCCCTCGCAGCCGACGATCAGCCGCGTGAGGTCGTAGCCGACGACGCCCTTGGTGGTATAGACCCCCGTGCGAATCTCCTCGCCCGCACCGGTGACCGCGCGCAAACCCAGGGTATTTTCACGCGGCGTGCCATATTTGACGGCGCGTGGGCCGGCGGAGTTGTAGGCCAGGTTACCGCCCACCGTACAGAAGGCGGCGCTGGTGGGGTCAGGCGGCCAGAAAAAACCGTGCGCCCCAGCGGCGTCTTGCACCTGCTGATTGGTAACGCCCGGCTCCACCACCATGACGCGGTTGTCCGGGTCGACGCGCAGTATGCGATCCATGCGCTCCAGCGCCAGCACCAGTCCACCGCGCAGCGGCACGGTGGCGCCAGTGGTGCCGGTACCCCGCCCGCGCGGCACCAGCGGCACAGCATGGTGATTGCACAGCCGCACAATGTCACGCACTTGTTCATGCGTGGTGGCGAAGACCACGGCATCGGGCAGCGCATGGCGCCGGCTGTTGTCGTACCCATACGGCCAGCAGTCGGCGGCATCGCTCAGCACATTTTCTGCGCCGGCGATGGCGGTGAGCTGCTCCAGGAAGGCGGGCGGTATCATGGTCTTTTAACGCTTACTGGCTTTGAACCCATATTATTCATTAGGCGAGGAGAGCGCACAACGCCGTTCGTGGTGAGCTTGTCGAACCATGAACGGCCCTTCGACAGGCTCAGGGCAAACGGTTTGGGGGCTAATGGCAATCTGCGTTTAACTTTCTTCCCACCCTCTCCCGCCTTGCGGGAGAGGGGGTAAAAATACACCATTGAATTGGAGATGGAATTGCCGCTTTGAATCCGGATATTTCATAAATCCGTGATGCGCTGTTATGAAACATCCGGGGTAAATCTTCAATCAAGATATTCAAAAATCCTGACCACGCGTTCCACGCCATCGGTACGGCTGGCAATGTCACTGGCGATATCCGCTTCTTTGCGGGTCACTACGCCCATCAGATAAACAATGCTGCTGTCGGTGACCACCTTGATATCATTGGCGCTGATCTCCTTTGCGCCCAGCAGCATGGTTTTGACCTTGGTGGTGATCCAGGAGTCGCGGCTGGCGGTCTGAAATGCGATGGGCTGGCCGATGGTCATTTCGTTATGCACCCGTTTCACCTTTGTAATGCCTTTGACCTTGTCGGCGGCACGCGTACGGAGATCCTCGGTGGGCGCCTGTCCGGTCAACAGCACCACGCCGTTAAAACTGGTGACACTGATGCGCGCCTTGTCCGACAATTCAGAATCGGAGAATATCGCCCGCATCGCCTTGAATTCGATAGACTGGTCATCCACTACTTCCCCCACCGTGCGGCGGTCGCTGGCTACGGCGGCGCCGGTCGCACCACCCGCAATAATCGCCCCCGCGCAGCCCTGCAACAATGCGGCCGTGAGAAATCCATTGATCATTAGTAAAGACAGCTTTCTATTCACGTCAACCTCCTATTTTATTAATGGCATCATGCCCCAAACGCATTTTGTATCCAGAGCACTTCATCATGCTGCGCGCCGGGCGAAATCGAGATCACATCAAAACGTGCCGGGTGCTTGGCCGCTGCCCTGTGCGATTGCAGATAGTGTAACGCAGTGGCGGTAAGTTTGGCCTGCTTGCGCCGGTCGATACTCTCTGCGCCGCTGCCAAAGCGCGCACTGCGCCGGTAGCGGACTTCGACAAACACGATGCTGCCCGCATGGCGCATCACAAGATCAATTTCGCCGCACGGACAATGGTAGTTGCGTTCCACCAGTTGCAAGCCACGTTCCAGCAGGTAGCGGCAGGCCAGGTCTTCCGCCTCGCCCCCGCGCACCGGCGGCCTTCCGCTTGGCGGGATTTTACTGGTCAAGGCTGCGCGATGATGCGCGGCTCGCCATCCACGAAACGCGCGCACACTAATCCCCGGCGAATACGCTGGCCTTTATCCAGACTCAGATTGCCGGTCTCCCCCGCCATGCGCTCACTGGGGTCTGCACGCATCCGGCTCAGGTAAGGCAAGAGATTATAGGCGTCCACGCCTAATGCGTAGAGGCGCTTGAACTGTTCCGAGGATTGAGGCCAGCGCAGGGAAATGATGCGCGACAAGGCCTGTTGGCCCTCCTCCAGCACCCAGGGCATGTCGCAAAACAGCACATCGTTCACGTCGGCATCGGCATTTTTGTCGACACGCCCTGTGTAAACATGCGAGGTGGCATAAACCGGCACATCGCCCGCAAAGTTAAAGTTCAACTGGGGGCGGATCTGGCGCGCCTGGCGTGGGGTGGCAACCAGGAACAAGGCATCCACATCCTGACGGCGGCGGCGCTCCTTACTGCTGATATTGAAGAGCGTGCGCACAGGGGTTGCAAAATCGCTACCCGCCGGGTCATATGTCTGTTGCGCAACCACACTGCCGCCTAGCTCCTCAAAGCGTGCTTTAAACGTATTGAACACCCGCGCGCCCCACTCCCCCACGGGGATTAACGCAACCGCTTGGCGGCGGCCATCCTGCCATGCGCGCTCAGCCACCGCACGCGCCTCATCCTCGGGCGCCAGGCCGAACTGGAAAAGATTACCGGGGCTGGTGTTTTCGTCCTCCGTATAGTTAAGCGTCAGCGTGGGCACGGCCAAATCAGCATTGCGGGCCAGCGCCTTCACACCGTCCTTGTCCAGCGGACCAATCACCACATTCGCACCTTCCGCCAATGCCTGCTGATATGCCGCCAGCACCGCAGCAGGCTGAGCACCTGCGTCATAGAGCCGGATGGTGGGCTGATAAAGCTTGTTCAAACGCTGATAATAGGCCGCGAAAAAACCGTCACGCACCGCCGCCGCAGCTTTTGCAAGCGGGCCGCTGGAAGGTAACAGCAGCGCGATATTGGCGGGCGGTTCGGCCAGGCGCGGCTGCTCCGGCATTGCGGCAACAACGTTACCTGGATCAATGGCAAAGGCACGCCCCACAAACGACAGCGCTACACCGAGCAGCAGGGATGATATGTATTTGGCTGGTAGCATGGCATGATTATATGCCATGTCCGGTGGTTTTTGAGGATCGCAAGCAGTGTCAAACAACAATAAAGGTGTGCTTTACGTCGTGGCGACGCCTATCGGCAATCTTGGAGACATGTCACCGCGCGCGGTGGAGGTGCTTTCGGCAGCCCAAGTAATCGCCGCCGAGGATACCCGCCACAGCATGCCGCTACTTCGGCATTTCGGCATTAAAACGCCGTGCATCGCCGTCCACGAACACAATGAGCGCGAGCGTTGCGCCGAACTGGTAGGCCGCTTGCAGGCTGGCGAATCAATTGCGCTGATCAGCGATGCGGGTACGCCACTGGTGAGCGACCCCGGCTACCATCTGGTGCGCGCAGCACGTGAACAGGGGGTGCGCGTCATACCGATCCCCGGCCCCAGCGCCCTGATCAGCGCGCTGTCGGCCTCTGGCCTGCCGACAGACCACTTTGTTTTTGAAGGTTTTTTACCTGCCAAGTCGGCGGCCCGCCGCCACCGGCTGAGCGAACTTGCCAATGACACCCGTACCATAGCGTTTTTTGAGTCATCCCACCGCATCCTCGACTCCCTGAGCGACATGGCGCAGGTGTTCGGCGCGGACCGGAGGGCGGTGGTGGCACGCGAACTGACCAAGATGTTCGAGACTATTCATGGCGATACGCTGGGGGCGCTGTGCGATTGGATGGACGCAGACATTCATCAGCAAAAGGGCGAGTTTGTCGTCCTGGTACATGGCGCCGCACCACGCGACGAAACGGAAGGCAGCACCGAAGCGGAACGGGTACTGCGCATCCTGCTAACCGAACTGCCGGTAAAACAGGCCGCCGTGCTGGCTGCAAAACTTACCGGACAAAAAAAGAACTTTTTATATGATCTGGCGGTCACGCTAGCCGGTAACCAATAGTTGGGTACAAGAGTTAGCTTTTTACGGATGGGAGCTGGTCATTAGCTCCTTTTGCCGTGCGCGCAGCGCACGTCGGCTATCCTAACCCTGGGAGCAATTGGCGTAACCCGTCCACGATAAACTCCACTGATATGGCGGCAAGCAGCAGCCCCATCAGGCGCGTAACAATATTGATACCGGTTCGCCCGAGCATGGCGCTCAATGGGAGCGCCATGCGCAGGGCCGCCCATACTGCGAGCGCGACAACCGTGCAACTCACGATGACCAACGCCACCCCCAGCCAGTCTGTCGCCTGATGGGCGTATATGATTACGGTGCTGATGGCGCCGGGGCCAGCGAGTATAGGGATCGCCAGCGGGACAACCGCGGCGCTCTGTCTGTCTGCCGCCTCTGCCGCCTCCTCTGGCGTATGTTTGGCGGCCACGGTGGAGGCATTCATCATGGCAACGGCCATCAACAAGATGAGGATGCCACCGCCCACGCGAAACGAGGCGATGCTGATGCCGAAGAAGCCCAAAATCGTGTCACCCGCCAGGCATGCCACGGCCAACACGATGGCCACCGATAACGCCGTGATACGCGGCATACGGTGGCGCTCCCTGACAGAACGGTCAGCCGTGAGACTCAGGAATAAAGGGACAGCGCCAAGCGGGTTGACGATGACGAAGATGGCAGTAAAAACCTTCGCGTAATGACCCCAGTCAGCCATGGCTGCTATATCCCCCACACACTTTCAGCACCAGGGCACGCCCCGCACCATGAAACCCGCACACCCACCCCGTCTAACCGCCGTTTCACAGGTTGAAATATACTGCGCGCGCATGTATATTAGTATTATCTAATTAACTAAAGGATGACGCCATGACTATCAATCGCACTGTCCGTATCATCGCCGGTTTTTTTATCCTGCTATCCTTGGCCCTGGGCGTTGAAGCCAGCCCGCTGTTTCATAACGTGAATTGGCTGTGGTTCACGGCGTTTGTCGGGGCGAATTTGTTCCAGAGCGGCATCACCAACTGGTGCCTGATGGACACAATCCTGACCAAGTTGGGCGTACCCGCCACGGCCTCTTGCTCATCCGGCCGCAAGACTGCATAAACTCATCTGCGCCGCGCGAGATAGCTCATGATGAATTCAACAATCTCGACGCGGTTATAGGCCTCCTGCGCGTCGCCGCCCCACACGGTGATCCCATGCCCGCGGATCATCAGTGCGGGGATGCGCGGTGCTGCGGCCTGGAAGCGCTGATCGATAGCCGCCGCTATGCGTGCAACATCGAGCAGATTGTCGAACAACGGCAACGCAGCATCGGGATTCTGCTCCCATATCCCCAGCCCCTTCACCATTTCCAACGGCGGCAACGGCATTTCCAGTGCGGTGGGCGAAATGTTTTCACACGCCAGACAGGCGTCCACGGTATGCACATGCAGGCACGCACGCGCATCGGGAAAATGTTGGTAGACCACTTGATGGATGGAACACTCGGCAGAGGGTTTGGCATTGGCGTGTAACCGTTCAACAATCTCTCCATCGCGGATGCGCATGCGCAGAAAATCTGTCTCTTCCAGACGTCCCTTGGGCAGGCCGCTGGCGGTTATCCAAAAGCTGCCGTCATCCGAGCGGATGCTAAGATTACCCGCCGTGCCTGCCATCCAGCCACGCGCATGAAAGTCGCGCGCAATCTCAACGAGGGCTGCGCGTGGCGCGAGCTGGTCCAATGTTGTCGCCAAAAAACTCTCCTACAACTCAGCCAACAAATTGCAAAGGGCGCCCGGTATAAACGGGCGTCCAGCCGCTCGTATCGACAAAGTAACGCACCGCCTTGATGCGTTTGGAATCGCCCAGAATGAACCAGTGCTCAGCGTTGGCTGGGACATTGATATAGTCGCCTGCTGTCACTTCAAGCATGAACTGCTTACCATCGGGCTCGACAAATCCGAAATACCCCTTGCCCGCAAGGATGTACCGCACCTCATCGTCAGTGTGGTAGTGGATCTTTTCGAACTTGGCGAGCATCTCGGCAAGGCCGGGGATGTTTTCATGGATCACGATCATGTCACGCGTGATATACCCCGCCTCGCGCTTTAGCTCATCAAAGCGATCATCCACGACAGCGAGCAATTCCTGCTTTTCGGCGTCATCCAGCACCGCCTTTTCCATCAATTCCAGGCTGCGCGGCTGGGCAGGCGCCGGCCAGTGGCGCAGCGTAATGCCTATCGTCGCAAGCTTGGCTTGAATAGCGGGCAAATCCCGCGTATCGGTCTGGTCGGGAAAGATCATGCGCGCCATGTTTCGCTCCTTAATTTCACAAAATTTATCCTTTTCTCGGCCTGTGCGCCTGCCTTGAACCCGAACTCCCGCGGCGCTTCTGGCCAGAGGGAGCAGATCGACTACGCATGCGGTCTCCCGCCCCGCTATGCCGTCCGCCCGCGACGGCAGGGGTCACAGGCGTGGCCAGCACCTCGCCACTGAGGCGGCCTACCGGGATTTTGTGGCCGATGTATTCTTCGATCTCGGGAATCGAAAAGGCGTACTCCTCACAGGCAAAGCTGATTGCATCCCCGCTTGCGCCGGCACGCGCGGTGCGGCCGATGCGATGCACATAATCCTCGGCATCCTGCGGGAGATCGAAGTTGAACACATGGCTGACCTCGGAAATATGCAGGCCGCGCGCCGCGACATCGGTGGCGACCAGCACGGGCAGCTCGCCTTGCTGGAATTGCGCGAGCAACGACATGCGCTTGTTCTGCGGCACATCACCCGACAATATGGCGGATTTGAAGCCATTACTCTCAAGATGAGCCCACACCTGGTCGGCCGCGCGCTTGGTGTTGACGAAAACAATGGTGCGTTTGGGATCCATATGTTTCAGCAACCCTATCAGCGCGGGGATTTTTTCTTCGCTGGCGGTGTGATAGATGATCTGCGAGACATTATCAGCCGTCACCTTATCGCTCTCGATTTTCACGAGCTGTGGGTTATTCATGTGCTCGTAGGCAAGCTCAGTGACGCGCAGCGACAGCGTCGCCGAAAACAACATGCTAAGACGCTTTTCGGGCTTGGGCAACTGGCGCAGCAGGAAGCGGATGTCCTTGATGAAACCAAGGTCAAGCATGCGGTCGGCCTCATCCAGCACCGCCACCTGCACCGCCTTCAAGTCAAACACGCCTTGCCTGAAGTAATCAATAATCCGGCCCGGCGTGCCAATCAGGATATCCACGCCCTCCTCGAACATGGCGCGCTGCGCCTCGTAGCCTGTGCCGCCGTAAACCAACCCTAAAGTGAGGCCGGCATGCCTGCCCAAAAGGAGTGCATCCTTGTGGATCTGGATCGCCAATTCGCGCGTCGGCGCCAATATCACGGCGCGCGGCTGGTTGGGCCGCCGCTTTGGAGAAGCGGGTACCGTCAGCAGGCGATTCATCACGGCCAGCAGGAAAGCGGCCGTTTTGCCGGTACCGGTTTGCGCCTGCCCTGCCACATCTTTGCCCGACAGCGCCAGCGGCAGGGTTGCGGCCTGGATCGGCGTACAACGGGAAAAACCTGCGTCTTCGATTCCTTGCCTCAAAGAATCGGAAAAATCAAAACTGGAAAATGAGATATCTGACAAATGATCGTTCATAAATCAAAGAATAACAGAATTGCCGGACGATTGGACTTGAAATATGCGGCGGATTAGGCTTGAATGTGAGAAAATAAACCTTAAGATAATGATTACAACCACCGTTAAGAGAGCCGTACAACAATAATCAGGCTCTCAAACCCACATCAATCAATCGGAGATGCACTAACGTGAGCAAAAACATCATTTATGTCACCGACGCCACCTTCGACAACGAAGCGCTGAAAAGCGACACGCCGGTACTGGTCGATTTCTGGGCCGAATGGTGCGGCCCCTGCAAGATGATCGCCCCGATTCTGGACGAAATCGCCGGAGAATATGCGGGCAGGATCAAGGTCGCCAAACTCAATATCGACGAAAACCCCGCTACACCGTCTCAATACGGCATACGCGGCATCCCCACCCTGATGCTGTTTAAAAACGGTAATGTTGAAGCCACCAAAGTGGGCGCGGTCTCCAAGTCTCAATTGACGGCGTTTATTGACAGCAACCTTTGAACCATATACACAACGCCACACGAGCCTCTCGCAATTTAACCCGCGAGGGGCTAGACGTGGCGCCCTTTTAGTGGTAGCTTTGCAAAAAGCGCAAATAATTTCGAGCACTGCCAGTATATCTGGCAACAGCGGAACCTCCCCCAGCAACACATCAGCGGCACGAGAAACATACGAGCGTCCCTACACACAGGGCCATTCGTTTCTTTAACTTCATCTGCATACCCATTCCAGAACCTGACGATCATCCATCATGAACCTGACTGAACTTAAACAAAAATCACCCTCTGAATTAATCGACCTCGCGCAATCCATGGGCATCGAGGGCATGGCCCGGTCACGCAAGCAAGACGTGATCTTCGCCATTCTCAAGGGCCACGCGCACAAAGGCGAAGACATCTCCGGCGACGGTGTGCTGGAGATCCTGCAGGATGGCTTCGGCTTCCTGCGCTCGGCGGACAGCTCTTATCTGGCCGGCCCGGATGATATCTATGTCTCGCCCAGCCAGATCCGGCGCTTCAATCTGCGCACCGGCGACACCATTTCCGGCAAGATCCGCCCTCCAAAAGAAGGGGAGCGTTACTTCGCGCTGCTGAAGGTAAGCGAGATCAACTTCGAGGCACCCGAGAACGCCAAAAACAAGGTGCTGTTCGAGAACCTGACGCCGCTGTTCGCCAACGAACGGCTTACCATGGAAATCGGCAATGGCAGCACAGAAGACCTGACCGCGCGCGTCATTGATCTGGTGGCGCCCATCGGCAAGGGCCAGCGCGGCATGATCGTATCGCCGCCCAAGGCCGGCAAGACCATGATGCTACAACATATCGCCCAGTCCATCGCCGCCAAGCATCCCGAATGTTACTTGATTGTGCTGCTGATTGATGAGCGCCCGGAAGAAGTGACAGAGATGGCGCGCTCGGTACGTGGCGAGGTGGTCTCCAGCACCTTTGACGAGCCTGCCAGCCGCCATGTGCAGGTCGCGGAAATGGTGATTGAAAAAGCCAAGCGCCTGGGCGAGCACAAGCGTGACGTAGTGATCCTGCTTGACTCCGTTACCCGTCTGGCACGCGCCTACAACACTGTAATCCCTTCATCAGGCAAAGTGCTCACCGGTGGTGTCGATGCCAACGCACTGCACCGCCCGAAGCGCTTCTTTGGCGCGGCGCGCAACATCGAGGAAGGCGGCAGCCTGACCATCATCGCAACTGCCTTGATTGACACCGGCTCGCGCATGGACGACGTGATCTATGAAGAGTTCAAGGGCACCGGCAACATGGAAGTCCACCTGGACCGCAAGATCGCCGAGCGGCGCATTTACCCCTCCATCAACATCAACCGCTCCGGCACGCGCCGCGAAGAGCTGCTGACGCACCCCGACGAGCTGCAAAAGATGTGGATTCTGCGCAAACTGCTGCACCCCATGGAAGATCTGGCTGCGATGGAGTTCCTGCTCGACAAGCTCAAGGCAACCAAGACCAATTCGGAATTTTTTGATTCAATGAAGCGGTGATGGTTTTGCAGGCCGGGGCGTTAAAAAAATGCCCCGGCCTACCGACTATGCTGCCAATAATAGCGGGTGGACTTAAAGTCCGCCCTCGCTATTTCTGCTTAACCTTCTTACTCTCCGTCCGCTGTTCCAGCGTGATCTTTACTGGCTTCACATCCCATATTTCCTCCGCATATTCACGGATGGTGCGGTCACTGGAAAATTTCCCCATGTGCGCAACATTGAGGATCGCCTTGCGCGTCCACTCCTGAGGATCGGCATAAAGCTCGGCAACCCGCTCTTGCGCTGATATATATGATGCGTAATCGGCAAGCAGCAGGTAATGATCGCCACCATGTGTCAAGGCGTCGATGATGGGCTTGAACAGGTCAGGCTCGTCGGGCGAGAAATATCCCGAGCCTATCATGTCGAGCACTTGCTTCAACTCGTGGTTTGCATGGTAATAATCCCATGGGTTGTAGCCATTTCTGCGCACTTCCTCGGCCTGCTGGGCCGTCAGGCCAAAGATGAAAATATTATCTTCACCTACCTCTTCGCGGATTTCCACATTCGCCCCGTCCAGCGTGCCTATGGTGAGGGCGCCGTTGAGCGCGAGCTTCATGTTGCCTGTGCCGGAAGCCTCTGTGCCCGCCGTGGATATCTGTTGCGAGAGATCGCTGGCCGGGATGAGATCTTCCGCCGTGGAGACGTTGTAGTTGGGGACAAACAACACCTTAAGGCGACTGCCGATGGCCGGGTCGTTATTCACGATGTCGGCAACGTCATTGATGAGTTTGATAATAAGTTTGGCCATGGCATAACCCGGTGCCGCCTTGCCGGCAAAAACCACCAGGCGCGGCACGACATGCGCGCCAGGATTGAACCGGATGCGGTTGTACACCGTAATGATATGCAGCACGTTTAGCAACTGGCGCTTATATTCATGAATACGCTTGATATGCACATCGAACATCGCGTCAGGATTGACATCTATACCCAGGTGCTTCTTGACCAGCGCGGCAACCCGCTCCTTGTTGGCACGCTTGACAGCGCGAAACTCGTCCCTGAAGGCAGGATCATCGGCCAGTGGGGCCAGCTTCTTCAGTTCATCAAGATTTGCGGTCCACTCGTCGCCAATACGCGATGTAATCAGGTCGGATAGCAGCGGGTTGGCGTGGTGCAGCCAGCGCCGTGGCGTGATGCCATTGGTTTTGTTGACGATCTTGCCGGGGTAAAAGCGTTCGAAATCGGCAAAGGTGGACGACTTCATCAACAGGGTATGTAGTGCCGCGACACCGTTCACCTTGTGGCTGCCGACTACCGCCAGATGCCCCATGCGAATGCGCTTTCCGTTATCTTCATCGACAATCGACATGTGCCGCAGAAGATCGAAGTTGCCGGGGTATTGATGCATGACATCTTTCAGGAAGTGGTGGTTGATTTCATAAATAATCTGCAAATGGCGCGGCAACATTTCCTCAAACAGTTTCACCGGCCAGGTTTCCAGCGCCTCGGGCAGCAGCGTGTGATTAGTGTATGAGAAGGTGCGCACTGTGATATTCCAGGCGCGGCCCCATGGCAGACCATGGAGATCCATCAATATCCGCATCAACTCGGGAATAGCCAGTACCGGGTGGGTATCGTTGAGCTGGATTGCCACCTTGTCCGGCAGCTTGTCAAAGTGGTAATGGGCCTTCTGGAAACGGCGCAGAATATCTTGCAATGATGCACTGACAAAGAAATATTGCTGCTTTAGCCGCAGCTCGCGGCCCATCGCAGTGGTGTCATCGGGGTAGAGTACCTTGGAGAGGTTTTCTGATTCATTTTTATCCTCCAGGGCCTTGATGTAATTACCTTCGTTGAAATATTTCAAATTAAAATCGCGCGTCGCCTTGGCAGACCACAGACGCATATTGTTCACGGTGTTGGTGTTATAGCCTGGGATCGGTGTGTCATAGGCCATCGCCATTACCTCATCGGCATCAACCCAGTGATAACGCTTCTGTCCGGTTTCATCCGGATATTCCACGACCCGGCCATGAAATTTCACGGGATAGAGCACTTCGGGACGCGGGAACTCCCAGGGGTTGCCGTAGCGCAGCCAGTTTTCAGGATGCTCAACCTGGTGGCCATTCTCGATACGTTGAGTGAACATGCCATACTCATAACGGATGCCATAGCCATACGACGGTATGCCAAGCGTCGCCATGGAATCAAGAAAACACGCCGCCAGCCGCCCGAGGCCACCGTTACCCAGCGCCGCATCCGGCTCCAGTTCACGGATCTCCTCCAGATTAAGCCCGATGTCATGCAAGGCCTGTTCGCATGCACCCTGAATCCCCACGTTGAGCAGGCTGTTGCTCAGTGTGCGGCCAATCAGGAATTCCAGAGAGAGGTAATAGACGCGCTTGGCATCTTCACGGTAATAAGTGCGCATGGTTTCCATCCAGCGCTCCATGAGGCGGTCACGCACCGCATAGGCCGTGACGTTGTACCAGTCGCGATCAGTGGCGGTATGAAGATCCTTGCCTACCTCGTATTCAAGTCGATTGGCCATCGAGTACTTGATGGCCTCGGCGTCCAGACCCATATAGTCATACTTGAAGGAACGCATAGTACTTTTCATCGGCATATTCCATTCTCCCTTATTGATGAATTCCAGCAGTGGTGTCCCTTGTTATCGGACAACCGATTTATTTCTAAACAGGCGCTGACACACAAAAAGAAAACCCCGCATCAAGCGGGGCCATCTTTCACCCTGAAGGGCATTCGTGTGTGTACCTTTTGGACTCGGGGTTTCAAAATGGGATGTCATCGTCAAAATCATCGAAATTCCCGCCCGGTGCCTGCTGCGATGCAGCTGGGGATTTTGCACTTTTCTGCCCTTCAGGGTAGTTCTCCTGGGTGCTCGAACTGCGCCCACCACCTTGCGAAGGCGAGAAATCCCCCCCGCCACCGGCACGGCTATCGAGCATTTGCATCTCGCTGGCCACGATCTTGGTGATATAGCGGTCAGCGCCCGTGGTTTTATCCTGGTATTTCTCCGTCTTGAGCGAGCCTTCGATATAGACCTTCGAGCCTTTTTTGAGATATTCGCCCGCGATCTCCGCGAGCCGGTTGAAAAACACCACATTGTGCCACTCGGTGCTTTCCTTCTTTTCGCCAGTCTGTTTGTCCTTCCAGCTATCGGCGGTGGCGACAGTTACGTTGGCTACGGCGGAGCCGGAGGGCATGTAGCGCACTTCCGGGTCTTTGCCGAGGTTGCCGATCAGGATGACTTTGTTAATGCCTCTTGCCATGGGGAGCCTCTTAAGGTTTCGGGTTTCTTGTGTGCCCCGGAGGACACGTAGCGAATTGGGGATTTTGTACCCTAAAGGGCATAAACACCCTTCGGCACACATCACTTTAAATTGGTTATCTTACGCCTTCACCGCTGAAAATTCACGCAGTGCGTCATTATCCAGGATATGCGGATCAATCTTTAGATAGGCGACACCGTCTTCAGCGATGACGGTAACTTCGGCCACTCCTTTGACTTGCGCCATGCGCACGGCCAGGTCACGCGCCTGCCCCTCATCGATCTGGCCGACATTCACCATATGATTGCTCAGATAACGCGGGGATCTCATGGTGGCCGCCAGCCCCGCCCAGACCGCCGCGATGATGGCGCACAGCAAAAATACGCTTCCCAGGCCGAAGGCACCGTACAACCAGCCGCCCAAAGTACCGCCGCAAAAGGCCCCTAAAAACTGGGTGGTGGAGTAGACGCCCATCGCCGTACCCTTTTTATGGGAAGGCGCGGTCTTTGCGATCAGGGAGGGCAGCGTGGCCTCCAGCACATTAAACGCCATAAAAAACAGCACCAGCAACAAAGAAATGCCTACCAGCGAATCATGGGCGAAAGTCAGCCCGGCTTGACTCAGCGCTACCGCTATGACCGAGCCTACGAACACCTGCTTCATGCGGCGGTGTTTTTCGGCCTGGATAATGAGCGGCACCATCGCCGCCATCGAAACCAGTTGCACGCCCAGATAAACCATCCAGTGCTGGCCTGCACCGAGCCCTGCGTGGTCGCGCAACGCCACCGGCACCACCACAAAGCTCGCCATCAAAATCATGTGCAGCGCGAAGATGCCGAAATTCAGGCGCAGCAGCTCCCTGTCCGCAAGAATATCCTTGAATTGCGCCGGGACGGCCTCAGCATCACGATGGAATGTGCTGTGCTCCGGTTGCGGCACGCCGAAATGCAGCACGGCGATGCCGCTCAGCGCCAGCACGGCGGTGAGCCAGAAAATGCCGGGGACGCCGATCCAGCCGTTGAGGACAGGCCCGATGACGAATGACAGGGAGAATGACAGGCCGATGGTCATGCCGATCACGGCCATGATCTTGAGGCGGTGTTCCTCGCGGGTGAGATCGGCGGCCAGCGCCATGACGGCGGCGGCGATGGCCCCGCTGCCCTGCAAGGCACGGCCAATGATGACGCCCGTGATTGAGTCGGCCAGCGCGGCCACTACGCTGCCGATGGCGAAGATCACCAGGCCGAATGCGATGATGGGCTTGCGCCCGAAACGGTCGGACAACATGCCGAAAGGGATCTGGAAAACGGCATTGGCGAGGCCGTAAATCCCAATCGCCAGGCCGATCAGCATGGGCGTGGCGCCACTCAGATGATCGTGCGCATAGAGCGAAAACACCGGCAGGATCATGAACAATCCCATCATGCGTAGCGCATAGATACTGGAAAGCGAAAATGCGGCCTTGCGTTCCCCCGGATTCATGCTCTGCTGATTTGCGTGTTGTTTTGATCGTCGAACCACGGTGTGCTCTGCTCTTTGCCTGATGGGGGTAAAAGGGCGTATATTAGCAGGTTAGCCAGGTAGTAGGAAACTCGCATGGAAACCATCCGCATCCGCGGCGCCCGTACTCATAATTTACAAAATATTGACCTTGACCTGCCGCGCGGCAAGTTGATCGTAATTACCGGACTGTCCGGCTCCGGCAAGTCATCGCTGGCCTTCGACACCATCTATGCCGAGGGGCAGCGGCGTTACGTGGAGTCGCTGTCGAGCTATGCGCGCCAGTTTCTGGCGATCATGGAAAAGCCGGACGTGGACCACATCGAGGGCCTGTCGCCCGCGATCTCCATCGAACAGAAATCCACTTCGCACAACCCGCGTTCCACGGTCGGCACCGTCACCGAGATCTACGATTACCTGCGCCTGCTGTATGCCCGCGCCGGCGAGCCGCGCTGCCCGGAACACGGGGTAGTGCTTGACGCCCAGACCGTCAGCCAGATGGTCGATCATGTGCTGGCGCTGCCCGCCGAAACGCGGCTGATGCTACTCGCGCCGGTGGTGGAGGGGCGCAAGGGCGAGTACGCCGAGGTGCTGGAGGAGCTGCGGGCGCAAGGTTACGTGCGGGCACGCATCGACAGCACAGTGGTGGAGCTGGATCAGGCACCCAAGCTCGATCTGCGCAAAAAGCACACCATCGAGGTGGTGGTGGACCGTTTCAAGGTACGCCCCGAGGTGCAACAACGCCTGGCGGAATCGTTCGAGACCGCGTTGCGTCTGGCCGACGGTCTGGCACGCGTGGCGTTCATGGACGATCCCGAGCAGGATGACGTGGTATTTTCCGCCAAATTCGCCTGTCCGCAATGTGGCTACAGCATTACCGAACTGGAGCCACGCCTGTTCTCGTTCAACAACCCGGCGGGGGCCTGCCCTGGCTGCGATGGCTTAGGGATCAAGCAGTTCTTCGACCCGGCGCGCGTGGCAGCCAATCCCGAGCTGAGTCTGGCGGGCGGCGCGGTGCGCGGCTGGGATCGCCGTAATGCCTATTATTTCCAGATGATCGGCGCGCTTGCCGGGCACTACGGATTCGATGTCGAGACACCCTTCCAGGAGCTGCCGCAACGCGTGCGCGACATCATCCTGTTCGGCAGCGGCAAGGAAGAGATCGAATTTGATTATTACAACGATCGCGGCGTGCCCGCCCGGCGCGCGCATCCGTTCGAAGGGGTCATCCCCAACATGACGCGCCGCCACCGCGAGACCGAGTCCGGCGCGGTGCGCGAGGAGCTGTCCAAATACCTGAGCACCCAGCCCTGCCCCGACTGTCACGGCGCCCGGCTGCGGCGCGAGGCACGCAATGTGTTTGTGGGTGGCAAGACCCTGCCCGAAACGGTCGCTATGCCGGTGGGACGGGCGCGGGAATTTTTCGGCGGGCTGATACTACCCGGCTGGCGCGGCGAAATCGCCGCCAAGATCGTCAAGGAAGTCGGTCAGCGGCTGGATTTTCTGGTCAACGTCGGGCTGGACTACCTGACGCTGAACCGCAGCGCCGATAGCCTGTCGGGCGGTGAGGCGCAGCGTATCCGGCTCGCCAGCCAGATCGGCGCGGGGCTGGTGGGCGTGATGTATGTGCTGGACGAGCCATCCATCGGCCTGCACCAGCGCGACAACGAGCGCTTGCTGCACACCCTGGTCTATCTGCGTGACTTGGGCAATACCGTGATCGTGGTCGAGCACGACGAGGACGCCATCCGCCTCGCCGATTACGTGGTCGACATCGGCCCCGGCGCGGGCGTACACGGCGGAAAGATCGTTGCCCAAGGCACGCCGCAGGAGATCATCGCCAATCCCGCCTCGCTCACCGGACAATACCTGTGCGGCCACCGCAAGATCGACGTGCCCATCGCACGCATCGCCCCCGATCCGGAGCGCCAACTGCTTATCCGCGGCGCCAGCGGCCACAACTTAAAGGGCGTCAATGTCGACATCCCGCTAGGGCTGATGACCTGTGTCACCGGCGTATCTGGCTCCGGCAAATCCACCCTGGTCAACGACACCCTCTATCGCCAGGCGGCGCGCGCACTGTATGGCAGCACTGAAGAACCCGCCCCCTGCGCGGAGATCATCGGCCTGGAGCAGTTCGAGAAGGTGGTGAGCATCGACCAAAGCCCCATCGGGCGCACGCCGCGCTCCAACCCCGCCACGTATACCGGACTGTTCACGCCGATCCGCGAACTGTTCTCAGGCACGCAGGAGGCGCGGGCACGCGGCTACAATCCGGGCCGCTTCAGCTTCAACGTCAAGGGCGGGCGCTGCGAGGCCTGCCAGGGCGACGGCGTAATCAAGGTGGAGATGCACTTTCTGCCCGACATCTACGTGCCATGCGATGTGTGCAAGGGTAAACGCTATAATCGCGAGACGCTGGAGGTGCGTTACAAGGGCAGGAACATCCAGGAGGTGCTGGATATGACGATCGAGGACGCGTTGAACTTCTTCAGCGCCGTGCCGGTCATCCACCGCAAGCTGCAAACCCTGATGGATGTCGGACTGTCCTACATCAAGCTCGGCCAGAACGCCACCACCCTCTCCGGTGGCGAAGCACAACGCGTCAAACTGTCACGCGAACTCTCCAAGCGCGAATCCGGCAGCACGCTCTACATCCTCGACGAACCCACCACCGGCCTGCACTTCCACGACATCAAACAACTGCTCGCCGTGCTGCACCAGTTACGCGACCACGGCAACACCATCGTGGTAATCGAACATAACCTCGACGTCATCAAAACCGCCGACTGGCTCATCGACATGGGACCGGAGGGCGGCGACAAGGGTGGCGAAGTGCTGGTCGTAGGCACCCCCGAAGACATCGCCGCGCATCCAGGCTCACATACAGGGCGGTTTCTCAGGCCGGTGCTGGAGCGGGAGCATCTGGCGGCTTGATGGGCTTAGGGGCGGCTAAAGACAGCAATGGATGAGTTGCGCGGGATACTGGAGGAGCCGGGGGATGAGGTTGAAAGGTGAAGCGCGAAGAAGAAATACTCGCGCCACTGTTACGAGCTTTGAATTGGAGCCACAGCCTGCTGATTCTAAATCCTCCGCCGCCTCGAAGCCCGCTGCGCCAGCACCCAGGGAGAAAAACTCACCCGAGGCCACCCTCGCCAAAGACTTCCGTGGCGAGGTGGTACCATAAGACTCAAATGATGAACCGACCAGTATGTTGCTTGAGCGCATTTGCACCAAGCATAATGACCAATCCATAAGCACATCCAGGCGGGAGCGACAAAGCCCGCAAACTAAAGACAAAGATAGCCAGGGAGACCCCATGCTCACCAAACTGCACCTGAAGAGGCATCTATCTTCGGCATGAAGACGAAGTCTGGCTGATTGCACGTGCCAAGTTGGTTCATCCCGATTTCGTACAGAATATTGGCAAGCATTGGCGTTCGCGTGCTCTGCGTTGGAACACGCTGGATGCCGACAGGAGTCGGACACCATTAGCCTGTCATCGGAAATGAACGGCCAAAACAATGCTCAATAACCTAATCTCCCGTGCTACTCTCGAAGACCTCGCCGGTAGCACCGCTTTCCAGCGCGGCGAGGAATATTTTTCCGTCGGCGCCGTCGAGCGTCTTCGTGCGACAGATGGCAAGATCACCGCCCGGGTCGAAGGCACGGAAACCTACCAGGTCGAGTTGCGGGATGACGATGGCGATCTGGCCTACGATTGCACCTGCCCGCGTGCCGCCGACGGTTATTTCTGCAAGCACTGCGTGGCGGTTGGGCTGGCGTGGATGGCCGAAAATTCCGCCACACCGAAATCTGGCGCCGCATCCAGCAAAAAGAAACGGCGCGATCCGTGGCGTGACATCAAGGGGTATCTGACAGCGCAGCCACCGGAAGCCTTGGTCGAACTGTTGCTGGACGTGGCACAGCGCGACGATAGGCTCTACCAGTCGTTATTACTCAAGACTGAACGTAGCGGCAGAGGCGGGAACGTGGCCAAGGCATACCAAAGGGCGATCGACGATGCGACGCGCATTCACCGCTTTGTCGACTGGCGGGAGGTTGGCACCTTCGCCGGTATTATCGACCAGGTGGCGGATTCACTGGCGGAATTGCTCAAGCCCGGCACGGCCGCCATGCTGGTCGAGCTGGCCGAGTACGCCATCGAGCGAATCGAGAATGCGCTGGAGCAGGTTGACGACTCGAACGGCGAGATTGGCGATATTGTCTATCGCTTGGGCGAGTTGCATCTCAAGGCTTGCACGATGGCGCAGCCGGAACCAGCGGGGCTGGCCGAGCGTCTGTTCCGGTTCGAGACGACGCTACCGTTCGGCCTGTGCAGCTTCGATGCCACCACCTATCGCGATGCCCTCGGTTTGGCCGGCCTGCGCCGCTATCGAGAGCTGGCGGAAGCCGAGTGGCGCAAGCTCAAGCCACGGGATGTGAAGGACAGCTACGATACTCACCGGGCAACGATCACCCGCATCATGGAGCGGCTGGCCGAGGCGAGCGGCGACGTCGAGGAACTGGTGGCTATCAAGTCGCAGGATCTTTCCTCGGGTTACCGCTATCTCGACATCGCCGAAATCTGGACCAAGGCCAAGCAGTCGGACAAAGCGCTGGAATGGGCGGAACGCGGCCTGAAGGCTTTTCCCGAGCGGCCCGACAACCGGCTCCGGGACTTTCTGGTGGCGGCGTACCTTGCGCGCAAACGCAATGACGAGGCATTGCAACTCACCTGGATTCAGTTCGAGGAGCGCTCGAGTCTTGAACACTACAAGAAGCTGCACGATGTTGCCGACAAGCTCGGCCTCTGGCCGGAGCAGCGCGACCGGGCACTCGCGAGGGTCGCTGAGGTCATCGCACGCGAAGCGAACACAACGAGTCGCTGGAAACCGAAGCCGTCAACGCCAAATTATTCGCTACGGGTGGAAATTGCCCTGTGGGAGCAGGATTTTGATGCGGCCTGGACAGCCGCACATGAAGGCGCCTGTGATCGCGGCCTACTCGTCACGTTGGCCGGGAAACTCGAAGTTCCGCGTCCTGGTGATGCCATGAGCCTCTACCGCCGCGTAGTGCCGCTCATCGTCGAACAGACCAACAATGCCGCCTATGATGAGGCGATCAAGCTGATTCGCAAGGTGGGCGAGTTGATGAAAGCGCAGAATCAGTCCCGGCAATTTGGCGACTATCTGGCAGAGTTGCGTGTGCAGTTCAAGCCGAAGCGGAATTTCATCAAGTTGCTGGATGGGGTGGCACGGAGTGCTGTGAAATGAGTGCCGAGGCGTCCATTTGAACCTCCACTGTTTATTATCCATGCGCAAGATAATAATGCAAAATAAACAAAAATGTTATTAATAAACAATATGATATGTTTCGCGTTATTATCTTGGCGAAAAAAACCCGCCCTCAAACCTCATAATCAACCAGACGCCGCTCCGAGCGCACCGCCATCACAAATTCCTTGACCTCTTCATGCAATGGATGGCTCTGATATACATCCAGTGCCGCCCTGCTCTCGAACTCAGGATTCAGCAATGACTATTCGGGAAGCGGGAACAACTGCTTTGACCTGCGCCACCACAACCCCATCAATGCGAGCAATGCCAGCGGCTCAAACGCACCGCCGCCTCCAGAAGAGGGGGGTGAAGATGACGGCGTAGATGGCGCGGCCTCGGCAACAGACCTGATGCCTTGCCCACTCAGCGCTAAAGGTTGATAACCGGCAGCGGAGTCACTGAACACCATCACTTCTCCGGTATAAGAATATTCGCCAGCGGATGAATACGTTACCGCAAACTGGCACTGGCCGCCCGCCTCGATGGTATTACCGGAACAGGTATCATTTTTGATACCAAAATCACCCGTGGTGCCACTCTCCCCGGCAACCAAAAGGACCGCATCGATCTTCAGGGGCAACGCACCAGCATTTGATAACGTAACCACATGCTCCTTACTTTGTCCAACAGGGACACTGAAAGTGAGTGGCCCGGTGTCCAACTTGATCGCCGATGTCAGCGTGGGACCAGTGATTTTTTTAAGTTCCTCGGAGTCTGAGCTAAATTTTCGCGCGAGCTGAAGCGTTGCGGTATCTATGACGTAAACATTGCTGTAGCTCGCACATCCCGGTTGAACTGTAGCACTGGAGGTTACGCGGAGTCTGGGCTGGTAGAATTGTATTTCCAGGCCCTGCGGCAGGCCAGACATTGGAATGCTGATATACGAAACTGCCGTGGACGATAAATCCACGGAAGCCAACAGAGTAGCGTTGCTACTGGTGTCGCCGATCGTCGCATAGAGATTCTTGCCTTCCGCATCAATAACCATGTCACCGGCAACACGATTCTCCCCCACAAAACTTGTTACCAGTGTAACCACTTTTGTTGCCACATTCATCGCCACAAGCTTTCCTGAAGTCTGGCTTAGAATATAAAGACGGGAGCCATCGGGATGAGCAACAAGACGGTTCGGGATATCGCTGAGAATTATGGTATCAACTACCGTGCGGGTAACCGTATCTATCACATAAACCGCGTTCTCGCCCTCGCTGGCCACAAACAATTTTCTGCCATCAGGGCTTAAAGCCATCGAGGAAGGCTTGCTGCCCACAACAATGGTCACAACAACCACATGCTCTGGCGCCTTGATGATGGAAACAGTCCCATCGTCGTAATTTGACACGTAAACGTACCGTCCGTTGGGACTGATGGCCATAGCGCGCGGCGCGGCACCGACATTCACGATGGTGCTGGCTGTGCTCGCGGAGGCAACAGAAGTACTTGCAAGGTCAACAACCGATACTGTTTTATCTGTGGGATTAAGCGCGTAAGAAAACGGCCCTCGCTTAATTTCCTGGACTCCGCCAGAGGAAAAAGAAACGGTTTGAAATACATAATCTGAGGGGGGTGTACATACGATGCTGGAAAAAGTATCTGGGAGTGGCACCGTTATCTGTCTTTGGGTAAACCCTACATCTACCGCTGCAATAGGGTTCGATATTGTGAACGGATCAGATGCTGCCCCACTTGCAATATGCCAGGAATCAAACACAGAAGTTGGACGCCCGGAAACCGGAACGACCTGCTGCCCAACCTCTATGACTTTTATGTCTTCCGGCGGCGACGCCACGCCTGCAGAAATCAAACCAACCACTGATGAAAGTCCCAAACAAAACCCTGCAAGGCGGGCATACCTGGATCGCATATCTTTTATTCTCCGCCGAAAAGGAAATTTATCGCTTCTATCTGACCATTTCTCCTTTTGAACCACGCTACTTCCCTAAGGCTTGGGTGAGCATAGCAAAGCGAAAACCAGCCGGTCAATCGAATACGCAGAGGCTAAGCTGCGCAAATCAGATACTAGAGCCTCCCATCAGACACCCGCCCTCAAACCTCATAATCAACCAGACGCCGCTCCGAGCGCACCGCCATCACAAATTCCTTGACCTCTTCGTGCAATGGATGGCTCTGATATACATCCAGTGCCGCCCTGCTCTCGAACTCGGAATAGAGCGCGACATCGGATGACGCATCTTCCCTGCTGAAATCTATTCCAACCTCAAGGCGCAACATACCGGGGATCTGGCCGTTAAGCGCCTCCAAACGCCGCTTCACTTCGAGGGCATTCTCCGCCGCGCTACGACCATTGGCGGTTTCTTTCAACTTCCACAGCACGATATGTTTAATCACACTCTTTCTCCGCTCTCGACCATCCTCACCCGCTGCGTCACCCCGCACAATAATTGGTAAGGGATGGTCGAGGCGCAATGCGCCACCTCTTCCACCGGCAAGCCTTGCCCCCACAAGGTCACCGGGTCACCAATCTGCGCGTTGGGTTGACTGCTCAAATCGACGGTGATCATATCCATAGACACGCGCCCGATCAGCGGCACCCGCTTACCATTGAGCAGCACCGGCGTACCCGGCGCGGCGTGGCGCGGGTAGCCGTCGCCGTAGCCAATCGCGACGACCCCTACCGGCATATCCAGCGGGCACACCCAGGATGCCGCATAACCAATCGCATCACCCTTTTTGAAGCGGTTGACGGAGATAAGTTTGGACGTGAGTGTCATCACCGGTTTGAGACCGTCATCCACCGCCACACTATCAATGAAAGGTGACACACCGTACAGCATGATGCCGGGGCGCACCCAATCGGCATGGGTCTGCGGCCAACCGAGTATCCCCGCCGAATTGGCGATGCCGCGCTCGCCTTCGATGCCGGCGATTGCGGCACTAAAGCATTCCAACTGATGCAGCGTCTGCAAACTATGGCGATCATCGGCACTGGCGAGATGGGTCATGAGACGGACCGGGTCAGCCACCCAGCGGCATGCCTTGAGACGCCGCCAGGCATCCTGCGCCTGTTCCGGGGCAAAGCCCAGCCGGTGCATGCCCGAGTCGATCTTGAGCCAAGTGGGGATGGGTGCCGATAAGGGATGCGCTTCGAGAATATCGAGCTGCGCGGCTTGATGTATCACCACACCAAGGCGGTGATGCTGGATCAGCGCCAGCTCCTGCGCCTCAAAAAAACCTTCCAGTAGCGTGATCGGGGTCTCGATGCCCGCCTCACGCAGTACGATGGCCTCGTCGATGCTTGCCACACCAAAGGCATCGGCGTTGGCCATGGCGCGCGCCACGCGCACCATGCCATGCCCGTAGCCGTTGGCCTTGATGATGGCCATCACATGGCGTCCAGGCGCCGCCTCGCGCACACGTTGCAGATTGTGCCGCAACGCATCCAGATCAATCAGCGCCGTGGCTGCACGCGCCATTTACTCGCCATCGTTGTAACGGTTGGATATGAAATTTTCAAATCGTGTGTATTGCCCGAGGAAGGTCAACCGCGTGGTGCCGATGGGACCATTACGCTGCTTGGCGATGATAATTTCCGCCGTACCCTTGTCCTGGCTGTCTTCGTGATAAACCTCGTCGCGATAAATGAACACGATCAGATCCGCATCCTGCTCGATAGCGCCGGATTCACGTAGATCGGACATTACCGGACGCTTATTGGGCCGCTGTTCAAGACTGCGGTTGAGCTGTGACAGCGCGACTACCGGGACACTCAATTCCTTGGCCAGCGACTTGAGAGAACGCGAGATTTCCGAGATCTCGGTGGCACGGTTTTCCTTGTTGCCCAACACCTGCATCAACTGTAGATAGTCGATAACAATCATGCCCAGGCCGTGCTCACGCGCCAGGCGACGCGCGCGCGCGCGCAGGTCGGTGGGGGTCAGCGCCGGCGTATCGTCGATAAACAGCGGGGCTTCGGCAAGTATCCCTACCGCCGAGGTAACACGCGGCCAGTCGTCGTCATCAAGCTTACCGGTGCGCAGCTTGTGCTGATCGATGCGCCCCAATGACGACATCATACGCATCGCCAGCTGCTCGCCGGGCATTTCCATACTGAACACCGCCACTGGCAACCCGGTCTTGATCGCGGCATGCTCCGCCAGGTTCATCGCAAACGTGGTTTTGCCCATCGACGGGCGGCCCGCGACGATAACAAGATCCGAGCGCTGCAGGCCGGAAGTCATCTCATCAAAATCGCTAAATCCGGTAGGCACGCCGGTAATCGGGTTGTCCTGCTGGAACAGGGTATCGATACGATCCACCGCCTTGACCAGCAAATCCTTGATCGAAGTAAAGCCGCGCTTGCCGCGCGCGCCCCGCTCGGCGATTTCAAACACCAGTTTTTCGGCATTATCCAGCAATTCGGGGCTATCTCGCCCCTCTGCCGCATACGCACTGTTGGCGATCTCCGTACCAACGCGGATTAACTGACGAAACACCGAACGCTCGCGCACAATGGCGGCATAGGCTTTGATATTGGCAGCGGTGGGGGTGTTCTTGGCGAGCATGCCAAGATAGGCCAAACCCCCGGCATTTTCCAGCTCGTTGATGGCCTCAAGCCGTTCGGAGAGGGTGATTACGTCGAAAGGGGTGTTGCGGCTGGAGAGGTCGACGATAGCGCGAAAAATCAGGCGATGATCGCGGCGATAAAAATCCTCCTCGACCACCAGGTCCGCCACCTGATCCCAGGCACTATTCTCCAGCATCAGGCCGCCGATGACGGCCTGTTCAGCCTCGATCGAATTCGGCGGGACCTTCAGCGCCTCGGTCGCTACATCGGGAGATCTTGTTGCGAAGGCTAAGTCGTGCATATTTAGAGCCTGTCTGTGAATAAATCATCCCTGCGACGGAGGCCGGTTTTGAGCAGGGCAAGGAACGCTGAGCGTAGTGTGCTTGTTGCACATAAGCGAAGCGTGACGCCGCACTGCTCAAAACCGGCCCCGTCCCTCCGGGTTGCGCCCCAAAACACGCCATGCGGCGTTGCTCGCCGCTCATTTGGTACAACCAAACTTCGCACCTCGCGTCTTGCCTGGCGTGTTTTGGGACAGCAACGCAGGGATGATTTATTCACAGACAGGCTCTAAGGAAAAAGATACCGGGAATCAGTATCAGCACGACCTCGCTTTTACTGATCCCCGTCTCCTGATCCTTGGCCTCTGATTAGGCCTCAGGCGCTACGACAATCTTCACCTGGGCATTAACATCCGGGTGCAGGTGAATCTCGACATCATACTCACCCACTTGGCGCAATGCTCCGGCGGGAAGCCGCACTTCATGCTTCTCAACGGCAACACCGGCGGCGGTCACCGCCTCGGCGATATCGCGCGTACCTACGGAGCCAAACAGCCTGCCTCCCTCACCCGCCTGGCTACGCACCGTCACAACTTTGTCAACCAGCGCTGCAGCACGCGCCTGAGCGGATGCCAGCAGCTCGGCCGCGGCCTTTTCCAGCTCGGCACGGCGTGCTTCATATTTGGCACGATTCTCAGGGGTAGCAACCGCTGCCTTGCCGCGCGGAATCAGGTAATTCCGGCCATAGCCAGGCTTGACTGACACCACTTCGCCCAAGACACCCAAATTCTGAACTTTCTCAAGAAGAATCAAATCCATCTCACAATACCTCACTCATGCAGTGATTATAAAAACTGTTCAACCTTCAGCAGGCGGCTTCCGGTTAACGCCAAAATAAGATCGGATATTCAACCAATTGTCGGCAAGCCCCACCCCGGCCAGCGCCACCGCCACAAAAGGCAGCAGAATCGCCATCAAGGTATAAAGGACCATCAACCACGCTGGGTTTGCCTTGGCAGCTGCGGCCACGCCATGCGCCACCGCCAGCCCTTGCAACATATACACTCCGGTCAGCACCACCAGCAGGTCTTTCGCGGCATCACCGATACTGCCCGAAACAAACAAGCCCGCGCCAAGCACAATCAAGGCCAGATAAGCCAGGCGATCCCCCAGGCGCAGAGCGTTATATTCGCTCCCGAAACCACCCGGATTGTAGAGCATCGCCTGCCACCAGCGCGCGATTACCAGACTGAACAACAGGGTCAACACCTGCGCCCCAGCCAGGATGCCAGTCATCCGCGACAACACGGCGCCCAGCACCTGCCGTACCTGATCGGCATCGCCCATGCCCGCCTGCTGCATCGCAGGGAGCATCACAGCCTCAAACATCTTGCCCCACCATGCCGCCGGATCAGGCAGCACCGCATACACGGCGAGAACAATCAACCCACCCAGCAGCGTTGCCGCCTGGAAAGCCAACGTCAGGGAAACGGTGGCTCGCAACACCAATGCCAGCAGCCACGCCGGCAACCAAATCACCGCCGCAAACACCAGTCCCGGCGCCGGATTTCCCATAGTCACCAAGGTAAGCGCCGACACGCCTAGCGCCGCCCCGATAACGACAAAGACGCCTTCCCGCGCACCAAGACGCAGCGCCACCAAGGCAACCACGGCCCCGCTCACAACGGTCATCAAGGGCTGCGCGAATGGCAACAACAGAGAGAGGACGCCAAACAACGCCGCTACCAGCATCGCCTGGATGCGGCCGCGCATAATAAATGCGGCAAATTTTTGCATCAAACCGCGCTCGCGCTCGTATCAGGCCGCGCCGACGCTACGAAAGCTATTGCCACCAGCACAGCTCCAGGAAAAAGACGCAGGGCCTAAACAAAAACTCCCTGCGCCTTCCGCAATCAATGGGCGTCGCAATAGGGCAGCAATGCCAAATAACGAGCACGCTTGATGGCGGTGGTCAACTGCCGCTGATATCTGGCACGGGTTCCGGTAATACGGCTCGGCACAATCTTGCCGGTCTCCGTGATGTAGTTCTTCAGTACGGCGATATCTTTGTAATCAATTTCTTTGACTTTTTCAGCGGTAAAACGGCAAAACTTTCTGCGACGGAAAAAACGCGACATAAATAATCTCCAGATCTATCGAATCAATTGTGATGCAAGGGTCGCAGCTTACTCTGCCGCCACTGCCAAGTCGCCCTCGACATCTTCGGCGACCTCTTCAACATCCGGCCGGAACTTGACCTCGCGATCTTCACGGTCTTCAGCGGACTTGGCCAAAAGCGATGGCGTGGTAATCGCCTCGCTGCATGAGACAACCAGATTACGCAGCACGGCGTCGTTAAAGCGGAAAGCACTGGTGAGTTCGCTGATAGTCTCGGTGCCGCATTCGATATTCATCAGCACATAATGTGCCTTGTGGACCTTATTGATCGGGTAAGCCAGCTGACGGCGGCCCCAGTCCTCAAGGCGATGGATGGTCCCACCCTTGGATTCGATCGTCGAGCGGTAACGCTCGATCATGGCGGGAACCTGCTCACTCTGGTCTGGATGGACCAGAAACACGATTTCATAATGCTTCATAAGTGCTCCTTACGGTTTATAGCAGCCTTCTACGCCTTTGCTATTGAAATGACGCGGGAAGGCAAGGAGTGAAAATTTACCTAAACAAACAACTACAACTAACTAAGCCGAACATTGTACATTACTCCTTGCAAACCATGCAATTTTGTTTGATTCCGCCGCCAGGAAGAGCGCCCGCAGAAAAAGCTAAAAAAGCATTGCGTTTCCCATTCCAATGCTATATATATATCCAACGGTTGGTTCAATCTGACAAACCGCCTAACACACTAATGATGGGGAGGGTGTAAATAATGGTTCAAAATATTGGCATCAACATTCTGATTCCTTTGGCAGTATTTGGCTTCCTGATCTTTGGTTCAGGCTTGATCGCAAGCGCTGCTTTCAAGGACATCGCCGGACGGAAAGGCAAGAAGAGCTAACGCTCGCTACGGCCCTAAATAAAAAAGCCCGGCATTGCCGGGCTTTTTTATTTAGGGTTTCTCAAAATCCGCTAATTTTGAACTGGCAACAAAGAGTGGGGCTTTTTTTGCGCCTGTCCCAGGCCAAGATCATAAATGTCACGATCCAGGGGGCTGAGTGCCTTGAGACGGGCGCGATAAAACGACGCCATCTTACCATCGCCGGCATCCCTCTCCATGCGCCATAAGGCCCGCAAGGCCTCGACATGGTCTGGACGCACCTGCAAAATAGCCTGCAAGGCCTGCCGTTTGTTCATGCCGCGATCCAGCGCCTGTGGCAATGTCGCCAGCATCTTGTCGGCCAGGTCAAAACCAATCCAGCGATCACGGGGATTGGCCTCAAAGGCGAGGCGCATCAGACGCTGCGCCTCGCCCGTATTATCACCACGCAGCGCAGCCACCCAGCTTCTCGCCGCCAAAAAAGAGGCCACATAGCTGCGCTCGAATTCCTGCGCATTATTGGCCGGCACATTCATGGCGAGCGCTGCCTGCGCCAAGCCTGGCCGCTGCTCCAGCAGCTTGGACAATAATACATCGAGATTAAATGCATCGCGGTAACGTGCGCGCGGCAAACGGTATTCGATCTGCGGCGCCCATTCATCCTGCACCGGACCCACGCCTGGCGGAATCGGTCCCCAGTAGCGGCCCAACCATGTCCATGCACCCTCCCCGCCCGTCGCGGCGGATTGCCCGGCTTGCGCAAGACGGCCCAAATTTGCCAGCAATGCGGGCGCGCCCTGCACAACGTCCTTCGGACCTACCAATGCGACGCGGAAACCATCCATAAAAATTACCGCACCGGGGAAAACCTTCCGAAAGCTGCGGAAAATTATACCCAATGATCCGGCATCGAATTGATTCAGGGCCAGCCACTGCACAAACAACCCATTTTCCGTCAACCTGTCACGGGCGCGCTGAAATTGCTGCACTGACAACAAGGCACTATGCCCCACCAGATCGGGATGAAACAAATCGCCAATAATGACATCGTAATGCCCCGTATCCCGGCGCAAAAAGCGTCGCGCGTCATCTCGCGTCACAGCCAGCTTGCCCATCACATCCTGATTCACCGGCGCAAACCACTGCGCCGCTGCCGTAATAGCCCCCTGCGAAAGCTCCACTGCCTTGCGCGACAATTGCGGGTACGGCAGCGATCCCGCCGCAGATATCCCCGTACCCAAGCCAAGAAACAGCACCGAGTGCGGCGCGGGGTGCAGCATCAGTGGCAAACGGGCCTGATTTTGCTGCGCCTCGACAGCAGCGGGATCGGAAGATGCGTCCATGCGCTGCAAATCGGCCAGCAACAAACGCTGACCGTCGACCCGTTCCACAACGTGGGTAATTGAGATGGCATCTTCATGCACATAAATATCCTGACTACCCGCCTGGGTCACAGGCAGCAGCACATTCACTGCGGGCAGCTCATACACCCTGCCCACCCCCGCCAGACCCATTACACCGAGCATAGTCAGCCAGGGCCAGCGGCTATCCGCCCACACCATGCCGCACGCGAATAACAAAACTGCCGCCAGACACAAAGTACCCATGGTTCCCAGCCAGGGTATGAGCACAAATCCCGCCAGCACTGCACCCAACGCCGCACCCAACGAATTGACGCCATACAGCCACGATCCAGTGCTATGCTGATCTCCCAGTCGGCTATTGAGCAACGGCAACCACGCACCGAGCGCCAGCGTCACCGGCAAGGTCAGCGCGGCCACAGCCAGCCCCTGCCACCACAATGCGCCCGCGAGGGATGAAAAATGCGCCTTTTCGACCCACGCCGCCAACTGCGGTACCAGCCCCAGGCCCAGCAGGCTAAAACTGCCCGCCAGCAACGGCAACACAGCAAACCAGCGCGCGCCGCGCATGTGCCGCGCCGCCAAGCTGCCCAGACCAATACCCACCAGGAACACTGCCAGCAGCACTGCCAGCACATATTCGGTACGCAACAGGATCATGCCGAACAGGCGCGTCCAACCCACCTGCAGCATCAATGCCGCCGCACCCACGCCGGCATAGGCGGCGAGCGATACGAATGATAACCGCGCAGCGCCTTCCCTTGGGCTTTCCTTCGCAGCCGCAGCGTTCGCCAGCGGCGTAAAGGACAACAAAAACGCCGCCATGCCCACGCACAACCCAATCCCGGCAACCACCCGCACAGCGCTCGACCATCCCAGCCATGGCAACAGCAGCAAGGGCAATAACGCCCCCGCCGCGCCACCCACGGCATTGAAGCCATAGATCTTGCCTAATGAGACACTGGGTGATGCGGCTCCGCCTGCAAGCACCCTAAGCACCAAAGGGAATCCCGCCCCCATTGCCAGCGCGGGGACAAACAACAATACCAATGCGGCCAGGGATTGCAACGCATACCATACCGTAAGCTCCGCCTGCGCGGCATACGCACCCAGCCAGCCATCCAGCACCTGCTGCATCCATGGCATACACAGGGCATAGAGAGCGACCCCAACCTCCAGCGCGGCAAAAGCCACCAGCGGCGCCCGCGCGTTGCGCGCAAACCTTACTCCCAGCAAACTGCCCAGGCCAAGGCCAGCCATGAAGGTGGCGACCGTCACCACCACACCGAAAATGCTGACCCCGAATTGCAGGCCCAACATGCGTGCCCACAAAACCTCATAGGCGAGGCTGGTCAGGCCGGAGATAAAATACAGCAGGATCAGTACCCAGACCCAACGGTGGGGGGCATTGCCTTGCGGAGAGGAATCGCTCAAGTCAGATTTGAGCGCCTGATCAACTTGCATGAGGTGTTTTTAAGTTAGGCAAAAAGATCGTCAGAAAGGAAAGAACCAGACAATGGCAGTGACCGCATGGGCAATCGCCAGAAAAACGCTGAATCCCGCAAATATCATATGCGCAACAAAAACCTGCTTGCCATACACAGCCATCGCGATACCGAGCGCGGCAGCGCCAATAATACCAATCAGCAACAAGATGCCCATGATAAATAAAATCTGGTGCTTCTTTTTATCGGAAATCAACACATCCTTGCCGACAGTCTGCTCCTTGTTGACAAAGGATTGCATCACCTCCTGACTCTCATTTGCCCTGACCGGCGGCGACGCCATTGCACCCATAAAAATCGCCACAAGGAATAACACCAGCCAGCTTTTCCTGGCACCCACCATGCGGCAACTTGCTGCTGTCATGCTTCCAACTCCGACACATATTAAAAAGCCCCGAACGGGGCTTTGATCAACAATAATTCATCCTGCAACAAAAAACCTGCGCCTCCTGCTACGCCTCTTCCGGCTCCTTGGTTACCTCGGCCCCCTCTGCGCGTTTGCGCATGGCAAAATACCAATAAAGGATCGCTATAATAATGATGGGACCCAATACCATGGGCAACAAAAACAAAAAAATTAGCCAAGGCGTATCAATCGTAACATGCAAATAGCGGTAGCTATCCAGCGCCAAGGCGGAATCCGATAGCAACAACAGCGGAAAAAAACCAAACAAACCAATATATTTTTTCATAATTACCACCTCTGATCAGGATGGGTCAGCATCTTTGGCGCAGCGAAATCCAAAGAAATCGGATGCGGCGTAAGGCCAAGAGAAATTCCGGTGATAGGTCGAGGTGGAAAATGGATCGCTCTTCCAGGAACCACCGCGCAGAACCTTGTAGCGCTTTTCTGTAGGCACCAGATCCACAATTTTCAGCGACCTGTCCGCCGCCGAATTTATCTGGGCAATTTTGGCCTTAAAAACATCCTCCGGCGCATCACTGCCCGCATACGGGAGCAGGTCATTTTCAACCCACTGGCTGACATTGCCTGCCATGCCAAGCACCCCATAAGGACTTGCCCCTGAAGGATAAGCTGTTACAGGCGTGGTTGAGCCTACTGAATAATAGGTGTTCAATCGCGTAGGGTCCATTTTATCCCCCCATGGCCAGCGCCGCCCATCCACGCCGCGCGCCGCTTTCTCCCACTCCGCCTCGGTGGGCAGGCGCTTCCCCGCCCATTTTGCGTAACTCACTGCATCAAACCACGACACCATCGTCACAGGATGCAACTCGGCACCCTCGGGAATTCTGCCCTTACGCCAATTCAGGGGCGGTCGATGGCCCGCCGCTACAAAGCGCGCATATTGGGCGTTGGTTACCGGATATTTATCAATCAGATACGGCCTTAGCACGACGCGATGCTGTGGACGGTTTTGCACATCGTCGCGCTCCCGATCCGTACCCATCACAAATTCACCTGCGGGGATCAAAATAGTCGAATCCACTTCACGCCATTGCTCAGGCGTCAACAGTGCCTCCACCTCGGCTGGCGTATAAGCTACCGCCACAGCCCCTTCGCTTGCCCTACGCTTGTTAAGCGTTATATCCTCGCCCGCTGCCCGGATTTTACTATGCATTTCTTTGAGGTCATAAGAGGCTTTACTGCGCATATCCGCCATGCGGTTGGAACCGAGCTTCACCACATGCAAGGTTGCAAAGATCATGGTCAAGGCAACACATGAGACCAAGGTTGCCGCAATATACCGCTTGCGTATGGCAATCTGCCCTGGGGTCGCAACTCGGGCACTACGAATCTCGCCCGACCTCACTTTTCTACTCCAGACGATACACTGTCGGCACCCGGCAGACTCTCGGGAGCTAATTCGCTGCCTGCCTTTTTGTAGAGCCTATGCCGCAAATGGCTGGGAGTACGCCCATAGGTCTTTTTCACAACAATTTCACCCACCAGGCCACCTACCCCCGCGAGTTCCATGGCAATCAAAACAACCAGCAGCCAGTATACCAATGGAAGCAGTCTAACGCCCTCCGGTATCGCGGTATAGCCGTAGAAGACATCCAGATACTTATACCCCTGCACAATAAAAGGCACAAAAAATGCCAACAGCTTACCCCCAAATCCGTAAATCAACGCGACGGGGAGTCCGGCAACAAACGGCACCAAAAAGAGCGACATAGCCCAATCATAAGTGAAATAATCAATCCCGGAAAACAAGTGCAGTTGCACGCCTGTCCAACGGTCACCAATAACATTGATGATAACACCCACCGTTATGGCAATGGTCGCCATCAGAACATCAAGGAGCCTGCTTTTAATTTTTCCGTTCATTGGGGCGTTTTACCTGCTGCAAGATAAGGCTTGCCTGTCAGCTTCTCAAACTCTGCCTTTTTAGTCTCTTCCAGATACCAATCCTGCACCTTCAGGCTAGCCATATACGAAGCAAGGACTTTGCGCTCTTCCTCGGAAAGATGTGCATAGGAAGGCATTTTATACATTTTTTTCAATCGCGTAGGAAGAATCGCCTGGGGGTTCTCGGCAGAAAAATACGCATAAAACCACTGCTCGTCACGCAATGAGCCAATACCATCCAATGCCGGAGCAGGCACATTAGCGCTCATATCCCGCACACTCCACAGTGAGTGACAGTTTTTACATTCAAGCCGTCGATAAAGATCGGAACCCGCAACCTCCAGCTGGGAGGACGCCGCTGAATAAAAGGGGATACCACGATCCACCTCTTTTTTTTCAGTGTTCAATTGCCATATTTTGTGGCCCACCAGCACCACAGACAAAACCGCAATAACGGCAAGAATGCCCTTCTCGCCTTTACGCATTTAAATTCCTACTTATCTTTCTTCGCCAGGTTCTCTTCCCGGCGCTGTATCTGATGTTTCATCACTTCCTGGCTTTTTGAAAATTCCTCGGGTGACATCTTGTTTTTATCCTTCTCGTCAAAGACAACGTATTTAATGTCCTCGTCAAACTGCTCGTTCTTGGCCGCCCACCACATAAAATAACCCGCCGCGATCAAAATAAATGCTGCGGCGACAAGCCAAACATATATGGTCCAACCATCGGGTAAAGATTGCAGGTATTCAGTCATGTCTTTCTCCTAGAAGAGGTAACCTTCGATCATTTGCGTCCAGCCAAAAGTCACACCAATAATAATGCCCATAATGAGGGCGCCGAACATCACCTTTTCCCCGGTTTTCAACACTCGCTTGCTTTTTTTCATGTAGATATAAATCATGAAGGCGAACAATATAACCTGCATTATCAAAAAAACGAAAATGGCGATACTGTAACGGTGGCTATTCAGCCCTTCAATGGTCAGATCAAGACCAAACAGGCTGCTGGGGCCTTCTTGCACCTTTGCCAGCGCCGCTCCAGAATATTCCCCGAACCGGGTATTTGCAAGAAGAGTTGATAAGAACGACCGAAACTCATTCCACATATTCATAATTACCTAATACACCGTATCACCGCATGATGAGAAAGAGTGCTGCACTATGCGCCCGTCTCGCCATTCAATCGTACGATAAGCACGATAAATCCAACACTTTTATAGACAGAAAATAGCAGCAATCGTTCGTTTTGAGAGTCGCACAACTTTTGCTAGTATAGTGCATCGTTCTTCACGGTATTTATGCGCAAACCATTGTAGTTCTGGCTTTAGCCCAACATGTCGGGTTAAAACCCGACCTACCATGCGTTGCTGGCTGTGCCCATAAGTTCCAGATAGCTTGCAACACCATACTAGCCACTAGAAGTGCAGGGCAATAAAAAAGATGCCGCCCTTCATCAGAGCGGCATCTTAGCAGGATATTACCTTACCTACCCAGCGGGTAGGCAGACATCAAACTACTTGAATGCCTCAGCATCCTTCGCCATTTGCTTGTCTTCCTTATGCTCACGCCAGTATTTATCCACGATTGTGCTGTACAGGAATGGCGCGGTAAACACAAAGGCGATGATTGCCGCCGCCACCATAGTAAGGTTGTCGATATCGATCATGCTTTAGTCCTCCTTAAAAATTAAATCAAGTAGTGACGGGCTTCTTGGAGAAGTGTGGCAAGCGCTTGATCATGATGAACATCCACAAGCAGTAGTAGCTCACGTAGAACACGTCAATAGTGTATCCCTTGTCCCACCAAGGCTGCTTGCGCTCCCTCACGCCATCCGCACGGAAATTGCCCTCGAAGTTGGCCAAAACAACCTTGTCACCCAACACCGTGAAGTTGTCAAGAGGATATTTGGTCTGCTTCTGTAGTTCAATGATGTGCGGAGCCAGATTCTGCAAGTCGTACCAGTCGATGGGATGACGTTCAAGCTGACCTTTCAATGCGTTATCCGGCGCCCTGTTGTATGCCTCGGTGTTGATGTATTTCATCTTCTCCTCGGCGGTGGCAAGCTTCTGCACCTCCGGAGAATTCATCAACTCCACGTGGGTTTGATAAATTGCAGCCGTCGGCCTTTGCCCCCATATTGGCATGGTAAGCATGAATGCAGTGAGAATGATCAGTGCAATCAGGAACGTCAGCGGGAAGGGGAGGCGATTATTCGCCGGGTGTATCAACCCACCCATTCTTTCCTCGCCCCACATCTTTAATATTTGCTGCTGTTCTTGCTCATCAGAAAGCGAGTACAGCGGGTTATCCATTTTCCAGGCCATAATATACCCCTCTTATATATGATTGATTACTTCAGACTCAGAACCCAGTCAATCAAGGCACGGATTTCGCTATCGGGCGCGTAATCGGGTACCTCTGGCGGATAGGTTCTCTTGCCTTCGGAGTACTCCTTATATTCGGCGCGCCACTTATCAAAGTCGATAGTGTTTCCCTGCGCGTCTTTATCACCCCACAGGTAGTCAAAACGCGGCATGATGGAGTTGACCTGCACCAATCTGGGATTGAAGAAGTGCATCATCATCCACTCGCGAGAGGAGTTTCTGGAAGCGACGTGGAGAATATCCGGCGCTTTGCGGTCGGAACCGAATGCGGTCGGATTTTCACCATTGAAGTCGCCCAGGTAGGGAGGGGCACCAAAAGCCTGCCAATCCTGGGTCTGCTCAGGCAGGAGGGTATGGCACCACCAGCATCCCTGCACGACAAACTCCGTCTTGCCTTTGGAAATGAGATGGGTATTCTTATCTCCGGCAGCAGCAAGGGTAGCATCAGGCGTCCAACCCTTGGTCACCGAGGCATTTTCGATGTAGGTCAGCTCTTCACCATTAAACTCACCGAGCGCCAGCGTGAAGACCACACCTTCCTGACTCCCTTTGCTATGATTCGAGCCGCTGACAGTACTAATTTGCCCTTGGCTTTCGCTCAGGTCCTGGACGCCCTTACCCAGATCGTGGGGGTGCCGGATATTCGGCGGCATCGGAACACCCGCCTTGTACACATACGCCCTCACCGGCGGATCCAGCTTTGCGCCGGTTTTAGGGTCCGTCTCCAGATCGACAGTGATAGGTCTGTTGATACCCAGCAATAGCGGATCAGCATAACCAAACCCTATGTCGAACCCTGCCGACAACTGCTTCTCCAGGGCCATCTTGGTTGACACCGCAGACCTCAAGTCAAAGCTAGGCATGAAGATTGTGATAGTCATCGAGAGTCCTAACGCACCCCCGACCATTGCGGCACCTAATCTATACTCTTTAAAAGCCATTTTTATCCCTCCCAACTATTGGTTCACATTATATCCCCCGGCAACTAGGCGTCCGGGGGATTTTAGGATCATGTAACGATATCAGATGCCTCTTTTAACGCTCGTATGCCAACTCGTGAGCATAACGGCCATCTGGAACCAACGTACCCACGCGGGCGGTCATCCACATGTTGTAGAGCCACACCAAATTGCCGGTAAACACCATGGTGCCACCAACCCAGCGTGCGATCATGTAGGGGTGCTCTGCAATCACGACGTCGATATAAGGCACCTCGTAGATCTTGCCAGCACCCTGGATCAGACCTGCGATTGTCATTGATATCCAGTAGGTACAGAAGCCGATCAGCACGAACCAGTAGTGGAAGTTGGCCAAGGCCAAGGAGTACAGCTTTCTCTTTAGCATCTGCTGCAGGCCAAAATAGACCGCCGCGATTTCCAGGAAGGTGGACATTCCCAGCAAAGCCAAGTGGGCATGTGCCACGATCCAGCCCGTGCCATGGATGAACCAGTTAATGGAGCGGGTCTGCTGGAATCCACCCTGCATGTTAAGGGGAATCGCCAGAAACACGCCAGTAACGGAGAATTTGATCTCGATGTTCTCCACGAACATGCTCCACTTACCTTTCATGGTCAACAAAATGTTGGCAACAAAGGCAACGGCGGGGATCAAAATCAACACACCTTCCACGGAGGCAAAGGACTTCAGCCACTCAGGCAATGGCGAGGACATCAAGTGGTGCGAGGCCGGGGTCGAATAAAACACGACGATCGACCAGAAGTGCATATGGCCGATGCGATGCGAGTAGAGCGGGTTACCCGTCAGCTTGGGAATTGTATAGTACGCAATTGCTGCTGCGACCGGGGTAATCCACAGGCCCAAAAGATTATGGGCATTCCACCAGGTCAGGTACGCTTCAGACAAGCCTGTGAGGTGGAAATACTCAGGGGAGTTACCGACTAACAGCACGATACCGACCATGAAGGTACAGGCGCCGAAGAACCAGTTGGTGATATAAATACCTTGAGTACGACGGTGAGCGATCGTCATGATGACGTTGACGCACAACGGCGCGATAACACCAAGCAGTATCACCAGGTCAAACGGCCATGCAAAATCGGAATACTCACGGCCCGAGGTGATGCCGATCCAAAGGCTGAGCAGCGCCGAGGAAAGACCGACGTTCCATAAGAGCGCCGTCCAGAGACCCAACTTTTCCGACCACATCCGGGTATTACCCAAAGCAGGCGTCATATACATCATGGTCATGGCAAATGCCATGGAAATCCAGCCGACGATCACTGCGAGAACATGCACCTGACGCATATGACCGAATGCGAACAGCTCCGTACCGGTTACAAAATCCGGGAACGCCAGCTTTGCGGCATTAAACGAACCCAAGCCCGTTCCGACCACAAACCAGAAAATAGCGGAAAATCCAAAGAATATCGCCGCTGATCCTGGCGGGATATCCTCATTCTTTGCGGACAAATATTTAAATAACATAACCCCTCACCTCCCAGGTAGTAACACTAACCTTTATTCTGCCCAAACAAACACAAGTTACTCTTTCATCATATTCAGAAGATACCAAGACATCCACATACTCGAGAACGCGAGCAAGATACCGCAACCACCAGCGAATGTCGCCAACATAATGAAACCCCCTTTAATTAAAAACTGAAGAGACTAGCTACCAGCAAAGGAAATACCAGCAAGGAAACCCATGATTCCCCGCCCAACCTATTAAAAATACGCTGGCTTTTCACCTTTGGCGACGGCCTCGGCCTCAAGCTTGCCGTGCCTGCTCATCGCCATCACCTGAATGATGAAGAACGCAACCCCGAAGGCGATCATCATACAGTCGACAAACCCCGAAAAAGTCGCCGGATTGTATTGCTCTGCACCCCAGCCGCCCCAGCTTTCATAGGGGCCACGCCCTACGGCACACATCACTGCGGCGCCGAACACACTTCCATTACCCATGCCAGTGGTCACACCACCGATAAAAGCGGGAAAAAATATTTTCCCCAAAGTCAGCTTATTATTCATCTATCCCTCCCATATGGTTGCTGCTGCTTATGCACTTACTCGTTAACTGTGCAAACCCGGAATGACACATGGCGAATGTCATTCGCCATCTATTACCACTAATAAAAACAAATTGCAAGGTGGCGTCAAGCTAATCCCTTATAAACTGCATCCCATATCTGATCGTGCCATATGGCTGCATCCGACGTCAAGACGTGTTTTGCATTTATGTTCGCATGCCATTCACGGCCTCATTAGGCAGCCATTGCACGGGGGCATGCAGCAGGCGTTCTGCACACCTCATCCATCTACGCAATTCCTCGTATTTCCAGGCAATAAGCACTTATGGCGCCGAGGAGGTCAAGGCGTGGACGCATAAAATATCCGGATTAAAAATCATACTCTATGATCAGCGGGGCATGGTCGGAGAAGCGCTGATCTTTGTAAATAGATGCTTCTTTGACTTTATCTTTCAGGCCCGGTGTAATCACTTGATAGTCGATGCGCCATCCCACGTTTTTGGCCCACGCCTGGCCACGGTTGGACCACCAAGTATATTGATCCGCCTCCTGGTTGATGACGCGAAAGGCATCCACAAATCCCAGTGGACCGAATAACTCGTCCATCCAGGCACGCTCTTCCGGCAGAAAACCGGAGTTTTTCTGGTTGCCACGCCAGTTTTTGAGGTCAATCTGTTTATGGGCGATGTTCCAGTCGCCACAGATGATGTATTCGCGCCGGTCTTCCTGGAATTGCCTGAGAACGGGCCTGATGCGTTCCATAAGGTCAAATTTCACCGCTTGGCGCTGCTCGCCACTGCTGCCTGAGGGCATGTATAGGGAGATGACGCTGAGACTGCCGAAATCAGCCTGGATAAAACGCCCCTCTGCATCGATATCCTGCCAGCCCAGCCCCATCACCACGCGATCCGGCTTCTTTTTGCAATACAGCGCCACGCCGCTGTAACCTTTCTTTTCGGCATCATGAAAATAGGCGTGATAGCCGGACGGGTGGTAGGTTTCGGGGGGAAGCTGATGCTCCTGCGCCTTGGTTTCTTGCAGGCACACGACATCGGCGTCCTGCTTTAGCATCCACTCAAAAAATCCTTTGCTGGCAGCAGAGCGGATGCCGTTGGCGTTGAGTGCGATTATTTTCATGTGTTTTCCATTGTGCGGCGAGGCCGGTACAATAGCCGAAATTTAATCACGGGCAAACCTCCATGCAAAATTATCAGCGCGAATTCCTTGATTTTGTGATTACTACAGGTGTGCTGCGTTTTGGGGAATTCACTCTGAAATCCGGGCGCGTCAGCCCCTACTTTTTTAACAGCGGCCTGTTCAATACCGGCGGCAGCATCGCGCGATTGGGGCGCTACTATGCTGCCGCGCTGGAAAATGCGGGCATAAGCTATGACATGCTGTTCGGCCCGGCCTATAAGGGTATACCGCTGGCGGTGGCTACATCGATTGCGCTCGCCGACCATCACCGGCGCGATATCCCGTATGCCTTCAACCGCAAGGAGGCCAAGGACCATGGCGAGGGTGGTACAACGGTGGGGGCGAAGCTGGCGGGCCAGGTTATGATTATCGACGATGTGATCTCGGCGGGTACCTCGGTGCGCGAATCGATTGTAATCATCAAAGCGGCGGGGGCGGTTCCGGCGGGTGTTGCCATTGCGCTGGACAGGCAAGAGCGTGGCGCGGGCGCGTTATCTGCGATCCAGGAAGTAGAAGGGGCGCATGGGATCAAGGTAGCAAGCATTGTCAATCTGGACAATTTGATTGAATACCTGTCTATGCAACCGGCAATGTCGGATGCGCTGGAGAACATCCGCGCCTATCAGGCGCGGTATGGGGTACGCGGTTGCGCGTAGCGAACCCTTAGCGGCGGATCAGCGTACCAACGCCTTCATCTGTAAATAGCTCCAGCAATACCGCGTGTTCGACGCGCCCGTCGATGATGTGCACTGCATTAACGCCGCCGCGCGCGGCTTCGAGGGCGCAGCGAATCTTGGGCAGCATGCCGCCGTAGATGGTGCCGTCGGCGATCAGCGCATCGACCTGGTCTGGCCTTAAATTGGTCAAGACTTTATTCTCCTTGTCGAGCACGCCGGGGATGTTGGTCAACAACATCAGCTTTTCGGCTTGCAGTACTTCGGCGAGCTTGCCCGCCACCAGGTCGGCGTTGATGTTGTAGGAGTGTCCGTTCTCGCCTACACCGATGGGGGCAATGACGGGGATGAAGTTGCCGCTCACCAGCATGTTCACCACCGAGGCGTCAATGCTCGCTACCTCGCCGACATGGCCGATGTCGATGATCTCCGGCTCATTCAGCTCCGGCGCGTTGCGGGTGAGGGTAAGCTTTCTGGCATGGATCAGGCCGCCATCTTTACCAGTCAAGCCAACAGCGCTACCGCCGTGACGGTTGATGTTGTTGACGATCTCCTTGTTGACCAGACCGCCGAGCACCATTTCCACCACGTCCATCGTTTCGCTGTCGGTGACGCGCATGCCCTGCACGAATTCACTCTGCTTGCCGAGCCGTTCCAGCAGCTTGCCGATTTGCGGTCCGCCGCCATGCACCACTACCGGATTGATGCCGACCAGCTTCATCAGCACGACATCACGCGCAAAGCTGTTTTTCAGCGCCTCGTCGACCATGGCATTGCCGCCGTATTTAATGACGATGGTTTTGCCTTGAAAACGCTGTATGTAGGGCAGCGCCTTGGTCAATACCTGGGCGATGTTCATGGCGGAGGTGGCGGTCAACGTCATTTGACAAACCTTCTTAAAATGGCAGGGTCAGATTGGGGTTCAGTTCGAGTAGCAGGCTGCGGAATTGTTCCTGGATGCGCTTGAGCGCCTCGGCAGTATCGGCCTCAAAACGCAGCACCAGGGATGGCGTGGTGTTGGAGGAACGCACCAGACCCCAGCCGTCCTGAAAGTCGGCGCGCAATCCATCAATGGTGGTCAGATCGGCGCCTGGGAAATGGGCACGCTCCAGCAGACGTGCCATGAAGGGCAGTTGTTCGCCTTCCTTCAACTCTATTTTGAGCTCCGGCGTGCTCACTGCATTCGGCACTTCGGCGAATATCTCGCTGGAGGTGCGCGGGTCGTGCGACAAAATCTCCAGCAGACGGGCCGCAGTGTAAAGGCCGTCGTCAAAGCCGAACCAGCGTTCCTTGAAGAAGATGTGGCCGCTCATTTCGCCAGCCAGCGGCGCGCCCGTCTCTCTCATCTTGGCCTTGACCAGCGAATGCCCGGTCTTCCACATCAGCGGTTGTCCGCCAAGTTCGCGTATGACGTGCGCCAGATGGCGGGAGCATTTAATATCAAAAATGATTTCCGCGCCAGGATTGCGCGATAGCACATCGGCGGCATAGAGCATCATTTGCCGGTCGGCCCAGATAATTTCACCCTCCGAGGTTACCACGCCGAGCCGGTCACCATCGCCGTCAAAGGCCAGACCAATGTCGGCCCGCTGTTCGCGCACCGTCTTGATCAAATCCTCGAGGTTTTCGGGATGGCTGGGGTCGGGATGATGATTGGGGAAATTACCGTCAATTTCACAATACAGCTCTATGACTTCACACCCCAGGGCGCGCAGCAGGCGCGGCGCGATCTCGCCGGCCACGCCGTTGCCGCAATCCACCACCACGCGCATGGGACGTGCGAGATGGATGTCGCTGGCGATGCGCTCAAGATAATCAGAGGCAATGTCTATCATGCGGTAGGAGCCGTTGCCGCTCGTCAGGTCGCCGGTCTCGATGCGGTTGCGCAGACCCTGGATGGCGGTTTCCGCCAGCGTCTCGCCACGCAGTACGATCTTGAAACCATTATAGTCTGGCGGGTTGTGGCTGCCGGTAACCATCACCCCGGAACTGCTGCTCAAATAGTGGGTGGCATAATACAACACGGGGGTGGGCACCCGACCGATGTCGATGACATCGCGCCCCGAGGCGCGCAGACCATTGCTGAGCGCCTGCACGAACTCCGGCCCGGAGAGCCGCCCATCGCGCGCCACAATCACGCTCTGCTGGCCGCGCGCATGGGCCTCGCTGCCGATGGCGCGGCCAATCTCATATACGATGTCCGCCGTCAGCGTGTCACCTACCACGCCACGGATATCATAGGCCCTGAAAATAGAAGCAGGAATCATCACATCACCCTTTCGTTGCCTTGTTATTGCCGCTGCCGGCGCCCGTTTTTCAAAAATCCGCATAACATCGTCAATCTCCGCCAGACGAATGCCAGCCTCCTCTATGGCATTCGCGCCTTTAGCCATGCTGCGCTTGCTGTCTTTGTGCGGCACAGGAAGCATGGCGCGATTACCCAGGGCAGCAAATGCACCCTTAAAATCATGCAGATCCACCGGGGCGCCGTGCTTGTTTTCCGGATCACGCGCCACGGCCACCAGGGTGGTCAAATCACCACGTACCAGCATTGTCAGCACTTTGTTCGAGAAAAAGGCAATCAGCGCCATCAATAGCAGCGCGCTTACGAATATCGACCAAAACAACAGCGCATCCGGCGCAAGCATCTCCCTGGCACTGGTGACCGGCCACAAGGCAAGCTTCCAGTGCGTGCCCGGCAAAAGAGCAACCACGGAAGACGTACCACCTTGCAGGGATTGGTCGCCGCGCGCCGCCAATACCACCGGCTGCCCGGAACTGCCTTCCTGGTTTATTTCCGCATACCCCATAAAAAAGGGGAGGCTATCCAGTGTCTGCTGCAAAAATGCCTTATCGAAGGTCACCAGAAAATGACCGATAATCTTGCCGCCCGCACCATTGATCGGCCGCGCAATATCGAAATGCTGCTGCGGTGTTCCCGGCAAGTGTGCTTCCAAAGGCGGCGGTAAGGATTGTGACTCGATTTTCTGGATCAACTCCAGATCGGCGGCACCCAGGCGCGGAAACGCACCAACATCCAGCCCCATGGCGCCAGGCTGGAGCAGGCTCACCCTGAGCGCATCGGGAAACAGGGCGCCCAGCTCAATCTCTTCATTGCTCACCGCCCGCCTATCGCTGCTCAGCAACAATCGGGCCACCCTCGGGTCTCGCGCCAGCGCCTCAATCGTGGCGGTATGCCGCTGAATCACGCTATCCAATTGATGCGCGACACTATCAAACTCCGCCTGATTATGAAATTGATTATGCCGTGCCGCCTGCGCAGTCAGCAGATGAAACGCCAGCCATGCGGCAACAAACACCACCAGGCCGCTCGCCAGAAACGAGAACAGCGTGAGCTCGGCGAGGCTGATCCCGCCCCACCAGCGTCCGCCAGGACGTAACGACTTTCGTACCATCAGGGATTATTAGCGTTGAGAGTTTTCATGCTTTACTATTCAAGGTAATGGCTAATGACGCCCCGAGTGACCAAATCCGCCCTCGCCGCGCGCACTCTCCGCAAAGTCATCGACGATCTCGAAGGCGGCCTGCACTACCGGCACGAACACCATTTGCGCGATACGCTCCCCCGGCTCGATGCGGAAGGACAGGCTGCCACGGTTCCAGCACGAGACAAACACCTGGCCCTGGTAGTCCGAGTCAATCAGCCCCACCAGGTTGCCCAGCACTATGCCGTGCTTGTGGCCCAAGCCGGAGCGCGGCAACAGCACTGCGGCCAATGATGGATCATCGATATGGATCGCCAGCCCGGCCGGGATCAAATGGCTTTCGCCGGGATGTATCTCCAGCACGCTATCCAGACAGGCGCGAAGATCCATGCCCGCTGCGCCGTGTGTGGCGTAATGCGGCAAAGGAAATTCGTTGCCGATGCGCGGATCGAGAATTTTAAGTTTTATCTTGTGCATGATATCTCTCAGATATTACGGAAATCAGATCACGGGCCAGCTTGTCCTTGGCCGCATATGGCAATTCCATGCTGCCGCCCTGCCGATCTACAGGGACATTCGAATCCTGGGATGCCGGGAGCGGCCAAAACAGCGTCAGCGCATTTTCATTACTATCAAAACCCATGCCCTGCCCTACCCAGTTGGCAGCAACCATATCTAGCGTCTTGGCGGCGAGCTTGGCGCGGGCATGCGCCTCCAGATTCTCGGTCTCAGCGGCGAAGCCCACGGTAAACGGCGCATTGGGCAGTGCTGCGACGCTGGCAAGAATATCAGGAGTACGTTCCAGCGCCAGGCTCACCTCAGTCTGCGCCTTTTTAATCTTGTGCTGCGCCAACTGTTGCGGGCGATAATCGGCCACCGCCGCCGCGCCGATAAAGATATCGCAATCGCGCATATTCGCCAGCACCGCCTCATACATCTGCTCGGCGCTTTCCACATCAATGCGCACTACACGCGGCGGTGCGGGCAGCGCCACCGGGCCGCTGACCAGGGTTACGTTGGCACCCGCCTCTGCTGCGGCAGCAGCGATGGCATAGCCCATCTTTCCCGAGCTGCGATTGCTGATGAAGCGCACCGGATCAATCGCCTCGCGCGTCGGCCCGGCGCTCACCACTACATTGAGACCGTTCAAGCTCCCGGCGGCGAACAGCCCTGCCGTCATTTCCACCAATTGCTGCGACTCCACCATCCGCCCCTCGCCTACCTCGCCGCACGCCTGCTCGCCAGCAGCGGGACCGAACAGTCGCACACCGCGGCGCTCAAGAAGTCGGCGGTTGTCCTGCGTCGCCGGATTAGACCACATCAGCCGGTTCATCGCGGGCGCAAGCGCGAGCGGCGCGTCACAGGCCAGACACAACGTACTGAGCAGGTCATCGGCCAGCCCATGAGCCAGCTTCGCCATGAAATTCGCGCTTGCCGGTGCCACCAGCACCGCATCCGCCCAACGTGCCAGCTCGATGTGGCCCATAGCCGCTTCGGCCTGCGGATCAAGCAAATGCAGATGTACCGGGTTACCGGACAGCGCCTGCATGGTGAGCGGCGTGATGAACTCCGTCGCGGCGCGCGTCATCACCACCCGCACTTCGGCCCCGGCATCGCGCAGGCGGCGCGTCAGATCAGCGCTCTTATAGGCCGCGATACCGCCCGTAACGCCAAGAAGGATGCGTTTATTTTCCAGTTGCTTCATGCCGGATGGTCGACTCGGTAGAACATGGTTCAGATTTTAACCTAAATTCCGATACTGTTTGTGACATTCATATTCGAAAGAACGCGCATGCCCATCACCGACTGGCCTGAACACGAACGTCCCCGCGAAAAGCTGCTGCTGCGCGGCCCCGGTGCATTGTCCGACGCCGAACTGCTGGCGATTTTTTTGCGCACTGGCGTACCCGGCAAAAGCGCCGTCGATCTGGCACGCGATCTGTTGAATGAATACGGTGGGCTGCGCACCCTGCTGGAGGCCGATCAAAAACAGTTTTGCCGAGGCCACGGGTTAGGGCAGGCGAAATATGTCCAGCTTCAGGCCGTGCTGGAGATGGGCCGCCGCCACCTGCGCGAGACGCTGGAGCGCGGCGACGCCCTGAGTAATCCCAACGACACCCGTCGCTTCCTCACGGCGCGCCTGCGCGGCTATCCGCACGAGGTGTTCGCCTGCCTGTTTCTCGACAACCGCCACCGGGTAATACGCTTCGACGAGATGTTCACCGGCACTATCGACGGCGCCAGCGTCCATCCGCGCGAGGTGGTCAAACGCGCGCTGGCGCATAACGCGGCGGCGGTGATCTTCGCCCACAACCACCCCTCCGGCATCGCCGAACCCAGCCGCGCCGACGAAACGCTGACGCGTCGCCTGAAAGACGCCCTGGCACTGGTCGACATCCGTGTTCTCGATCATCTGATTATCGGTGATGGCGAAGATGTGGTATCCTTTGCGGAACGTGGGTTGCTTTAAAACCTCAAGTGGGATCGGTTTTTTCTTGCGTATCGCGCCGGAATTTGTTATAAATTATAGTTTCGCCCGGCCTAATGGCCGACAGCACCGAATTCGTCGTTTGGAGATTTAGCATGTCCAGAGTATGTCAAGTCACGGGCAAGCGCCCAATAACCGGAAACAATGTTTCCCACGCCAATAACAGAACACGACGCCGTTTTCTGCCGAATCTGCACGTCCATCGCTTTTGGGTAGAGAGCCAGAAGCGCTGGGTGCGCCTGCGCCTTTCCACGCAGGGGATGCGCATGATTGACAAGGTTGGCATAGACGCCGTGCTGGCCGAAATGCGCAGCCGCGGCGAAAAGGCATAAGGGGAATAAATCATGCGTGAAAAAATCAAGCTCATATCCAGCGCCGGCACCGGCCACTTCTACACCACCATGAAGAACAAGCGCAACACCCCCGACAAACTCGAAATGAAGAAGTTTGATCCCGTGGTGCGCAAGCACGTTGCCTACAAAGAAGCCAAGATCAAGTAATCCTGGCACTTTTAGCCTAATTGGCGTGACTTCCGGGCTCCCCGGAGTCACGCCACTAATTTTTCATACCTGCAAAATCTCACCCCGCTTAAAATCCCTGAATTTCATAAAGCACATGCGACCTTGCTTGGCTCATAGTTTTACTGCATTTCTAAATCAATAGTGGAACCGGGTGCGTCCCACGCACCAACAAGTTATTGGCGTTTTGAATCAGCCTGCCGCGATCAAAATTCAATCGCGGATTTGACATAACCTTATCCGGCCGCCCGCAATAAGCGCTCCCTCCCCCGCTTTACCGCTGCCCGTACCTGATCCGGCGCCGTACCTCCCAGGTGGTTGCGTGACGCCACTGAACCTTCCAACGTCAGCACATCAAATACATCCTGTTCGATGGCCGTGGAAAACTGACGCAGTTCATCGAGCGTCATTTGCGCGAGGTCCTTGCCGGTCTCGATACCGCGACGCACCGCCTTGCCGACAATCTCGTGGGCATCGCGGAACGCCACGCCGCGCCGCACCAGATAATCCGCCAGATCGGTTGCAGTGGAAAAACCGCTCCGCGCGGCATGGGCCATGTTGTCGCGTTTGATCTGCACAGCGAGAATCATGTCCGTATAGACCTTGAGCGAGCCGCGCACGGTGTCGATGGTATCAAACAGCGGCTCTTTGTCTTCCTGGTTGTCTTTATTGTAGGCCAGCGGCTGGCTTTTCATGAGAGTGAGCAGGGCAATCAGGTTGCCGTTGACGCGCCCGACCTTGCCGCGCACCAGCTCAGGCACATCGGGATTTTTCTTCTGCGGCATGATGGAGGAGCCTGTGCAGAAACGATCAGGAAGATCGACGAAACCAAACTGCGTGGATGACCAGAGGATCAGCTCCTCGGAGCAGCGCGACAGATGCGTCATTATCAGCGCGGCGGCGGCGGTGAATTCAATGGCGAAGTCGCGGTCGCTGACGGCGTCGAGGGAATTTTCCGCCGGCGCGTCGAAACCCAGCAATTGGGCGGTGTAGGCACGGTCGATGGGATAGCTGGTACCCGCCAGCGCCGCCGCTCCCAGGGGCATGATGTTGGCGCGCTTGCGGCAGTCCTGCATGCGCGCGCGGTCGCGGTTGAACATCTCGAACCACGCCATCATGTGATGGCCGAAGGTAACGGGCTGGGCCACTTGCAGATGGGTGAATCCGGGCATGATGGTGTCGGCCTCGCGCTCGGCGACGTCGAGCAGCGCGGCTTGCAGGCGCGTCAGCTCGGCCATGATGGCGTCGATCTCGTCACGCAGATAAAGGCGGATATCGGTGGCAACCTGATCATTGCGCGAGCGGCCGGTATGCAATTTTTTGCCGGCGATGCCGATGCGCTCGGTGAGGCGCGCCTCAATGTTCATGTGCACGTCTTCCAGCGCCACCGACCACGTGAAGTCGCCGCGCTCGATGTCGCGCAAGATGTCCTGCAAGCCATCGACGATGGCCTCGCACTCTGCCGCGCTCAGCACCCCCACACGAGTCAACATGCGCGCATGGGCGATGGAGCCTGCGATGTCGTGCCTGTAGAGCCGTTTGTCGAACAACACGGAGGCGGTGAACGCCTCGACGAAGGTATCCGTCGCCTCGGTAAAACGCCCTGCCCAGGGTTTGTCGATGCTTTTGTCGCTAGCCACGCTTTTATCCTGTTACGAAAATAATGTGGTGGAAAGTATAGCAATTTTCCGGGGCAGGAATCCGCCACATTTTTCTCGCGCAGATTCGGCGGATCAGGAATTCACAGCAGGTTCAAAATTACCATTTTCAAAGTGGCGTGGCATCAGGAGAAGATGATATCCGCGAGGCGCACCTCGCTTTTTGTCTATAGCCGCTGCCGCCCCCTACGCACCAAGGCCCACAACACCGCAAACATCAGGCTGATCGGCCCCCAGCTTCCTCCGCCGCCGCCACTATTGCCACTAGCGCTTGATGGCAACGCCTCCTCTGCTCCTGATACACCCCGCGCTGTCACAGCGACCGGCGCAGAAAGCAGGGTGGAATCACTGTCGATATGCACCAGGGCGCCAGACTGGCCCGTGCTGACCGGGGCATAGCTCAAGGTAATCGCGCATTGACCATCAGGCTGCAGGGTCTTATTCGTGCAGGTGTCCTCGGCGACTGCAAAGCCGGAGGAATTGGTGGCAGTGGCCACAGGGATATTCGCTGGCGTACTGGAAACCTCGATCCGCACGCCGCTCACTGTGAGTGGCAAACTTCCCGTATTGGTGATGGTGAGGGTGCGTGCAGCAGGCTGGCCGCTGGGAACCTCGCCAAAATCCAGTTGTTTTGCGCTGGGAGTGATGATCGACGCCAGCTCAGGGCTACTGACCAAGGGGCCAAGTCCCATCACCGCGAGCCGGTTCAGTAATTGACCGTTTTTATCCAGCACTTCGAGATGGTTCGTCTGCTTGTTCATGCCGAACAACCAGCCTGCTTTAGTCACAACAATATCCGCTGCAACGCCTTTGACGTCCAGGGTACTAGTCAGCTTCAAGTCAGTGGTATCGACGATATAAACCTTGCCAAATATTTCCGCGCAACTCGGTGCTTGCGGCAGCTCGGTGGTGACGAACAATTGCTGTGCCGCAGGGTTTACAGCCAACGCTTGGGGCAGGCCCTCAAAACTGATCTCAGGAAACGAAATCTCATTTGTTGCGGTATCCAATACCGCCAATGATGTCGTGGTGAGATGGCCGAGGGTGATGTACAGCCGCTCGCCGGATGCGTCCAACGCGATATCCTCAGGCGCGCCTTGCTCGATCAATGCGTGGCTTTTCACGACATCGCCCGAGGCAACATCAATGACATATACTTTGCCACTGACATGACTCAGGCTATACAGCCGCGTGCCGTCCAGGTGGATAGCGAGACGGTCGGAAACATCGGCGAGAGCAATCGTCTTGATTGCGCTCCGCGCGGCGGTATCAATCACGATGATGGATTTGCCACCCTCAACCACTGCATAGAGCCGGGTTCCATCGCGGCTCACAAGCAAACTGGCAGGCTTAGCCTCCAAAGTGACCTCGCCGATCCTGTGACGATCATGGGCACGGATGATGACGATCTTTCCGTCGCCCGTGCCGACATAGATATAGCCGCCGCTCGGACTGATGGCTATGCCTTGAGGAATCTGACCAGCATCGAGTGAAAGGGGTTCGGCCTTGACCGCACCCAGATCGGAATAATCCACCACAGAGACGGTGTTGTTATCGCGGTTGGTGAAGTAGGCATATGGCCCGCGTTTGGTCGTGCTCGAAGTAACAACTGCGGCGGACATACGAACAGCGTTCACTGAGCTATCGGCCATCATGGTTTGAATAAGGGGCGTACCATCGGCGCGGGGGGGCCGCGGAAGGAAGTAATCTCCTGTTATAGTCGTTTCACACGCCCCTCCTCCCGGGCAGGGAGCCACAGGAGTTACGGAGCAAGAATCGCCAAATTTCCAGCCATCGAAATCGATTGGCGATGCGGCAAAGACGTTTGAAGCAACGGCAAGCAGCAACCCTGCAAATAATGCGCGTGACATTATCCATCTCCAGGAATTTTTTTGTTATGCCCCAGCTCGAGTTAAAACGACCACCAAGGCTCAAACCTTAATGTAGCGCGGCAAAGTAGCGACTGTCTATCGCGAGATTTTGCTGCGCCTTATGAAGATAATGTGGTGGAAAGCAGAACAATTTTCCGGGTATGGAATCCGCCGGAAATAGCCGATATAGACAAGACTACCTCCATTTAATGACACCTTAATGACGCCATGGCAAAATCCCCCACATTCACCGCGAATGACACCACCAGCGGCACCCTGTTTCTGCCGGATTTTTGCAATATCCGCATGGTGTTTGCGATTGTGATTATCGCGGAGCTGCTGGCTTTTCTGATTGTGCTGGCGAGTTCATCCGGTCATCAGGTATGGGACAATCTGAGCCTGACTTCGCTGTTTATCCAGTGGGTAGCGCTGGCCAGCACTGCGGTGCTGTGCCTAAGTCGTCCCTGGCTGGCCACTTTGGACAACCGGGCCGCTGCAATTTTCAGTTACCTGTTGCCGGTGATTGTTACCGCACTGCTCAGTGGCGCCACTGACTGGATAGCCTATGCCCAAATGGGCGCGGGCGCCGAGCAACACGCGGCCTTTGCAATCCGCAACGTCACCATCAGTGCCATCATCAGCGCCGTGGTGATGCGCTATTTCTATGTGCAGCATCAGTTGAAACAAAACATTCAGGCCGAATCGAGGGCGCGCATCCAGGCACTGCAGGCGCGCATCCGTCCGCATTTTCTGTTCAACAGCATGAACACCATTGCCAGCCTGACGCGCAGTCAGCCGGCGCTGGCAGAGGAAGCCGTGATGGATCTGGCCGATCTGTTCCGCGTCAGCCTGTCCGACGCCCATGAGCTCATCACGTTTCAGGCGGAACTGGAGCTGTCGCAGCGCTATCTGCACATCGAAAAGCTGCGCTTGGGCGAGCGGTTGATCGTTGCGTGGGATTTACACGGGATCTTTGACGGTGCGCTGATCCCGGCGCTCACTCTCCAGCCGTTACTGGAGAACGCGATCTACCATGGCATAGAACCGCTGCCGGAAGGCGGGGTGATTCACATCAACGGGCAGCAAACGTTGGGGCTGATTCACATCAATATCAGCAACCCCGTGTCAACGCAGAGCATCACCGCGCGGCGCGGCGGCCACCACATGGCGCTGGACAATATCCGCCAGCGGCTGGCGGCTCATTATGGAACACAGGGCGAACTCACCACGGAACGCACCGGGGACTATTACCGTGTCCGGCTCACTTTTCCGGTGGAGCACACTTCATGAGAATACTGATTGTGGACGACGAGGCGCTGGCGCGGGCGCGCCTGCGTTCCCTGACGGAGGAAATGGCTGGTATTGATGTGGCCGGCGAGGCAGCAAATGGCAAACAAGCGCTGTTTGCGGCCAGTGAACTGGCGCCGGATGTTATCCTGCTCGACATCCGCATGCCGGTCATGGACGGCCTGGAAGCCGCACAGCACCTTGCCACGCTGAAAAACCCGCCCGCAGTGATCTTCACCACCGCCTACGGCGACCACGCCCTGGCCGCCTTCGAGGCGCACGCCATGGACTACCTGCTCAAACCCATCCGCAAGGAGCGCTTGCGGCAGGCCCTGGACAAGGCAGGCAAACTCAACCGCGCCCAGCTCCATGCCGTAACGCGCAATGAAAACGGCAATACACACGCCCGCACCCACATCAGTTCACATTCGGCGGGTAAGATTCAACTGGTGGCGGTGGCGGATATCCTCTACTTCCAGGCCGATAATAAATATGTCACGGTGCGTCATACTGGCGGCGAGGTACTGATCGAGGCATCCCTCAAATCCCTGGAAGAGGAGTTCGCCAGGCACTTCACGCGTATCCACCGCAATGCGCTGGTGGCGAATGCTCACCTCATCGGTATGACAAAAAATAAGGACGGGCATTATGAGGTTATGTTGCGCGGCAGCGACGACCGGCTGGAGGTCAGCCGCAGCCATCTGCCGCTTGTAAAAAAAAGACTGAAGGTGTGAATTTGCGGTTACAGACGGTATCATTAGTCAAAAGCAGGCGCGGGATTGCTCGCTCCTGCAACCCAAAACATTTAAAATCCTGGTTCGCACATGCCCACAAATAGAGTCCGTATCGCAACCCGCAAAAGCCCATTAGCCCTGTGGCAGGCCGAATATGTCCGAGACAGACTGCTGAAGGCCCATCCTGGGCTTCAGGTGGAACTGTTAAAGATGACTACCCAAGGCGACAAGATCCTCGACAGCCCGCTGGCCAAGATCGGCGGCAAAGGGCTGTTCGTTAAAGAGCTGGAGCAAGGCATGCTGGAGGGACACGCCGATATCGCGGTGCATTCCATGAAGGATGTGCCTGCAGAATTCCCGCCCGGCCTGCACCTGGCGGTGGTATGTGAACGCGAAGACGCGCGCGATGCCTTTGTCTCGAACACCTACGCCAGCCTGAATGACTTGCCGCAGGGCGCGCGGGTGGGCACCTCCAGCCTGCGCCGCCAGTGCCAACTGAATGAGAAGCGCCCCGACCTGAACATCCTCACACTACGCGGCAACGTCAACACGCGCCTTGCGAAGCTTGACGCTGGCGAGTACGACGCCATCATCCTCGCCAGCGCCGGGCTGTTGCGTCTTGGGATGGCGGAACGCATCACGGAATACCTGGATACCCGCGTCTCCCTGCCTGCGGTGGGGCAAGGCGCGGTGGGCATAGAATGCCGTGAGGATGACGCGCGCATCCACGCCCTGCTTGCGCCGTTAAATGATGCGCCCACCCATATCCGCGTCACGGCGGAACGCGCCATGAACCGGCGCCTGGAGGGGGGATGCCAGGTGCCTATCGCCGGATACGCCGTGCTCGACGGCGGCAATCTCACCCTACGCGGCCTGGTGGGCCGCCCCGATGGCAGCGAGGTGGTGCGCGGTGAAGTCAGCGGGCCACAGCAGGAAGCGGAGCAACTTGGCATAGCACTTGCTGACGACTTGCTGAAGCGTGGCGCCGCCGCGATCCTGAAAGATGTCTATCAGGACGCCCTCCCCACTCCACCATGACCCGGAAACCCGCAATGGAAGGCATAACCGTATTAGTTACACGCCCGGCCCACCAGTCACAGCGCTTGTGCGAACTGATCGAGGCCGAGGGTGGGCGCGCAGTACTGCTTCCCGCGATTGAGATCCTCGATCCGCAGGACATAAACGCGACGCAGGAACTCCTCGACCGTCTCAATGAATTCGACATCGCCATCTTCATCAGCGCCAATGCCGTGAGCAAGACAATGGAACTGTTGTCGCCGCGCCACGACTGGCCGCCACACCTGAAGGTGGCCGCAGTAGGCGCGCGTACTGCCGAGGAATTGCAGCACCGTGGTAGACCTGTCGATATCCGCCCCCATCAGCAGTTCAATAGCGAGGCGCTACTCGCCCTGGACATAATGGGTGATGTCGCATCCAAAAGAATCGTAATTTTCCGTGGTGAGGGTGGCCGCGAACTGCTGGGTGACACACTCAGGGAGCGCGGCGCGCATGTGGAGTACGCAGAAGTCTACCGGCGCGGCAAACCCGCCGTGAATTTCAACAGCGTGATGAACGCCGGGATTGATGCCATCATCGTAACCAGCAATGAGGGCCTGCGCAACTTATGGGAAATGGCGGGCGAAACGGGCAGGGAATGGCTGCTGTACATACCCCTGGTGGTGATCAGCCAGCGCACCGCAGACCTGGCAGGTGAACTTGGCTTTGTCTGCCCGCCACTGATAGCAGGCGAGGCCAGCGATGCGGGACTGGTGGCTGCGATCAGGGACTGGTGTAATATCGAGCGCGCCTCATCTGTGAACGTGACATGAACGACAGCGAAAAAGCATCAGGGCATTCCGGCGCGGAACCCGCCTCAATCGACCACACCCACCCGGCGCAGCCTCCCAAAAAACCAGAACCATCCGCCGCCCCGCGTGATGCAAAGGGATCGACGAATGCCATGGATGCACGGATGCGCAGGAACAGCCCGGCGCTATTTCTGGTGCTGTTTGCGCTGCTGCTCACATTAGGCCTGGGCGCAGCAGGTTATTTCCTCTGGACCGGCCAGCAGGCGCTCAACCATGACATGGCCCGAACCAGCACCGCGCTGCGCGTGTTGGACGACACCATCAAAAGCGAACTCAAAGGCCTGAATGAGCTGCGGGCCGAGCAGCAGGCGTTGCGCACTTTCACGCAGGAAATGCGCTCCAGCATGGAAAAAAGCCATGATTTTTCGACGGCATCCGACGCCGAGTACCTGATGCGCATCGCCAGCCACCGTCTGCTCCTGGAGCAGGACGTGTCCACCGCCATCACTGCCCTGGAAGAGGCCAACCAGCGGCTGGGGGAAGCAGCCGACCCCGCCCTGCTTGAAACGCGCCAACAGTTGATAGATGAAATCACCCAATTAAAAGCCGTACCGCAACCGGATATCGCGGGTGCATCCTTAACGCTCAACAGCCTGCAAAACCAAGTGGAACGATGGACGCCGCTGGGATCGCAAACCAAGGCACCCACCGCATCGCTTCCTCGTGAGACAAAAAATTTCTGGAGCGGCGCGTGGGAAGAACTCAAAAGCCTGGTGATAATCAAGCGCACCGATCAGGCCATCCTGCCGCTGGCCAGCCCTGATCAGCGTTTTTTCTTGCGCCACAATCTGCGCCTGACACTGGAAACAGCGCGCCTTGCGCTGCTGCGGCACGATACAAAGGCCTTGCACACGAGCCTATCAACCGCGCGTGACTGGCTGGCCCGCTATTTTGAACAGGATGCCGCCACCAAAGCCGCGCAAGATGCCATAGCCCAGCTTGAAAAAATGGAGCTTGCGCCACCGCTGCCGGATATCTCCCCCTCACTGAACGCCTTGCACGCCTGGCTTGCGCGCAATGGCGCCACCACTCACACTGCAACACCTGCCGTCCCGAGCGGCACTCAAGGCGCGTCACCGCCATGAAACTATTGGCCTATGTGCTGATCGCCCTGATGGCCGCCGCCGGCATCGGCTTGGCGGTATCGGGCGATCCGGGCTATGTCCAGATCGTTTATCGCGAGTGGACACTGGAAACCAGTCTCGTGTTGCTAGTGATTGTGCTGCTGCTAACCTTTTTCGCCTTCCACTACGTACTACGCCTGTGGACGGCGATGCGGCGCTTCCCAAAACGGCTGGAGCAATTGCAGAAACAAAAGTGGCTGAACCGGGCGCGTACCGCGCTAACGCATGGATTGGTTAAATTGGCTGAGGGCGATTGGGCGGCGGCGGAGCAAAAACTCACCAAACATGCCGAACACAGCGAAACACCGCTCCTCAACTATCTCGCCGCCGCGCGCGCCGCACAGGAACAAGGCGCGGATGACCGGCGCGACAATTATCTGCAACTGGCGCAACAATGTGCACCCAGCCATGATGTCGCAACCGGCTTAACTCAAGCCACCCTGCAAATCGCATATCGGCAGAACGGACAGGCGCTTGCAACGCTGCATAAACTGCGCGGCACCGCGCAAAAAAACACCGCCGTGCTAAAACTGCTCATGACCTTATATATCGAATCACAGGAATGGCAACACCTGCTTGAGCTACTGCCCGAGCTGCGCCGGTCTGGCGTCATAGACAACCAACGTGCTGATGATCTGGAACGCACGGCTCATGCAAGGCTGTTGGCCCGCACCGCACAAGGCCCCGATTCACTGGCGCTGGTAAAAGCCTGGCAGCAGGTACCACAGAAACTGCGTCAGCACGAGGGCATCTTGTCCGAATACGCCCGCGCCCTCATCACCCAAGGCGCGGGCGAGCAGGCAGAAACGATGTTACAGGAGGCCATCCAGAAAAACTGGAGCGACGCCCTGGCTTATCTCTATGGACTAGCTACCGGGGCCGATCCGGCAAAGCAGCTTGCCCGCGCCGAAGCGTGGCTCAAAGACCGGGAGAATAATGCCACGCTGCTGCTGGCACTGGGCCACCTGAGCCTGCGCAACCGCCTGTGGGGAAAGGCGCGCCGTTACCTTGAGAGCAGCATTGGCGCGGACGCCAAACCTGAAACCTATCAGATGCTGGGGCAGCTACTGGAGCGACTGGGAGAACAGGAAAACGCCCTGGATTGTTACCGCAAAGGCCTGGCACTGACCACCGGCAAAGCCCTCCCCATGCCGCCGCTACCCGCCTATCCATCGGACGCTATCAAGGGCGCAAAGCGGATAGAGAATGCGATTCTGCCCGTACGTTAGAACCTGTTTACAATCTCGCTGAAGGGCGCATCGCGGCGTTACCCTGATATATCGTGGCCCCCTCATAATGCTCACATACTCCGTGTATGCTGCGCTTGTTCGGGGGATTTTGCCTTGCGCTAGGAACCCTTCGCTTGCGCTAAACCCTTCGCTTCGCTCTTCCCTTGATCGAGATTGTAAGCAGGTTCTTAGACCCTGAAAAAAGAAAGGCGGCCCAAAGGCCGCCTTTCCACTACTCCAGTCGGGCATCCTTACCCCGCGTCACTCCATGGCGATCGCGTTTCCATGCCCCATCCTTGCACCCCGTCCCATGGATAATAATCGTTGCAAACCTTTCCCGGCATCCCGGTCATGAAATATAAAACCAGAACCGTTGAGTATCATGCTCTACATTTTGATGCTTTGTAAAGTACTGTACTTACTCTGCCCCGTTTTTAGGTTTAAGGAACCTCTGATTTATTAGAGATTCCGTGCGGTACATGGATGCACCGCCATTTTTCGAATACGTAAGTGTTCGAAAAATTAAGAAAAAAATCACATTTTTTGGTTTTCGTCTCTGAAAAAGCCACGGATGGATTTTTCAGAGTTTCCTTAATTTGTTTTATTAGCGCCAGCATCGTCCAGCAATCTGCTCAAACGCTGCGCCGGAACATAGCCCGGCAACGTCCTGCCGTCTTCCAGCACCAACGTAGGCGTACCACTCACCCCCATACTGTCGGCCAAGGCCATGTGTTCCCGTACCGGATTCTCGCAGGTCTTCTTTGCGATAGTGCCGGTGGCCTTTGCTGTAGTCAGTGCCGTCTTGCGATCTTTCGCGCACCACACGGATACCGCTTTTTCATAAGACTCAGAATTTACCCCGGCACGCGGATACAGCATATAGCGTACTTTGATACCAAGCTGATTATACGCGGACATTTCCGCGTGCATTTTCCGGCAGTAGGGGCAGTCGATATCGGTAAAAACCGTAATCGTGTGCTTCACTTTTGCGGGCGCAAACACAATCATTTTGTCTTCCCGCATGGAATTAACCAGCTTGAGGCGTCCTGCGGCGCGTTTTCCCTCGGTCAGATTTTTCTTCGCCTGCAAATCCACCAGATCACCTTGCAGCAGATAACGGCCATTTTTCGATATATAAACCACATCCGCGCCAAGCATGACCTCATACATCCCCGGAATCGAGGATGGTGTGATGCTGTCCGGCTTTACGCCGGGCGCCAGCACCTGAAGCGCCTTGTTGATTTCAGCCATATCGGCGTCATCCGCCATCACAATATGGGCGCCGGATACTGTAAGCAGTATCACCAAAAACACTTTTTTAATCATCTTGTCGCCTCAGTCGCGGAAATTGGTGAACTGCACAGGCAGATCAAGCTTGGACTGGCGCAACAGTGCGATAACCTCCTGCAAATCATCACGCTTCTTGCCGGTAACGCGCACCTGTTCGCCCTGGATCGATACCTGCACCTTGGACTTGCTGTCCTTGATGAGTTTTACAATCTTCCTGGCCTGCTCGGCATCGATCCCTTGGCGCACGGTGAGCGCTTGACGCGCCTTGTTACCGGCAGCCTCCACCTTGCCCTTATCAAGACAGGCAATATCCACGCCACGCTTGGCGAACTTGCCCAGCATAATATCCAGCATCTGATCAATCTGGAATTCGCTGCTGGCGTGGAGAGTGACCACCGTATCGGCCTGCTCAATGTGCGCACCCGACCCCTTGAAATCAAAGCGCGTGGAAATCTCACGGTTGGCCTGATCCACCGCGTTACGCACTTCCGGCATATTTACTTCTGATACCACGTCAAAGGATGGCATATATATTTGAAACCTCCAACGAACAACTGTTCCATTCAACCACGTGGATGATGCCTGGCATGCAGGCTTTTTAACCGCTCTTTTGCGACATGAGTATAAATTTGCGTGGTGGATAAGTCACTGTGCCCGAGCAACATCTGCAAAACGCGCAAATCGGCGCCATGATTCAAAAGATGGGTAGCGAACGAGTGGCGCAACGTATGCGGGGAAATCCTGGCGGCGGCGATACCGACCTGTTGCGCGTAGCGCTTGATCAGATACCAGAACGCCTGACGCGTCATCGCCGCACCGCGCTGCGTCACAAACATGGCGCCGCTTTGCCTGCCTTTCAGCAGTTCAGGCCGTCCCTCGCGCAGATAACGCTCCAGCCATAACAGCGACTCCTCACCGATCGGGACAAGGCGCTCCTTGCCGCCCTTGCCGGTGATACGCACTACGCCCTGACTTAAATTCACCTGCGCAACACCCGCGCTCACCAGCTCTGAAACGCGCAGGCCGCTGGCATAGAGCAGCTCCAGCATGGCGCGGTCGCGCAAACCCAACACTTCTTCCGTCGGGGGCGCGTCGAGCAATGACTCCACCTCTGTCTCGGTCAACGACTTGGGCAAGGGGCGCCCCAGCCTGGGTGCATCTATGAGCGCACTGGGATCGGCCTCCAAACGCCCCTCTCGCACCAGATACTGATAAAACCGCCGCAGACAGGACAGCAAGCGCGCCATGGAACGGACATGCTTGCGCGTCGCCATATAACCGGACAAATCCCCAGGCCCCGCAGACATGAGAGCCTTACCCTGTGGCACCAGCCATGCCGCAAAACCGGCAAGATCCGTGCGATAAGCCGCCAGGGTATTGGCGCTTAGGCCGCGCTCCATCCATATCGCATCGAGAAACACCTCGATGGCGGCAAGGTCTGCATCACACTCGGCTTTCATGATCCAGCAGCCAGCGCTTGATAGCCAGTCCTTCGCCTGAAACCGCACCGGAATATCCTACCAGCCCGTTCACACCGACGACTCGATGACAGGGCACAACTATCGGGATAGGGTTGGCCCGGCACGCCCCACCCACTGCGCGCGGGCCACTGGCTAGCCGCCGGGCCACATCACCGTAGCGGCACGGTTTGCCGGGCGGCACCTCACACAGCGCCTGCCATACACGGCGTTGAAAAGGCGTCCCTAGTATTACCAACGGCAATGAAAAAATATGGGCAGGATTGGCGAAATACGCCATCAACTGCCGCGCCACCTCACGGGCAACGGGATCCCTTGGCGGCAGGTCATCCATGCCGGGATCAAGGAAGTCGATACTGCAAAGCGCGCCACGGTCAATGCGGACGCCGAGTTTCGCCTGAGGGAAAGGCGCGGCCAGAATGGCGTCGTAGGACAACACGGCTAGGAAAAACGTCCTGGATCACGGTATAACCGACGCACCAGCTCATCGCCCTGCTTGTCTTTAGCCAGCAGCTTGATCAACTGCCGATGCGCTCGCAGGCGCATCTCCAGCGTATCACCCTCCTGCGCCAGCATTGCGAAGACCGCGCGCGCCTCGGCTGGCTGCGCGGCCATCAAGTACAGCGCCGCCGCAAACCACGGCTCGAACTCACCCATTAACAATTGCTCGCGATTACCCACCGCCCGCGCGCAGCTCCGATAGGCATCCCATAACGTATCAGCGGTGATGTTAAACAGACCGTCTCTCGCCAATACACCCTGATCCAAAGACAGCACCTGCTCCAGCGCGCGCACCTGACGGGCACAATCACCGCTACGCTCCGCCGCCTCGGCCTGCGTGGCCCATAACCTGGCCTTGACAGGCGCAGCCAGCTTGTCATCCGCCAACACACCCGCCGTATCGCGCATGATGGCTTCCGGGTCATCGCCACTGCGCAGGCGCGCCAGCAAACGCAATGTGGAAGCCTCCGGCCCCGTCGCAGTCAACAACGATTGAATAGCCTCGGCAACGTGTCCCGAGATCAGCATCACCTGTGCGCGCAGCAACTGTGTTTGCGCATCCGTATCGCCATAATCCTGCTGATAACGCAGCATCGCGGTATAGGCATCGTCCTTCAGGCCGTCCATGATATAGCTGCGAATCACCATCACGCGCCACTGTGCGAACGGGTGGCTTTCCACACTTTCACCGGGCGTCCACAGCAAGCGCAGCAGCAACTCGCGTGCCGATGCGCCATGGCCCAGCTCAAGATGCACAGCCGCACCCTGCGCAAGCGCCCATCGGACGAACTCTTGCGGCATATTTTGCGGCAAGGCACTCACCCGTTGCGCTACCGCCACCCAATTTTTCTGCTGCTGATAGATTACTATCCGTGTCCGCTCCCATTGCGCCCAATCAGCGGGGCTAGCTGAGGCAGCAGGCTGATGCGTATCTATCAGACGCATTGCAAGATCGGCAGTAGCGCCTTGCCCTGCCAGTGCGGTTAAGTCTTCAAATTGATCGGCATGCGCCACGGGTAGGGCAAACAGCGCCAGCCACAAGGCCAGGCCAGCAACCACGCGGGCGTTATTCGTCTGAGGGGAAAAGCGAGGGAGCGAAAACACAAAGCGGGAGATGGCGCGCGCGAAGGGAAACCGGCGATGCTTGTTGCAACGTCCGTTTCTCATCACAGCGCGCTCACCCCGCTTGGAATTTATTACCAGAAAATGCCCGTTGGCATTTCCTTCATCCCCCTTGATTGCCAAAGAGGGATCAAGGAAAGCGATATTAGAACCTGTTTACGATCTCGATCAAGGGAAGAGTGCAAGCGAAGGGTTTAGCGAAGCGAAGGGTTCCCAGTGCAAGGCAAAATCGAACGAAAAAGCGGACCATACATAAAGTATGTGAGCATTTTGAGTTCGCCCTTATTATTTTAGGGTAACGCCGCAATGCGCCCTTCAGCGAGATCGTGAACAAGTTCTTACAGCTTTTCCTTGATGCGCGCGGCCTTACCTTTCAGATCACGCAGGTAGTAAAGCTTGGCACGGCGCACGGCGCCACGGCGCTTGACCGAAACAGACTCAATACCAGGGCTATGGGTCTGGAAAACACGTTCCACACCCTCGCCATGGGAAACCTTGCGCACGGTAAAGGATGAATTCAAGCCGCGGCTGCTCATGGCGATGACAACGCCTTCAAAGGCCTGCAAACGCTCACGGTTGCCTTCCTTAACCTTCACCTGCACCGTCACCGTATCGCCTGGGCCAAAAGCAGGCAACACACGGGTCATCTGTTCGGCTTCGATTTGTTGAATAATGTTCATAGTTTGTCGCTCCAATCAGTTAAATCTTAGCTTCATTGAGTCAAGCCGGTTATGCGCCTGGCCTACAATTTCTTGTGTTCTCTTTGGAATTCATCCAGCAACTCACGCTGCGCCGCATCCAGTGTCAAAACCCCCAGCATATCCGGCCGTCTTAGCCATGTCCGCCCCAGCGCCTGCTTGCACCGCCAACGGTGGATCGCCTTATGATCACCGCTCATCAGCACCTCCGGTACCCTCATCCCGTCAACCTCTTCAGGCCGGGTATAGTGCGGATAATCCAGCAGCCCTTCGGCAAACGAATCCTGCTGCGCGGAATCTTCATGCCCCAACACACCGGGCAGCAATCGCGTCACTGCATCGATCATCACCATCGCCGCCAATTCGCCGCCACTGAGCACATAGTCGCCAATCGACCATTCCTCGTCGATCTCGGTCTGTAGCACCCGCTCGTCTATCCCTTCGTAACGGCCCGCCACCAGCACCAGCCGGGATCGCGTTGCCAGCTCATGCACACCGGCCTGATCCAGGCGCCGTCCCTGCGGCGAGAGATAAATCACCCGGGCCGGTTCCGCGTCGGCAGCGCGCGCCGCACGGATTGCATCGCGCAATGGCTGCACCATCATCACCATGCCGGGACCGCCGCCATAAGAACGGGCATCGACAGTGCGATGACGATCATGGGTGTAATCGCGCGGGTTCCACAACCCTAGCTGCAACACGCCCCGCTGTATCGCCCTGCCTGTCACGCCATGCTGGGTAAACCCCTCGAACATGGGCGGGAACAAGGTGACAACATCGACACGCATCCGCTAGAACTCAGGATCCCAATCGACACGCATGCGTTTCTCATGCAAATCGACCTCAACCACCACCTGGTCAATATAGGGAATCAAACGCTCCCGATCACCGACGACCACCAGCACATCATTCGCGCCGGTTTCCAACAGATGATCCACCGCGCCTAGCGCGACGCCGTCGAGCGTCTCGACAGCCAGGCCCACCAAATCCCTCCAGTAATACTGTCCGGAGCGAGGTGAGGGCAGCTGATGCCGGCGCACTGCGATATCCGCACCCAATAGAGTCCTGGCGGATTCGGGATCGCTGAAACCCTCAAGCTGCGCGACGATGCCCTTGCCATGAGGGCGCCCGCCCAGCAAGGTCATGGCCATCCATTCCTCCCCTATCAGCCTGGGGCGTACCTGCCAGGGGTTATAGGCCAAAATATTTTCCAGCGGATGGGTATACGAATACACCTTGACCCAACCGCGCACCCCGAAAATACCGGAAATCCGCCCAACTACAACCAAATCAGAGGGATTATCACTTGCCGCCTTCAGGGTACTCATCTATGGGTGCGCCGATGGCAGTAAGCGAGGGCATGCACCTCCCGCTGACACCGCCTTATCAGGCGGCCTGCTGCTTGACCAGCGAAGCAACACGCTCGGAGGGCTGAGCACCTTTGGATACCCAGTAATTCACCCGCTCATTGTTTACGTTCAACCGCACTTCGCCGCCGGTCGCAACGGGATTGAAAAACCCTACGCGCTCGATATAGCGGCCATCACGCGGATTACGGGAATCGGTCACGACGATGTGGTAAAAAGGGCGTTTTTTCGCGCCGCCACGTGCCAAACGAATGGTTACCATTGTTTCTGCTTCCTTTGAATCAAACCTGAAAAACCCGCGTCACGCGCAGGCGGAATAAAACCGGGTATTTTACGCGAATCACCAAAAAAGGGAAGCGGCAATTTCATTGCCTGGGATATGTTACGCTTTACAGTCAACTTTACCACCACACCAAAGACCAGAATCATGCCCGAAAACAAGATGCAGCGCCCCTTGGCCCCGCTTGAGCTTGAAGAACGCGCCAAGGAAATATTCCCTATCGAGATGACTCCCGAAGAGTTTGCCGGGCGCGATGGCGAGGGCTGGGCACCCTTTCCCTTTGGGGACTATCAGTACCGAGACGAGCAACTGGACGCCTGGATACAGCAATTCGGCAAAATCCTCGCCACGCCAGGCGCGGTTGATCTCTATCAGATGAAATACCTGACACCGCAGGAGCGAAACAGGCTTGCCGCGCTCAAAGCGATGATTGAGGATGATTTCTAAAAAAGCCGCGAAGGCCGCAAGCGGGCGGCGCTCCGCGGCGGGGGTTACTTCACGACAACTTTCACGGTGTCGTCCGCGCTGGATGCGCTGATATAGCCAATGGCATGCTTGTTGGCGCTGACCACCTTCTTGACCTCGGCGTCCGGATCGACAATCTTGGGCGGCAGCGCCTTGCCGGCGAAGATGTTCTGCGCCCACAGCGCCTTCATATTGGAAACGCTCTTGCCGAGCATGCTGCTGTAAAAATCCGCCCGGACCGGGCTGTCTTCTCCCTGATCGAGGGCGAATATCGGACCGCCATCCGCCCAGGCTTTCGCCTCGCCCGTGTAAACCTTTACGACAAATGCCTTATCCACGGCATTGGTATTGCCCTTGTTGACGATCACCACCACATCTCCGGCCCAGGCAGGCAGTACCAGCATGGCACTCATACCCGCCACCAGAACGCTACGCAAAATCAATCTCATGTTCCTTCTCCTCCGCCTCAAAATATAAAGTTGATACTGGCCGCAAACATGTTCCAATTGTTCTTGCCGGCGCCCGCAACGGTCTCACCCGAAGCGACGGGCAAGGCATATCCTCGGTTCCAGTGGTTTTCCAGGCGGAATCCGACGCTGTCGCTGAACTTGTATCCCACGCCAAGGCTCGCAACCTTCTGGTAGTGGGAAGGGTCACCGCTCTCCGCGCTGTCGGTCGTGACATAGTCATAACGGATGAAGGGCGTCCACTTCTCGGCCAGGGTATAGCCTGCCTGTGCGTAATAAGTCTTGCCCTTCACGCCGAAAAATTTCATCGGCGCATACTCGGCCTTGAGGTCGAGATTGTTCGCCTTGTAGTCGGCCGACAGCACCCATGCCTTCTTGCTGCTCTTTTCGTTTATTCCGGTATTTTCGACCTGACTGTCGTAAGCCGTAGCCATGAAGCGCAGGCCGTCCACCGGCGCGTTGTAAGTAACGCGACCACCAACCATGCGCCGCATTTTTTGATTGGCCAAGGACTCGATGGGAACCACCTGCCCGGCATAACCATCCCAGGAAAGACGGCCGGCGCCGACATCGTGGTTGTAGGTCAGCCCGACACCACGATATGCCTCTTCGGTTATTCCTGCCGCCTCCTGATACAGCGCCGGAAGCAATGTGGACATCTGAAGGAATTTGATGTCGCGGATCTCATTGTACAACCCCACTGGCATCTTGACCTGACCGACGCGCAGCGTGAGATTGGCGCTCGCTTGATAATCGAGAAAGGCCCAGTCTATGCGGGTTCTTTCCACAGTATTGTGCAGGTTCGCCCAGACCCTGGTCTTGCCGTCGAGCTTCGCCGCCAACACTATGGCCAACGCGCTGTAACTCCAGTCTCCCTCTTTATCCGCCCCAAGATAGGCGTTATCACTGGCCCGCATATAGGCCTGATAGCCATAGCCATAAATCGACAGCTTGTCGTTTATCTCCACCGCCAGCGCTGACTGAACTCCAGCCGCCAAGCCGATGCCGCTAATCGCGACAGCCAAATACTTTTTGCAACTCGACCTCATTCCCTTCTCCTTACAATGTTAAAGTTTGAAACTACCTACCATCTTGTCCAACTGCTCTGTTGCGCCATCCAGCTTGTCACTCTGCTGCATGGCATGCCGGGTCTGCGCCAAACTGTTTTGCGCGACGCTGGCGATCTGATCGGTTTCGCTGGTGATCTCCTGTACGCCATGCGCGACGTTTTCCGTCGCCATGGCAATTTCACGGATCAATCCACCGACACCATTGATACTGCCCAAAATGTTTTCCAGCGCCGACTGAGCATTGGCTGCCCTTTCCTTGCCGATCGACGCCGCCTCTCTCCCCGATGAAATGCAGTTGACCGTGACACCGACCTCGCCCTGAATCTTCTCGATCATCTGGTTAATCTCCAAGGTCGCCTTCGAAGTGCGCCCCGCCAGG